>JAILMN010000030.1 GCA_024692565.1 Paludibacteraceae bacterium
TCTTTGATGGCGCGGATCGGGTCGAACTGCACAAACTTACCTTCCGATAACTTGCTGCTGATGGTGGTAAGGACGCTTTTCTGCTGCTCGAGCGTGAGCGTTGCCCAGTACCGCCGCGTGCCTTCTTCTTTCTTGGCACTCGCACCGTGGTCGTACAACAGCGGCCAGAGTTTGTTAAATAAAAATTCTTCCATAATGTTCTTAAAAAGGTGCTGGTGGTAAAGGTTCGCTATGGGGTTAGGGGCATAGTATACACTTTACCACCACCAACTTTTTTCTTTATTCTTTTTTGGTTCTTTTTTCTGTTTCTTTTATACGAGATTTAGCAGCCGTCCCCTCAGGGAAGATGTAGCATGTACTCCGGCAAAAACGTTGTGGAGCGGTTGGGGAACGCGGAACACGAATGCGGGGCAGCATGTTTTTTGAGGAGTATATGCGCTATCCGAATGGCTGCCCGGCTGCTAAATCTCCGCTTGGCGAGAAAGCATCTCCTCGACGACTTCGGGCTGCTTATCGAAGCGGCTTTTGTTAAAATCCATTCTCGTGAACATTTGTCCGGTGACATAGCCGATGAAGTTGGTGATTTTGAACGAACGCCAATCTTTTTTGTCGATGTCGTAATAGTTGATGACTTCGAAATTAGGCTTGGCGGTACTTGTGCCTTTCGGGGCATCGTCACGAGGGATAACGTGCACGGAGAGCGTGCCGCGTGCTTCGCGGATAGAGCCGTCGTCTTTGAAATAGGAAAAGTGAATCACGCCGTTGGCGAGCCACTTGCGGAAACGAACGAAATACCAGCCGTAGCGGAGGATGTCGCCCCACCGGTTTAGAACCGGAGCAGGATAGCCATTCGGAGACACGGGTTTCTTGTTGTACAGGATGTGCGCCATACGCAAGGCGCGTTGATTGTTAGTGATCATAATTTTCGGGTTTTTAGATTTCACAATGGTGGGACATTTCGAAGACCATGGGGTCAACCAAAGACCGCACGTAGATCTTACCGGAACGCATGGCTTTGTCGAAGCGACGATGCTCGTCGGGGTCAAGAAAAATGAGGTTCGTGGGGCGGTTGTTGAACTTGTTTCCGTCCAGATGATGGCAGTGTTGCCCGGGTTTTCGCATGCCCCAAAAAGTGGAGCAAACCAAGATGTGAATACGGCATTCTTTGCCGCCGATTCTCACATGCGGATGGCAACTGCCACGTTTGTAATTTCGGGCTGCCGGACCAAACCTGGGTTTGATGATGTGCCCTTTAGCGTTTCTGATGTTGCCGTCTGAATCGGCATAGTACGTTTTACCGCCAATGAGTTCAGGCGGAATAAGTTTGATAATTGTTGGTTTCATAATGCATCGCCTCTCGGGGGAAAGTTAATCCCGAAAAGCGGTGCAAAGGTATAGGTATGTGAAAAAACGGGGGATAGTTAGGGATATTTAGGGATATTTTAGGCACTTTTGGGTACTTTTGGGCACTTTTCCGGCGGTGCACGGATGGGATAAATCATAGTTTTAGAGTTCGATATTAAAGGTTGAGCAGATATAGTTAACAGCGGTCGGAGGCAGCATTTTATCGTATTTACGCACTCCCAAGTCCGCGAGTTTTCGCTGATGTTCGGGGTCTTGCAACCATCGTTTAAGTACTTTAAGGCTCACTCCGGCAGCCCGCGCTATTTCAGATTTATACATAGATTTCATTTTGCATAGATTATGTTGTTTCACATGGGTTGTTTCGCACAATCTAAGCAACTCGGAGGTGCGCGTGCCATTACTTATAGGCATAAAAAAAGTGACCCACGATGTGAGTCACTTCGATCGATCGATTATTCGATTACCTAACCTCTATACCTTGTGCGTTAAAGGTCTTGCCGTTTTTCTCTATCAGCATCTGACCATCACGAACGCGCTTTACAGCATTCACCTTTGCGTCTGTATTGTCCAGAGCTGAAGGTAATAACTCCGAGAAGATAGCAGTAATCGTGATATCGCCGGTTACCGTGTGCGTGTAGGTCGGAGTGGTCTCATCAGGACTTAAATCTCCGTCAATATCCCAACCCTCAAACTGCCAGTCGACATTAGCCATTGCTTCCATGGATGCTTCTGTGTTTTCGTCATAAACACCGGTACCGTCACCGTTGGTGAAATTAACAACGCCATCTGCGTTATCCGGATATTTTGCCAATGTCACGGTGTATGTCTGCGCAGCCGGAGCCTGGTAATCTACCACCAGACGAACGGAATGGCCTGTAGAACGGTTGTAAAAATTCTCGCTCGTCTCCCGATGGACGTTGAAAGCATCGCAGTTCACCTCATTTTTTGTAAACTCAAAAGCACATGCCTGCGTAGCTTGGGTGCCAAAATGTGTAGCACTCCAGTAGATACCCGTAGCATTATTGCCTTCATACGCAGCCATAGCTGCTTCATCACGGTAACCGGCCGCAGGCAAGAATACAGCACCAAAGCTCTCCATCTGATACCACTGTTCTGCATTATACACATTGGTATTCCAAGCCGTTCCTTCAAGTACATCATGGAAACTCAATCCGTCCGGGCAAACAGTCCAATCGTCTTCCAAAAGCACAAAGCCTTTTACACCGGCTACGGTTGCAAAACCCAGCAGCGTAGACGAGCGAGTGAAAATCAGGTAGTCCCACTCGGCCGCGGTCAGTGTGCGCCATTCGTTGTTCAGACCATTTGTAATTTCATTATTCACGCCCCAGTCATAATTAGTCCCGGCAATGTCGTTATTACCGTCGCCGTACTGAGTGTTATCCGCTATGTTCTGGAACGGCCAAGTGTTGTTATATTTGCTCGTTCCCCAACCGAACAAGTCTATCCATGCATCCACATCACTGCCGATATTAGTATTACCCTCGCCAATGATGTCATACTGGTTGTCTGCAAAGCGAAACTCATCCTCATGCGAGTTGTACTGCAAGTTACCTTTGGAGAACTGCACCTGCTTGGTGTTTGAAACAGAGAATTTACCATAAGTCAATGCACCAATTGCTTGGGCATTTAATTGCATACCGGCTGTCAGCACGAGGGCTGCAGCAAATAAGAAAATTTTTCTCATAATTGTTTGTTGTTTTATGGTTAATAATGTTGATTTATTGTTGCATTTTTCATTTCGGGTGCAAAGGTACTACTTTTTTTTGATATATGCAAATTATTTCATTTTTTAATGAAGCGGGATGTGGTGGGACTGTTTGTAGTGCTTGAGGCGGAGGGTCATTTCGTTCCGGGTCTGCGGCGTGCAGAAGGTTTGAACGAAGCGCTCCCAGATATATTGGATCGCCAGCGAAGAAGGATGCACCAGGTCGTCCGCGTAAAAACGATAGTCACGCAGTTCGTCCAGCATGATTTCGTAGGAGGGGAAATAAGATGGGGTGAGTTCTTCGATGGCTTGCAGCAGGGTGGCTTTGCTCAATTGATTCTCATGCAGACCGTCTTTGATGTGCCGAATCGGTGAGACGGTGAAGAGCCATTTTTTGTCTGCATAACGTTCCAAAAGCGGTTTCCATGCTGCCACTATCTCCTCGACGCTCAGGCGCCTGCGAGTGAAAGTGCTCTCCGGCAACTTATGACAATTGCCCACGATCTGCCCGTTCATCTCATACACCCAAGCGGTGCCGAACGTGACGATGATGACCGTCGCTTCTTCCAACGCGTGCTGCATCGTAGTTATCGAATCGGCTACTGCCTGCTCCGCTTCGATCTTGTCAGCACGCGAGAACGAACCATGATGCGCCATCGAGTGCCATAAACCTTCGTGGTAAACCAATGGAAGATTGGAGATTGAAGATTGAAGATTGATGGCATTCGCAATCGAAAGCGGGTTATACAGCGTGCCAAAGGGGTTACAAGTGACGTTCAAGCCGCGTTGCATCATCTGCTCGCCCATCGAGTCCGCGAAACACGAACCCAACATGAGGATGTTGTCCTCAAAGCCGATTTTCCACGGCGACGGAGCAATATCAACTATCGTTTGCAGTTTCATCTTACACCTTACTCAAAATGCATCACTTTCGCAGGACTGATCTTACTGATGATGACGGACGGCAACAGCAGTATGAGCAACGAGAACACGATCGTCAGCACATTGAGCGCGATAATCCACCCCCACGCAAAGACAATCGGCACACTGCTCACATAGTACGTAGCGGCATCGAGCGGCATCACATGACCGAAATACTGCACCGTTGCCAAACCCAAACCGAGGATATTTCCCCACAGCACACCTTTGCCGATGAGCATCGCCGCTTGCGTTAGGAAGATGCGCTGCACGAAGCGGTTGTCGGCTCCCAGGGCTTTGAGCGTACCAATCAGTTGCACGCCGTCCAGAATCAAGATAATCAGTCCCGACACCATGTTAAACCCTGCCACCAAGAGCATCAGAATGATGATGACGATGACATTCATGTCGAGTAGATCGAGCCACGCGAAGATAGCCGGATTCTGCTCCTGCAGCGTCTGGACGTAATAGACATTATAGCCGTTCTCGTCCATCTGATGCACGGTAGCGAAGAACACTTTGTCTGCCACCTCGTCCAAATGCGCGATGTCGTCTATCAGCACCTCGACACCCGAATAGGTGTTCTTCTCCCAACCTTGCAAGCGCCGCGCCGTTTCCAAGGGCGTCAACACAAACAGGTCATCAAACTGACCGAAACCGGTGTCATACAATCCGACAATCTTAAAACGCCGTGCCCGGACGTCTGTCTCATCCACGAAATAACTGTTCACCGCCTCGCCTACCCGCAACTGCAGCGCTTGCGCTGTAGCCCGCGAAACCAATATCTCTTGCGGCGAAGAAGGCAATGTGCCTTCGATGATGTTGTGCGCAAAGAAGTCCCAATAGTCCGTGCCTTTAAGCACCATGCCGTGAAAAGAAGAATCGGTCTTGAGCATGCCGGGCTTGGTGATGAACGGCGCGGCAGAAACCACATGTTCATAACTGCCCAGCGCCGCCAGCAACGAGTCGGACACGTCTATCGGATGCAGGTCGTAGGTGTTGTTGTTATCGAACGAAACGACCTGTATATGTGCCCCGAAACCGGCTACTTTATTCGTCACCGTTTGCTTGAATCCCACCACGATACAGATGGTCAGAATCATCACCATCACACCTACGATGATGCCCGCCAAAGCGACCCGCACAGCAGGACGCGCATTGCGCGTCTTACCTTGTTGCGAAAAATAAAGTCGCATTGCAAGCATTATTTCCGGCATTTTTTGCATTTTCGGCACGATTTTTGTAGTGATTTTGTATATGTACAAACGGTTTTTATTTATCTTAGCGGGTTTGATGAGTGCTATACTCTCTTTGGCCCAGGTGCCACCTCAGGAGCGGCCTCAGCGTACGCCGGAGGAGGAAGCTCAGAAGCAGACGATGCGGTTGTGCCGCGAATTGGGTATCAAGGACTCCGTGCGTATCGATACCATCTATCGGATGCACCTCAAGTATGCTCGTGTACGGCAGAAAGGACTGACGCGGCAGGAGAATATGGAGCGGATGCAGGCCATCTACAATGAGTTGAAACTGCTGCTCACGCCTGAGGAATTCGAGCTGTTCATGAATCACCCTGTGGAGCAGCCTCGCCGCCCGAAGGGAGCCAATGTAACTTCGAAACCGGATATCGTAGTGATACAAAAACAAGCACCGCAAAAAGCGAGCCGATGAGCAAACCGCACACGATATCGCTCGGATAATGTGCACCCACATACATGCGACTATAGCAGACCAAAGCCACCCAAGTCATCATACAGACGGTGGCTATTTTATTGCGATAGAGCAAACTGAACAGCAGTCCTACCGCCATCGTGTTCGCCGCGTGGCTGCTGCAGAATCCGTACCTGCCGCCTACATAATTGCACACCAGCCGTATCGGGTCAAGCGCCGGCTCGTGCGTAGGACGCAACCTGCCCACCAGCGGTTTGATGATACCGCTCGTGGTAAAATCGCTCAACCCGACCGCGACTCCAAAGCCCACCAAAATCAGCAGCACCGCTTTCCAGTTGCGGTACTTATACGCAATCAGCGCCAACAACACTACGTACAACGCGTACCAGGTCTTCGAGCGACTCACCGTCCACATGATCGTATCGAGCCATTCGTTCCCATGCCCGTTGATCCAAAGCAATATGTCGTAGTCTATATTCATTCGTTTGCAAGTACGGCAGTATGGCAGGCTACAACAGCTGCGGTCTCTGTGCGCAGACGACTGTTACCCAAACTGACAGGCTGAAAACCGTTCTTTAAAGCCCACTCTACTTCTGCCGGCGAGAAATCGCCTTCCGCGCCGATGAGCACGGTGGTCTGATGTCCACGTACCACGCGGTCTTTTAAGGCACGTTTGCTGTCCGTCGCTTCGTACCCTTCGATACAATGCGCGATGAACTTATCGCCGTCCACCTGCAGATTCGTCATCTTCGTCATGGGGTGCAATATCGGGAAACGCGTCTTGAGGCTCTGTTTAGCCGCAGCCACGACTATCTTCTGCAAGCGCTCGAAGTTCACCGTCTTGCGCTCCGAATGGTCGCAAAGCAGCAGCGTGATCTCATCCGCACCTATCTCCACACATTTCTCCAGCGCCCACTCCGTGCGGTCGATGTTCTTGGTTGGTGCCAACGCTATATGTACCTGCCCTTCGTGCAGCGGTGACGGCATCTCCACGGACTCAATGCGCAGCTCGCAATGCTTGCGATGCGGATTGGTGATGACGCAGTGGTACAGATGCCCTATGCCGTCCGTGACACAGATGGTATCACCTGCCGTGCGACGCAACACCTGCACGCAATGCCCGCTCTCCTCTTCGGGAAGCGTCAACGTCGTCTCAATATCAGGGGCGTAAAAAAGGTACATTGACGATTGACGATTGACGATTTACGATTTACGATTGACGATTTACGATTTATAATTCCGATTCTTTCAGTCGTTCTGCGTTCTCGGCTACCTGCAGCGCATCGATGACACCTTGGATGTCGCCGTCCATTAAGGCCGCGAGGTTATATACGGTATAGCCTATACGGTGGTCGGTGATACGTCCCTGCGGGTAGTTGTACGTACGAATCTTGGCACTGCGGTCACCCGTCGAAACCATCGTCTTACGTCTTGCCGCGATGTCGTCAATATATTTCTGGTGCTCTTTGTCGTAGATCTGCGTACGCAGACGACTCAATGCCCGCTCCTTATTCTTCGGCTGGTCGCGCGTCTCGGTACATTCAATCAATATCTCTTGCACCTCACCCGTGTTGGGGTTTTTCCAGTTATAACGCAGTCGCACACCCGACTCCACTTTATTCACGTTCTGTCCTCCTGCACCGCCTGAACGGAAAGTCTCCCACTTGATTTCTCCTTCGTTGATGTGCACTTCAAACTCATCGGCTTCGGGCAACACTGCCACCGTCGCAGCTGACGTATGCACGCGTCCTTGCGTCTCCGTCACCGGAACACGTTGCACACGATGCACCCCCGACTCGTACTTGAGTGTGCCGTACACATTCTCACCCGTCACATTGAAGATAATCTCCTTGTAACCGCCTGCCGCACCTTCGTTAAACGACGAAACGGAGTACTTGAAACCCTTGATCTCGAAATACTTGGTGTACATACGGAAAAGGTCTCCGGCGAAGATAGCCGCCTCGTCACCGCCCGTACCACCACGAATCTCCATTACCACGTTCTTTCCGTCTTCGGGGTCTTGCGGCAACAATTGCAATTTCAACTCCTCTTCCAACTTCGGAATCTGCGGCTCGAGTTCGTCTATCTCTGCCCGCGCCATCTCTTTCATCTCCGGGTCGTCCTCCGTATGAAAAAGATCCTTTGCGTCCTGCAGCTCCATCACGGCTTTCTTATAGCGATGCGCACACTCGAGCACGCGCTCGAGGTCGTGGTATTCACGGTTCAGACGCACATACCGCGCCTGATCGGCTATCACCGCAGGGTCGGTAATCAGCAGACTCACCTCATGGAACTTCGCCTCTAATCCGTCTATCTTATCGAGAATGTTCATACACCTTACACATTACACCTTACACTTATACGCTTGCAGCGTATTCTGTAATAGCGAAACAATCGTCATGGGGCCTACTCCACCCGGCACAGGACTGATATACGCAGCTTTCTGCGATACGTGCTCAAAGTCCACATCGCCGACGAGCCTGTACCCGCGCGGAGCATTCGCATCGTCCACACGGTTGATACCCACGTCGATAACCGTCGCTCCTTCGCGTACCATTTCGGCTGTCAGCAGACCCGGACAACCGGCTGCTACGATGATGATGTCGGCGGTCAAACAGATTGACTTCAGGTCTTGCGTCTTCGAGTGACAGATCGTCACCGTCGCGTCACCCAACGAAGCGGCGCTCATGCCCGGCAGACTCAGATACGGACGTTGCATCAACAATATCGCCATCGGTTTTCCGACTATGTTCGAACGACCGATGACCACCACGTGCTTGCCTTCCGTCGCGATGTCGTAGCGCGCCAACAGTTCGCGTATACCACGCGGCGTGGCACTCACGATAGACGGCAAGCCTTGCACCGTGCGTCCTACGTTCTCCGGCGTCAGACCGTCCACATCTTTGCGGTAATCAATCGCCGAAAGGATGGTCGTCTCGGTGATGTGCGAAGGCAGCGGCAACTGCACGATGAAACCGTCAATAGACGGATCGTTATTCAAACGATGCACTTCGGCCAACAGCGTCTGCTCCGTGATCTCTTCCGGGTAAGCGATTTTCTCTGCCTCTATACCCACTTCGGCACACGCCTTCAACTTATTGTTCACATACGTCTCGCTCGCAGGATTATGTCCCACGATGACGATCGCTAACTTCGGCACACGCTTACCTGCCGCCTTCAGCGCCTCTACCTGCTCGCGTATCTCCCCGCGTATCTCCGCAGCTATTTTCTTGCCGTCAAGAATCATTCGCTTTTACCTATTACCTACGTTTCATCTGTTGTACTTTACGCATCATCTTTGAGGTCTGCTCGAACTGTTTGAGGAAGCGGTTGAGCGCCACAATATCGACACCTGCACCCTTGGCTATACGGTTCTTACGACTACCGTTCAGCAAGTTCGGGTTCGCACGCTCTGCCGGCGTCATCGAGTTGATCATCGCTTCGATGGGTTTGAACGCATCGTCGCTTACTTCTACGCCTTTCAGCGCTTTGTCCATGCCCGGAATCATGCCCATCAGGTCTTTCATCGAACCCATCTTCTTGATTTGGTTCAACTGACCGATGAAGTCATTGAAATCGAATTGGTTCTTGGCTATTTTCTTCGAGATTCTACGTGCCTCGGCTTCGTCGTACTGCTCTTGCGCACGCTCCACCAGCGACACCACATCACCCATTCCGAGGATTCGGTCTGCCATACGCGCGGGATGGAAGACATCCAACGCTTCCATCTTCTCGCCCGTACCGATGAACTTAATCGGTTTATCTACTACCGAACGGATACTCAGCGCCGCACCACCGCGTGCGTCACCGTCTAACTTCGTCAGAATCACACCGTCGAAATCCAGGCGGTCGTTGAACTCTTTGGCTGTATTGACTGCATCCTGACCGGTCATCGCATCCACCACGAACAGGGTCTCGCTCGGGTTGATAGCATTCTTGATGGCCTCTATCTCGTTCATCATCTGCTCGTCCACCGCCAGACGACCCGCCGTATCGACGATCACTACGTCGTAGCCGAACTTACGCGCCTCGCTGATAGCGTCCTGCGCTTTCTTTACCGGATTCGACTCGTTCTCGCCGGTATAGACCTTCGCATTGATCTGTTCGCCGAGCACGCGCAACTGCTCGATAGCCGCCGGACGATAGACGTCGCACGCCACGAGCATCACTTTTTTACCCTTCTTTGTTTGCAGATAATTGGCTAATTTGCTTGCGAAAGTGGTCTTACCCGAACCTTGCAAACCCGCCATCAGGATTACCGCCGGACTACCTTTGAGGTTGATGTCCTGCGCCTCACCGCCCATCAACTCCGCCAACTCGTCGTGCGTGATTTTTACCATCAACTGACCCGGACGAACGGCGTTAATCACGTTCTGTCCCAACGCTTTCTCCTTCACGCGGTCGGTAAACTGCTTCGCCGTCTTGTAGTTCACATCGGCTTCCAGCAGCGCCTTGCGGATGTCCTTGACCGTCTCGGCAATATTGATTTCGGTGATACGACCTTCACCTTTCAGAATCTTAAAACTTCGCTCTAATCGCTCTGATAAATTATCGAACATAGTACTCCAAATTAAAATCGGCCGCAAAGGTACGAAAAAAATCACACATATGCAAATTTTTCTATAAATTTCCCCAATTATTTGCATATGTCAAAAAAAAGCAGTACTTTTGCAGGCGCAAAAGTTTTGGAATATGAATGAATTCGTGAAGCGCACCCTGAGTGGGGCGGTGTTTGTGACCTGCGTAGTATGCAGTATTCTATGGAACGAGTGGGCGTTTGCAGCGCTGTTTATGCTGTTCAGCGTGATTGCGGTGGATGAGTTTCACCGATTGGTGGGTTCACCTCGCGCGCTGCGTGTGTATGCGGCTTCGTCCACGATATTGCTTTGGACGATGGTGCAATGTCTGCTGTTCATCCCGGGCGATGAGTTAGAGCGTCGCGTATGGGGCGTCGCGTGCGGAATTGCGTACTCATTGTTGCTTGTGACTTGTCTATTGGACGAGATCTGGAACCACTCGGAGCGTCCGCTGCAGAACTGGGGCAATATGTTCATTTCGCAGTTTATGATTGCTATTCCGCTGTGCACGCTGAGTCTGCTGCTGTTTTTGGACAAATGGTTGCTGCTGGCGCTATTTGTGCTGATCTGGGTAAACGATACGGGTGCGTACTGCGTAGGCAGCCTGACGGCGAAGCGTAAGGGCGGCAACCACAAGATGACGCCTCACATCAGTCCGAAGAAGAGTTGGGAAGGACTATTCGGCGGCATCGCGTTCACCATCGGCGCGGCGTTTATCTTGGATGCCTGCGGTTGGTTCGCAAGCATCGATGCGCCCACGAACAGTTGGGTGACGGTGGTGCTGTTCGCTGTATTAGTAAGCGCGTTCGGCACGATGGGCGACCTAATGGAGAGCCTGATGAAACGCTCGGTAGGCGTGAAGGACTCGGGTCGTTTCTTGCCGGGGCACGGCGGCGCTTTAGACCGATTCGACAGTATATTATTAGCTTCACCGATATTGACTTCGTTTAGTTGGTTATGTTACTTGCTTGTGCCTCTGCTTTAAGTCGCTTGCCGCTGCGCGTTCATTATGCGATAGCCGACGTGATGCTTTTTCCGCTGCTGTATCATGTAGCGCGGTATAGACGTAGGTTGGTAGCAAAGAACTTAGGTTTGGCTTTTCCGGAGAAGAGCGAAGCGGAGCGGCGGCAGATAGCACGGGATTTTTACAAGCAGTTCTGCTACACGTTCGTAGAGAGCATCTACGGCTACCGCTGTTCGGACGAGGAGATGCGGGAGCGCGTGGTATTCGAGCACATGGACGAGGTGAACAAGCTGATTGATGCGGCAGGCGGAGGCATATTCATGTTAGCGCATTTCGGCAACTGGGAATGGATGGCATCTATCCAACAATGGATCAGTCCGGGTGTGACGGAGATGAATATATACCGGCGGCTGAAGAGCGCATCGATGGACAAGCTGATGTTAGCCTTGCGCGCCAAACGGGGCGGCGTATGCGTGGAGAAGCAACGGGTGCTACGCGAGATGGTGCGATATCGGGCGGAGCATAAGCCGGTGACGGTAGGACTGCTGAGCGACCAGAAACCGCGTCCCGAAGTGACCCGCACATGGGTAGATTTTTTGCACCAAGAGACGGGATTCTTAGACGGCGGCGAGGTATTGGGCAAGAAATTCGGCTACCCGGTATTCTACCTCTATATCACGCGTTCGAAGAGGGGTTATTACCGCGTGGAGATGAAGACGATTGCGGCAAAGCCGCAGGAGACGGCGGAAGGAGAGATTACGACGGCGTATGCACGATTGTTGGAACAAAATATACGGGAGCAGCCGGAGTTGTGGTTATGGACACATGACCGTTGGAAATGGAAACGAGTGTAATTATATTAAATTGGAATGGCGTAGAGATGTTACGTCGCTATCTTCCTTCGGTGGTCGCGCATACGACAGGTGCGGAGATAATCGTGGCGGATAATGGGAGTACGGACGACAGTTTGGAGGTGCTGCGCAAGGAGTTTCCGAGCGTGAAGACCATCGTATTGGATAAGAACTACGGTTTTGCGGAAGGTTACAACCGCGCGATTGAGCAGGTGGACAGCGAGTACGTAGTGCTGCTGAACAGCGACGTAGAGACACCGGAGGATTGGTTAACTCCCCTACTCGATTACATGGAGACGCACCCGGAGATAGCCGCCGTTCAGCCGAAGATACGGAGTTGGCGTCAACGCGATTACTTCGAGCACGCAGGTGCTGCAGGCGGGTACGTGAACCGGTTGGGGTATCCTTATTGCCGCGGTCGCGTGTTATGGCACGTGGAGCAGGACAAGGGTCAGTACGACACGATAGCCGAAGTAGATTGGACGTCGGGTGCCTGTATGTGTGTGCGCACGAGGGTATATAAGGAGTGCGGCGGCTTGGACGCGTCGTTTTTCGCGCACATGGAGGAGATCGATTTATGCTGGCGCATGCGCAATGCGGGTTGGAAATTAGCCTGCATCCCGCAGAGCACGGTGTATCACCTCGGAGGGGGCTCGCTCAGCTACGAGAGTCCGCGCAAGACCTATCTGAATCACCGCAACAACCTGCTGATGATTCGCAAGAATATGCGTCATCCGGGAGGTGTGCTGTTTGTCCGCTTCTTCTTGGACTACGCGGCGGCGCTGCTGTACCTGATGCAAGGACGATGGGAGGCATGCAAGGCAGTGTTCGCGGCGCGGAGGGATTTTCATAAAATGAAAATAAGTAATAGGTAAGAGGTAACAGGTAAGAATATGGATAGAGAATTTATATTGATTAACATCATCGGTTTTGATAAGCCGGGTGTGACGTCCGCGGTGACGGAAGTGTTAGGCAAATACAACGCCTATATTCAAGACATCGGGCAGTCCAATCTGCACCATCAATTGAACCTGAGTATTCTCATTCGCGTGGACGATCCGTCCACGAGCGGCGAGATGATCAAAGAGGTGCTGTTCTGCTGCTCGAAGCTGGAGATGATCGTTCGCTTCACGCCGCTGAGCGAAGAAGAGTATGCGGCTTGGGTCGGTCGTCAGGAGCAGGATCGCTACGTAGTGACGCTGTTGGCACGCGAGATCAATGCGCGGCACATCGCGCGGGTGACGGAACTGATTGCTGAACGACAGCTGAACATCGATAACATCTTGCGTCTGAGCGAGCGTCCGAGTATGGACACGCCGGAGGACAAACGCCGTTCGTGCATGGAGTTCTCCATCCGAGGCAACATCGCCGACCGCGAGGCGCTGCAGCGTCAGCTGTTGGCCGTAGCCCGCGAAGAAGGCATCGATATATCGTTCCAACGCGACGACATGTTCCGCCGCAACAGACGACTGATCTGCCTGGATTTGGACTCGACCTGCATCCAGACGGAGGTAATTGACGAACTCGCGATGCGCGCCGGCGTAGGCGACGAGGTGAAAGCTATCACCCTTTCGGCGATGCGCGGAGAGATTGATTTCAAGGAGAGTTTCAAACGCCGTGTGGCGCTGCTCAAAGGTCTGGACGCCAACGTGCGGCAAGAGATCATCGACACGCTGCCGATCACGGAAGGCGCCGACCGATTATTCCATATTCTGAAGACCTGCGGATTCAAGATTGCGATTCTCTCCGGCGGCTTTATGTTCGTCGGCAAGTACCTCAAAGAGCGCTTCGGCGTAGACTATGTGTACGCCAACGAACTGGAGATCGAAGACGGTAAGTTCACGGGCAATTATATCGGCGACATCGTGGATGCGACGCGTAAGGCGGAGTTGCTGGAACTGATTGCGCAAGTGGAGCACATCGACTTGGCACAAGTGATTGCCGTCGGCGACGGCGCGAACGACCTGAAGATGCTCGGCAAAGCCGGACTCGGCATCGCTTTCCACGCCAAACCGAAAGTGGTAGCGAGTGCCCAACAGGCCATCTCTACCGTAGGTTTGGACGGCATATTGTATTTCCTCGGATTTAAGGATTCTTTCCTCAAAGAAACACACGAATAACTATGGCATTTTTCGGACTATTCAGTAAAGAGAAAAAAGAGACACTGGACAAAGGCTTGGAGAAAAGCAAAGAGTCCGTGCTCAGTAAGATCGGGCACGCTATCGCGGGCAAATCAACTATCGACGACGATGTGTTGGATAACTTGGAAGAGGCGCTGATCACATCGGACGTAGGCGTAGAGACGACGCTGCGTATCATCGAGCGCGTGCAGGAACGCGTCAAACGCGACAAGTACGTAGGCACGGACGAGTTGAACCAACTGTTGGTGGACGAGATCGCCTCGCTGCTGCAGGAGAACAACGTGGAGGACGTATTGGATTTCAGCGCTCCCCTACCCGCCAAGCCGTATGTGGTGATGGTGGTAGGCGTGAACGGCGTAGGCAAGACGACGACCATCGGTAAGTTGGCATACCAATACAAAGCGGCAGGCAAAAAAGTGTACCTCGGTGCGGCAGATACGTTCCGCGCCGCTGCGGTAGAACAGCTGTGCATCTGGGGCGAACGCGTAGGAGTGCCGGTCATCAAGCAGCAGCAGGGTTCTGACCCGGCGTCGGTAGCCTTCGACACGCTGCAGTCCGCCAAAGCGAACGATGCCGACGTCGTGCTCATCGACACGGCGGGACGACTGCATAACAAGATCAACCTGATGAACGAGTTGACGAAGATTAAGAATGTGATGCAGAAAGTGGTGCCCGATGCGCCGCACGATGTGATGTTGGTGCTGGACGGTTCGACGGGTCAGAATGCATTCGAGCAAGCGCGACAATTTACCGCGGCGACACAGGTGAGTTCGCTCGCTATCACCAAATTGGACGGCACTGCCAAAGGCGGCGTAGTGATCGGCATCAGCGACCAGTTTAAGATTCCGGTGAAGTACATCGGCCTCGGCGAACAGATGACCGATCTGCAATGCTTCAACCGCGAAGAGTTTGTAAAATCGTTGATTTTGAAAGATTAGAGATTAAAAGGTTAGAGGATTAGAGGTAATAAAAAAGGATGGCCGGTTGACCACCCTTTTTTGTTTTATCTGCGATGACTTCCGCCACCACCGCCGCCACCGCGGCTACCGCCACCTGAGTGACCTCCTCCGGAGTATCCGCCTCCGCGGCTTCCACCGCCGGAATAACTTCCACCACTACGGCTGCTGCTGGAATAACTTCCACCGCTACGGCTGCCGCCGGAATAGCTGCTTCCACCGCGGCTGCTGCTTCCGCTGCTGCGACTACCGGAATGACTGCCGGAGTAGCTGCTGCCGGAGCTACGACTGGGACCGCTGCTGTGGGTTGCGCTGGAGCGAGAGTCAGATGAACGATGCGTTGCTTCGGACGAGCGATGCGTGGACTCCGAGTTCGTGCTACGTGTAGCCGTGCTCTTGGTCGGACGCTCTGCGTTGGTTGTACGTTGTCTTTCGCCGCCGCGACGGGTCTCACCTTGACGGTGTGCATCTCCTTGACGGTGTGCATCTCCTTGGCGATGCGATGCGCCATCCTGACGATGAGCTGCTTCGCCGCTGCGATGTGCATCCGTTTGCTTTGCTGCCGTGTTATGGCTACCGAACGTGCGACTTGCGTTGTCATGACGACGACCGCCTTCTGCACGCATTCTGTCACCTTCAGCTCGTCTGTGACCGTCACCGCGACGGAAATCACGTGCGTTGGTCATGCCCTGGTTGCGCTCACGGAACGAACGATCGGGATGGGCTGTTGCGAAATCTCTACGTGTTACACCGCTGTGTAAGTCGTGGTATCCATGATGGATAGTGTGTCCGTGGTGGAATGAGCACCAGTGGTGATGATGATGGTAGGTGTAGCAACGACGCCAGTACCAATCGCGTGCCCAGCAGTGATGATGGTACCACCAACCCGGGTAATATCCCCAATAGTAAGGACTGCGCCATGCGTACCAACCGGGTCCCCAGAACCAATCGTATATTACCGGACGATAGACGTAAACGGGTTCGATGATGTAGTCGGCGCCATATACATACTCGTCGCCTACTACCTGAACGGAAACCTCGTTCTTCTCGTCTTTCTCTACGTAGATGGACGCTACATCCTGGTAGATGTCTTTCGCGAGGATAGCCTGCAGCACGATGAGCCTCTTGTTGCCTTCGCCGGTCTCTACAACACGCAGGTAATCCACTTCGCCGTCTCCGTTGAGATCGAGGTTACAGAACGCGCTGTCGGGGTTGTTGAGCAGGTTCTCAAACTCCTCCAGGTTCTTTGCCTGAGCGAACAGTTTGGCTACCACCTTCAGATCCAGACCTTCGGAGATATCCGAACTGTTGGCTGAAACGGTTACTGTCTCTTCTGCCCAAAGCGCTGTACTCATGAGCATCAACGCCATCAATAATGTAGATAATTTTTTCATTGCTGTAAAATTTTAGGGGTTATTACTCTCGTTTTTTATATTCGATTTTTACCGTTTACTTACAGATAAGCAATAACCGTGCCAAACTTTTATACCATATTCAAATTATGGTGCATTTTTTCTTTTTTGGTCTTCATATAGCGCTCGTTCCAGCGGTTGGGACGAATCTCAAGTGCCACATTTTCAACGATTTGTATGCCATAACTCTCCAATCCGACACGTTTGACGGGATTATTGGTCATCAGGCGTAATTTGAGTGCTCCCATCTCGCGGAGTATCTGCGCACCGATACCGTAATCGCGTTCGTCCGGACGAAAACCGAGGTGCACATTCGCCTCCACCGTGTCCTCCCCCTGCTCCTGCAGCTTATACGCGCGTATTTTATTCATAAGGCCTATACCGCGTCCTTCCTGGTTCATATACACGATGATACCCCGTCCTTCGTCTTCAATCAGCTGCATGGCGCGCTCGAGTTGTTCACCGCATTCGCAGCGCAGCGAACCGAAGATATCACCGGTAGCACAGCTGGAGTGAACGCGACACAGCACGGGTTCATCCGGCTGCCACTCACCTTTGGTGAGTACGATGTGCTCCAGACCCGTCGTCAGGTCGCGGAAAGGCGTGAGCATGAACTCGCCGTGGCGCGTAGGAAGGAAGACCGTTTCGCCGCGTTCGATCAGCCCATCATTGAGCGGTTTGTCCGCGCTCATTGCATCATTGAGTTCGCTTCGCGAACGCTCATTGAGCCGATAGGCGATTAAATCCTTGATAGCGATGATTTTGAGGTCGAACTGCTTTGCCACTTCCTGCAGTTGCGGCATGCGTGCCATCGAGCCGTCTTCGTTCATGATCTCGATCAGTGCCGCTGCAGGTTGGAAGCCTGCCAGACGCGCCAGATCGACACCTGCCTCCGTATGTCCAGCACGCTGCAGCACACCGCCGGCTTTGGCATACAGCGGGTTGATGTGACCCGGACGACCGAAAGTCTCAGGCTTGCTGTTGGGGTCTGCTAAGGCCAAGATAGTAGCGGCGCGGTCGGCTGCAGAAACACCCGTTGTGCAACCTTCCAACTTATCCACCGTCACCGTGAACGGCGTTCCGAGCATCGAGGTGTTGGTCGATACCTGGTGCACCAGATCCAGCTCCGCACAACGGCGTTCGGTAATTGGACAACACAACACGCCGCGACCGTGCTGCAACATAAAATTGACTTTCTCCGGCGTTATTTTCTCCGCCGCAATGATGAAATCGCCTTCGTTCTCGCGGTCCTCATCATCCACGACGATCACGAACTTTCCTTCCCGAAAGTCGCTCAACGCCTCTTCTATAGTATTGAGTTTCATAATTCTTAAGCCGTATAAACAATTTCTTGGCTCCGATTTTCCACGCTTCGGGGTTGAAGAGCGGCGAATCGGTGGCTGCTTTGTACGTCAGGAAAATACCGGTCGGCAGCAGCACGAATGAACTGAGCCACATGCCTGCCCAGCAAGGCCACAACGCCTCGCGCGCCATCTTGTAACCCGTATTATCGATGATGTAATAGATGATGAACAGGATGACCGAGATCACCACCGGAGCACCTAACCCACCCTTTCGGATGATCGTTCCCAACGGCGCACCGATGAAGAAAAAGATAAGGCATGCGAAAGCCAGGGTGAACTTACGGTGCAGCTCTATCTCATGCTTGCGGATATAGCGGTCGGAGTCCTCGAGCAGGATGGCGTTGTATTCAATCTGGTCGCGATAGTTACGCGCACGCTCTTCGGCGATCGACAGCACCTGTCCCCGCTGCTGCACATCCAGCTTCGCCCACAGCGAATCGAGGTCGTATATCTGCTTCTCTTCTTTCGTCACATGCTCCGGGATGACACATTGCGGGTTGACCTCCCGTCCGAAATAGCGCTCGGAAATCAGTTGTTTGCTCTGCTCCTGGCATCGCACGTCAGACAGCGCCTGCACCGAGTCGATGGACTGCAACAGTTGCGCCACGTTCTTGCTCACATGCTGATCCTCGAGCATCGAATCGTCGTAGCGGTTGAACTCCGTCGAGAAATCGATCACAATCCGTTTATGCGTGAACATCTCGCGCCGGTAAGGGATATTCTTTTTCGTGCCCGTAGCCCGCTGTTGCTGCTGATTGAGGTTCTCGAACGACTCGCCGTTCACCAGATCCAACATCAGGAATCGCTTGTCCGCACTCGCCGACAAACAACCCGTATCCGCCACCATCACTTTGGCGTTGTCAAAACCGTCCGAGTAATCATACAGCATGATATTGAGCAACTCGCCACGCGGCGTTTTCTCCCGCACATAGATGTGAAAACCGCTTATCTCGTCGTAGAACTCACCCACCGGAATCTGCAACTCCGGACTCTTCTGCCGCAGCGAGAAGATGAGCGCCCATAGTTTCATCTGCGATTTGGGCAGCACATTATTGCTGAAGAAGAACGCACCGACGCTCAGCAGCGCCACCGCTATCGTCAGCGAACGCATGATGCGGAAGAGCGAGATGCCCGCGGCTTTCATCGCCGTCAACTCAAATTTCTCCGCCAAGTTACCGAAGCAGATGAGCGAACTGAGCAATATCGCTAACGGTAGCGCCAACGGCACCACGGACGCCGCGGCATAGATGAAAAACTCCGCCAATACGCCGATACCGATACCTTTGCCCACCAGGTCGTTCACGTGCATCCACATGAACTGCATCAGCAGGATAAAAATAGCGATAAAGAAAGTAGCCAGGAATAGCCCCACGAAGTTCCGGAGCATATACCAATCTATTTTCTTCACAGCTCTCACTAATTCCCTAACTCACTCAACCTTTGAGGTTCTCGCTTACGAAAATCAACGGCAGCAGATCGGCAGCCGAGTCGAACACATACGTCGCCTCATCGCCGTACAGCAGCACCTCCATCTTACCGCCGTAGCGATGCTCCGTCTCGATCATCACCTGGCGGCAGGCACCGCAAGGCGAACCCGGTTCTTTGGTGAAATGGCCGTCCGTGAAACAAGCGATTGCCAAGCGCTCTACCGGTTGATCCGGATACTGTGCACCTGCTGCGAAAAGCGCACTGCGCTCTGCGCACAAACCGCTCGGATAAGCCGCATTCTCTTGGTTGCAACCGCGAATCACTTCGCCGTTTGCCAACTTAGCCGCAGCACCTACATGGAAATGACTGTAAGGGCAATAACTGTGCTTCGTTTGCTCCTTAGCCACACTCACCAACGCACGTTGGTCTTCTGTTAACTCGTCCCATTTGTAGGCACGCATTTTGGTTGTCAGATTGTACTCTTTCATACTATTGATTTGGTTAATTGTTTACTTAAAAGCCGAAGCTCAGACCGCAGGTAAACGTGAAATTAGCGCCCTGCAGAAAGAGCGGTGTATATTTATTCAGATAATAGTCTTTGAGCTCGTCGCCCGTCAGGTTCTTGGACGTCCCGTCTTCGTTCCATCCGCGGTCTTCACCTAAGATGCGATCGGAGGTCGGCAGGTATGCCCGCGCGTTGTTGTACGTGAAATCGACGTGCGCGTAGCAGTTGTTGAATACCTCATATACCGCACGGAAATTGACGATGTCGTTCCGCCAGATCTTCTCGCTGAACGGCTTCTGCGCAATGATCGGATTGGACGTCGAGCGGTATCCGGCGATGTACGAACGGATATATTCGTAGGCGCGGTACTTGGTGTCGCAGGTATAGTCCAGCATCAGGCGCAAACCCCGCACCGGACGATACGACACCTGCACGTAGATACTCTGCGCGTTGTCGCCCATGTAGTGACCCATGTTGTAGGAATTCGACGTGAAGTCCGTCACCTTGATCGAGTGCGTGTAGCAGGCGATATACGACCGCATGAACTCGCCCCGTATCGCCAGACCTTTCACCGGCCAACCGCTCCAGTTGAAGCCCACCAAGTACGACACCGGATTATGCTCCGGATTGGACGGCTTCAGACGAGCCAACTTGAATTCGTCCAAGAAGAACGAACCGTACAGCCGCAAGTGGTCCGTCGGACGCACCGTGATAGACGCAAACGCCTGCGAGTTCTGGTTCTCCGAACCCAAGCCTTTGGTCAGCAGATGATCCAGCGATTTATAGAAGGCGATCGGAATGAAGTACGCCGCCTGAACCGTACGCTCCGCATACACGATCGAGTTACCGAACGAGAACTGAATATACTTGCACGGCATGAACGTGAACATGTTCGCCGCCATGAATTTGTTCGCCGGACGGTACTCGCGCTCATTCACCCCTTCCGCGGCCCACTCCGAGTAGAAATAGGTCGAATCCATCACATTGCTCGGCAGCCAGGCGTGGAAATAATCGAATTGGAACCATTTGCAGGGCGTCAGCTGCAGCGTCACCATCGGAACCGCCGGGTTATGAGCCGACAGGATATTCGAGCAATGCTGCGCGTCGCCCCATGTGATACGCTCGCGTTGGATACCGATCGAGCCCCACCATGCGTACAGCGCCAAACCGCCACGCGAGTCCGAGAAATCGCCGCCGTAGTTAGCCTCTTTGTACTGCACGCCGGGATAATTATTCAGATACGTCGGCTTCGTGATACGCGAGCCTTCGTAGCCCAAACCGCTCCACGAGTTGTCGCGGATCGAACCCCAGATAGATACGTGGTGCGCAATGTCCATCTGGATCTCCGCGCCGTACCAGCGGTGCTGCAGCAGACCCTTCTTGTTGTACATCAGGTCCATACCGAGTATCGGACGAACGCGCATCTTGAATATCTTATCCTTCGTCAGGATGTGCAGACTCGGGTCCGCCAACGACAGGTTCGATACCGGCGTGATCCACTGCGTCACATGGCGATGACCGTAACTGTAGTACGTCGGCAGCGTGTCTAATTCCAAGGCATAGTCCTGCAGGTAGAATTGCAGATCGTCGCGCTGGCGCTTGCTCAGCAACGTGTCCTTGCGCTGCGCCTCGGCCAACAACCGAGCGATGTGATCACGCGTGTACGGCTTGATCGCCGCATTCGATTGAATCACACCGTCCGTCGTCAACTCCTCCAGAAAATCATAAATCTCCGTGTACTCAATCGCCTGAGGTATCCGTTGCGCATGCACGCATAGCGCCACACTCGCTGCCAATACTATTGTGAGAAGTTTTTTCACCTCTTACCTATTACCTTTTACCTATTACCTTACTCCTTGCTGTATCGTGCGTTCAGGCCTTCAATCACTTTTTCCGTGATATCGTAGCCCGCTACTTTGTTCATCATCACCGCGTCGTTCAGGATCAGGTGAAGATGACCGTCCGCATTGTATTCGCGAAGGAATTGCTGAACCGAATCCTGCAATTGTTGCGTCAGGGCAGCTTGCTGCGTCATGAAGTCGTTGCTCAGCTTCTGACGAAGATTCTCCAGATCCTGCTGCTTGCTAACCAACTGCTGCTGTTTCTTCTCCAGTTTGGCAGCTTCGCTCTCTGCGCGCTCGCGCGTCAAGAAAGCACCCGTCTCCACTTTCTTCTGAAAATTGATGTAGTCCTGCTGGAAGGTCTCCGCCTCGCGTTGAAGCGATTTAGCCTTTGCGTCTAATTTCAGCGTGGACTCCTCGTACTGCGACATCAGCTTGTCCGTGGACTCAACCGCCAACGTGTAGTGCTTAAGGATCGAATCGGTGTTCACTACCGCTATCGGCAGCAACTCGCCGGCTGCTTCCACCTCCGCATCAGCGGTCTTCTTAGCGCCCGGAGTAACAGTAAAGAAAAGGATAAACAGGGCGATCACTGCTGCGCCCAAAATCGACTCAACGATAATTGAAATTTTGTTCATGATGTTTTATAATTTTTTTGTGTTAATTTGATTCTTTTTGGCCCGTCGGGACTCGCGATCCTGACTCGTGGAGCAATGTATCTTATCGGCTTTCATCCGCGGGTTTTCCGAGATGTGCTGCGAGCGAAACGAGTGGTCCTTGCGCAGGATCACGCCCACGCAAAGCAGCACCACCGCCACACCCACAATCACTATCACGATTACCATTTGGCGCATAATACGACAAAATACGCTGCAAAGGTACTGCTTTTTTTCGACATATGCAAACGCAAACGGTCTGAAGGGTAATTTTTTAGGAGAAAATGCATTTTTTTCGAAATAATATGCGTACGCGCTTGCGTATATGAAAAAGTTTTTGTATCTTTGCACGCTTTTTTGTGTAAATTAACTAAAAACAAGATAGAATTATGGCAAATGAGAAACAACAGAGCGGTTTGATGTTCAATGCGTTGACCGCAGGAAGTAAGATCGTAGGTAACATCGCAGCCGACAGTGATTTTCGTATCGACGGACTGATTGAGGGTGACCTGCAGTGTACGGGTAAAGTGGTGATCGGTGAGGCCGGTCGCGTGAAAGGCACGATCGTATGCCAGCACGCAGAGATCATGGGTTTGTTGGAAGGTAAGATCAAGTGTCACCAGCAGTTGTCGCTTCGTTCGAGCGGTAAGATACAGGGCGATGTGCATACGAAGACGCTGATTGTAGAACCGGGGGCGATATTCAATGGTACTTGCTCGATGGGCGCGGAGAAAGCGGCTGCTCCTGCTGCTGAACCTGCTAAATAATAAGACAAAAACAATCATTAGCAAAAATACCAAAAATATTTTCTATATTCTTTTTTCTTTATGAGAATAAAGCCTTTTAAGGGTTTGAGGCCACCGAGGGAGATGGTGGAACAAGTGAGCAGTAGGCCGTACGACGTGCTGAATTCGGAAGAGGCACGGGCGGAAGCGGCGGGCAATGCCAAGAGCCTATATCACATCATCAAGCCGGAGATCAATTTTGAGCCGGGTACGGATGAGCACGACCCGCGTGTGTATGCAGCCGCAGCCGAGCAGTTCGCCAAATTCAAGGCGAAAGGATGGTTGGTGCAAGATGCGGAAGAGAAGTACTACGTGTATGCGCAGACGGGTTTTGGGAAGACTCAATATGGTCTGGTGGTAGGTGCATGGGTGGACGATTATATCGAGGGTCGGATCAAGAAGCACGAGTTGACGCGTCGCGATAAAGAGGAAGACCGCATGAAGCACGTGCGCGTGTTGAACGCGAACATGGAGCCGGTTTTCTTTGCTTACCCGCACCGCGATGACTTGGATGTGATAGTAGCCGAGGTGGTGAAGCGTACGCCGGAGTACGATTTTGTGGCAGCGCCGGAAGGATTTCGACACACCTTCTGGGTGATCAACGACCGTGCGACGATTGACCGCATCACGGAGATCTTCGCTCAGATCCCGGCGATGTATATCGCAGACGGGCACCATCGTTCAGCTGCAGCTGCCGGCGTAGGAGCGGAGAGGAAAATGAACGCAGCAAAACTGCTCAATGATGGAATGAGCGCGACTACGTCGCTCAATGATGTTCCTGAATACGAGTATTTCTTAGCGGTATGTTTTCCGGACAATCAGTTGAACATCATCGATTATAACCGCGTGGTGAAGGATTTGAACGGGTTGAGCGAGGAGGAGTTTCTAGAAGCCCTCAAAGAGGACTTCGATGTGGAATGTGTAATGTGTAATGTGTATAAGCCGCAGCGGTTGCATAATTTCAGTCTGTATTTGGGTGGAAAGTGGTACTCGTTGACGGCCAAGGAAGAACGGTATAATGATGCGGACCCGATAGGGGTGCTGGACGTCACGATATCGAGTAACCTGATTTTGGACAAGATATTGGGCATCAAAGATCTGAGGACGGAGAAGCGTATTGATTTCGTAGGCGGCATCCGCGGGTTAGGTGAGTTGAAGCGCAGAGTGGATAGCGGCGAGATGCGGATGGCGTTGGCGCTTTATCCGGTAACGATGCAGCAGATCATTGATATCGCGGATAGCGGTAATATCATGCCGCCGAAGACGACGTGGTTTGAACCTAAATTGCGCTCCGGGCTCGTTGTACATGAATTAAATTAGATTTCTAGACGACTAGATGACTAGACGATTCGATGAGTAGACGACTGGTTTACATAGTATTAGCGGCGGTGTGTTTGACAGGATGCAGCGTTCAGCAGCGGATCAAACGGGCGGATAAGAAATTCGCCATAGGGGAATACTACACCGCGGCGGATATATACAAGCAGTGCTACAGTCGTCTCTCGACGCAGAAAGACCGCGAGTTGAAGGGTTACGTAGCGTACAGGCAGGGCGAGTGCTACCGCATTCTCAATAACCCCAAAGCCGTCAACTGCTACCAGAGTGCGCTGCGATGCAAATACCACTTGCAGGACTCGACGATCTTCCTGCACGCCGGTCAAGCGCTGCAATATCAAGGTAAATACAAAGATGCGGCGAAGAGTTACGAACTGTATCTCGAGGCGCATCCGAACGACTACGTGGCACGTGCGGGTAAGTACTCATGCAGTAAGATTGACGAATGGAAGAAAGAGGGTTCGCGCTACAAGGTGAGCGAAGCCAAGGAGTTTAATCAGAAGCGCACCAGCAGTTTTGCGCCTATGTTCATCGGTGACCAGACGGACGCGCTGATGTTCACGTCCAACCGTCCGGAGAAAGCGAAGACGGGTTCGAAGAAGATGCGTCGCCCGAGTAACGTAACCGGTCAGCAGTTGTTCCAGCTCTTCCAGACACGCAAGAACGCTGCCGGATTATGGGAAGACATCACGTTGGCGGAAGGACTGTACAACGCGCCGGACGAGTCGCAACAGGAGAATGACTCGACGGGCGGCAAGAACGCAGGTTCGGCAGAGATGGGTGTATGCTGCTTCACGCGCGACGGACGAACGATGTATTTCACCTATTCGAAGCCGATTAACGGTAAGGACTTAGGTGCCAAGATTTGCCGCAGCGAACGCGCCAGCGGCGAATGGGGTGAGCCGCAAGAAGTGAAACTGTTTGCCGACAGTTCGATTACCGTGGGTCATCCGGCGCTGAACGCATCCGGCGACACGCTTTATTTCGTGAGTGACGCAGCCGGTGGCGAAGGCGGTAAGGACATATGGATGGCGGAGCAGGACGGCGACGAATGGACGAACGTGCAGCCCTTGGGCAAAGGGATTAACACTTCTGCCGACGAGATGTACCCGTATATGCACGAAGACGGCACGCTGTATTTCGCATCGAACGGTCATCCGGGTTACGGCGGACTTGATATTTTCAAAGCCGTGCGGGACACGACGCACAAAGACTCCACGGTCTGGGTGCTGTATAACATGGGTCCGATGTTCAACGGTATCGGTGACGACTTCGGAATCACCTTCGCCGGCAACACGCAGGACGGATTCTTCTCGTCCAACAAGGGCGACAAGAAAGGATTCGACCAGATCTACCGCTTCACCTTGCCGGAGATGGAGTTCATTGCCGAAGGTATGGTGAGCGACGAAGCGGGTAATCCGATTACGGATGCGAAACTGCGTTTAGTGGGCTCGGACGGCACCAACAGCAAAGTGAACGCCCGTCGCGACGGCACGTACAAGATCAAGTTGAAACGCGATGTGAAGTATGTGATGTTAGCGACCGCCCGCGGTCACCTGAATGCCAAAGAGCAGTGGAACACCAACGGCTTGAAGGACAGCAAGACCTACACCATCAACTTCACGCTCAGCCCGATCAGTCGCCCCGTGAAGATGGACAACATCTTCTATGAGTTCGGCCGATGGGAGTTGACGAAAACTTCGGAAGAAGAGTTGAACAAGTTGGTTAAACTGCTGAACGACAACCCCAATATCACGATTGAGCTGTCCGCGCACACCGATATGAAAGGTAATGAAGAGTTCAACCAGGAGTTGAGTCAGAAACGTGCGCAGAGTTGTTGCGATTTCCTCATCGCGCACGGTATCGAGGCAGAGCGTCTGACGCCGCTAGGATACGGCAAGGCTAAGCCGGTGGTGGCAGACAAAGCGCTGAACAAACAATATCCGTGGTTGCCGGTTGAGCAAGTGCTGGACGAGGCATATATATCCGGTTTGCCGGCAGACAAGCAGGAGATTTGCAACCAAATCAACCGACGCACGGAATTTAAGGTGGTAAAAACCACATATAAACTATACTAAAAAATGCCAAATGCTACTCTGCAAAAAACACAGTGCCCCCTGCTCGTGCTTTTGCGGACCCAAACCGCAAAAGAACGTTTTTGCCGGAGTACATATTGCCAAGGCGGATGAATAATAATTGAGATATGATACAATACTTAGATTTATGCAAACGGGTGCTGGAGGAAGGCACCGTCAAACATGACCGGACGGGAACGGGAACGATCTCGGTGTTCGGTCATCAGATGCGTTTTCACATGGAAGACGGTTTTCCGCTGTTGACCACGAAGAAACTGCATCTGAAGTCGATTATCTACGAACTGCTTTGGTTCTTGCAGGGCGACACGAACGTCAAATACCTGCAGGAGCACGGCGTGCGTATTTGGAACGAATGGGCCGACGAAAACGGCGAGTTGGGTCCGGTGTACGGTCATCAGTGGCGTTCTTGGCCGGATTATAACGGCGGTGCGATTGACCAGATTGCGAACATCGTAGAGATGATCAAGCACAACCCCGACAGCCGCCGTATGATGGTTAGCGCATGGAACGTGGCGGAAGTGGAGAAGATGGCGTTGCCGCCGTGTCACTGTTTGTTCCAGTTCTACGTGGCGGACGGTAAGTTGAGTCTGCAGTTGTACCAACGGAGTGCGGATATCTTCCTCGGTGTACCGTTCAACATCGCGAGTTATGCATTGCTGCTGCAGATGATGGCGCAAGTGACGGGCTTGGCGTGCGGCGATTTCGTACACACGTTCGGCGACGCGCATATCTACTTGAATCACTTGGAGCAAGTGAAGTTGCAGTTGACGCGTGAGCCGCGGGCGCTACCGAAAATGATTATTAATCCTGAGGTCAAGGATTTGTTCGGCTTCCAATTCGAAGACTTCTCGCTGGAAGGCTACGATCCGCATCCTCACATTGCCGGAGTAGTAAGTGTATGATTAGTATTATAGTAGCAATAGCCGAGAATTATGCGATCGGCAAGAAAGGAGATTTGTTGTGCCACATGCCAGCGGACTTGAAGCATTTCAAGGAAGTGACGAGCGGGCACACGGTGATGATGGGTGAAAGGACGTTTCTGTCGCTGCCCAAGCATCCGCTGCCTAACCGCCGCAACATCGTGCTGACGGACGTGAGAGGCAAGACCTTCGAAGGTGCGGAGACTGTGTATAGCATTGATGAAATGGTGCAATTGGTTAATGGTGACGAAGAAGCGTTTGTGATTGGTGGCGGTATGGTGTATCGTCAGATGATGGAGCGTGCGGATAAATTGTATATCACGCATATTCATCATAGTTGGGACGATGCGGATACGTTCTTCCCGGAGATTGACCCGAAGATTTGGAAGCAGTTGAGCGCGGAGAGACACAGCGCAGACGAGAATAACCCGTACGATTATACATTCGCAGAATATGGCAGACGATAAGAAAATCATCTTTTCGATGGTGGGTGTAGGCAAGACCTTCCCGCCGCAGAAACGCGTACTCAATAATATCTATTTGAGTTTCTTCTATGGTGCCAAGATCGGTATCATCGGTTTGAACGGTGCCGGTAAATCGACGCTGATGAAAATCATCGCGGGTATTGAGAAAGAATACCAGGGCGAGGTGGTATGGGCCCCCGGTTACAGCGTGGGTTACCTCGAGCAAGACCCTAAACTGGACCCGAACAAGACGGTTCGTGAGGTGGTGCAAGAAGGTGTGCAACCGATCATGGACATGTTGAAGGAGTACGACGACATCAATATGGCGTTTGCGGAACCCGATGCGGATGTCGATAAGCTGTTGGCGCGTCAGGCGGAGCTGCAAGACAAACTCGATGCCGCTGACGCATGGAACATCGACCAGAAACTCGATCGCGCCATGAACGCGCTGCGTTGTCCGCCGGATGAGGCGAACGTCACTACCCTATCCGGAGGTGAGAGAAGACGCGTAGCATTGTGTCGATTGCTGCTGCAGCAACCCGATGTGCTGCTGCTCGACGAGCCGACGAACCACCTCGACGCAGAGAGTATCGATTGGTTGGAGCAACACTTGCAACAGTACGCGGGCACGGTGATCTGCATCACGCACGATCGATATTTCCTGGATCATGTAGCCGGTTGGATTTTGGAACTCGACCGCGGTGAAGGTATTCCGTGGAAAGGCAATTACTCGTCGTGGTTGGAGCAAAAGACCACGCGTATGGCGCAGGAGGAGAAACAGGCGAGCAAGCGTCGTAAGACCCTTGAGCGTGAGTTGGAATGGATTCATATGGCGCCGAAAGCCCGTCATGCGAAGCAGAAAGCACGTTTGGAAGCGTACGACCGCATGCTGAACGAGGAGCAGAAAGAGCGCGAGGAGAAGTTGGAGATATTCATTCCGAACGGTCCGCGTTTGGGTAATAAGGTCATCAACGCCGAGGGTGTAGCCAAATCGTTCGGCGACAGGTTGTTGTTCGAGGACCTCAATTTTATGTTGCCGCCTAACGGCATCGTAGGTGTGATCGGTCCGAACGGAGCGGGTAAGACAACGCTGTTCCGGATGATCATCGGCACCGAGAAAGCGGACAAAGGTACGTTCTGCGTAGGCGAGACCGTGAAAATCGGTTACGTCGATCAGCAGCACACGGATATTGATCCCAATAAGTCGGTTTTTGAAACCATCAGTGGTGGTACGGAGTTCATTCGTGTAGCCGGTCGGGAGATTAATGCGCGTGCGTATTTGAGTCGATTCAATTTCACCGGTGCGGACCAAGAGAAGAAATGCGGTGTGTTGTCCGGCGGTGAACGCAACCGTTTGCATCTGGCGTTGACGCTCAAGAGCGAAGCGAACGTGCTGCTGTTGGATGAGCCGACGAACGATATTGACGTGAACACGCTGCGTGCGTTGGAAGAAGGTTTGGAGAACTTCGCGGGTTGCGCTGTGGTTATCTCGCACGACCGTTGGTTCCTGGACCGCATCTGTACGCACATCTTGGCATACGAAGGTGAGGGCAAGGTGTTCTGGTTCGAAGGCAGTTATTCGGAGTACGAGGAGAACAAGAAAATGCGGTTGGGTGAAGAGGCCTGTGAACCGAAGCGAGCACGCTACCGCGGATTAACGGATTAGAGGATTAGAGATTAGAGATTAGAAGTTAGAGGTGCTTCGCAGAGTTAGTACATATATTCGGCAGCGGGGATTGTTGGAGCAAGACAAGCCGGTTTTGGTAGCCATCAGTGGCGGCGCAGACAGCGTAGCGTTGTTGGATGTGCTCTTGCGCGCCGGATATACGTGCATTGCAGTTCATTGCAATTTTCACTTGCGGGGCGCAGAGAGCGATCGGGATGAGGCTTTTGTGCGGGAACTTTGTGCAAAGCTGAATGTGCCGCTGGATGTGAAGCATTTTGACACGGTGTCTTATGCCCAAGCGCATGAGGTGAGTATAGAAGTGGCGGCAAGAGAATTGCGCTATGCATGGTTCGATGAAGTGGCCAAAGCGCACGGATGTCAGGCTATTGCGGTAGCGCATCATCAGAACGATCAGGCGGAGACGATATTGCTGAATCTCAAACGCGGCACAGGTTTGCGCGGTTTGGCAGGTATGCGACCCGTCAGCAGCAATCCGATGGCGCCGGAGAGTATTAAAGTCGTACGACCGCTGCTCTGCACGACACGCGATTATATCGAGCATTACTTGCGTGACAAACGTCATCTAACGTGGGTGAACGACAGCACGAATGCGGACATCGCGATCACACGTAATGCCGTGCGGGAACAGTTGAAGACATACAGCAAAGCGGAGATTGAGCACATGGCGCAGACCGCGGAATATATGCAGGGGTATATTGACTTGCTGGACGGCAAAGCCACACGTGAGGCGGAACTGACGAAGTTATACGAACAACTGCGTGAGTACGGTTTTGCGGAGATTGATAAGATTTACGACGCGTTGCAGCGAGGTGAAGGCGGCAAAACTTTCACGTCCAAAACGCACCGCGGCGTGATACGAAAAGGACAACTATGCGTCACTACGGTATAATAGGATATCCATTGGAGCATTCGTTTTCAGCGAAGTATTTCAATGAGAAATTTGCGGCAGAGCACATCGATGCCGAATACTCGTTGTACCCGGTTGCCGAGGCGGAGATTGCGCGACTGAAGGAATACATCGACACCTTGGACGGCATGAATATCACATTCCCGTACAAGCGCGCCGTTATTCCTTATTTAGAGCGTTTGGACGCAACGGCGCAAGCGATCGGTGCGGTGAACGTGGTGCATCGGCATGTAGGTTATAACACAGATTGTATCGGATTCATACAAGCTATCCAACCGCTGCTGCGACCGGACGATCGAAAGGCACTAGTGTTAGGTACAGGCGGTGCATCCAAAGCCGTGTGTTACGGTTTGCGTCAGTTGGGTATCACGCCTACGCTCGTTAGTCGCACACCGCAGGACGGGCAGATAGGTTACAGCGACTTGGATGCCGACATCATGGCGCAGCACACGATGATTATCAACTGCACGCCTTTAGGTATGTTGCCCGATACCGATACGTGTTCGCCGATACCGTACGAACATATTTCGGCACAACATTTGCTCTTTGATTGTGTGTACAACCCCGAAGAGACACTCTTTTTGCGCAAAGGTAAAGCGCAGGGAGCGGCCACACACAACGGCATGCAGATGCTGATCGGGCAAGCAAAAGCAGCATGGGAAATATGGTCAAATTGACATTTGACATTTTAGATTTTAGATTTTATATTTTAGATTAATATGAAAAAGTTATTTTTGATGCTCGTAGGAGCAATGATGATCAGCGCGATGCACGCGCAAGTAGTTGACCAGGGAGAAGCGGCATTGGTGTACTACTCCCCGAAGACCCTCGTGTCCTTAGATTTTGCATACACGGTGGAGACGCAAGAGATGGGAATCTATGCGCAGTATGCCGAAAGTATGCTTGGTGCGACGGAGGTAATCAAAGAGAACAAAACGACTTATTCGTTGACCCATGTGCAGATCGGTACACGTACGTTAACGGACTACGAGCGTCCGCACAAAGTGACCGCCGATGCCGGTATTCCGTTGCTGCTTACAATCAACGAAAGAGGTATGCTCGTGGGTTACAACCTGCCGCCGTTCGAGAAAAAACCGGCTCCTTTCAGACCTGACACTTGCCACAAACCGGGTGCAAGGAATAGGGTTAGCGTTGCTCCTTACCCTGAGGAAGTGCTGACGGCAGCCAATCCGTTGGCGCAGGCGCATGCGGTGGCGAAACAGATCTTCCATTTGCGTGAAACGCGTATGTATCTGCTTAACGGCGAAGTGGAGCATGCTCCGGCTGACGGTCGTGCGATGCAATTGGTGCTGGCGGAACTGGACAAACAGGAGCGCACGCTGACGGAGTTATTCGTGGGAAAGAAATGCACTCGCACCGAGCACAAACGCGTCGAGATGTTGCCCGAAGAGCAGGAAGAGTTGTTCTTCTTCTCTACCGACAACGGTTTTACGGACGCGGAGAACATCGATGCGGATACGATTCGCGTGAATGTAGTTCTGCATCCGCAGGAGTTCAAACCGGTGGTGGAAGACAAGAAGAAGAAAGCCAAAGCGCCGGAGGTATCGCCGATCGTGTATAATCTGCCGGGTAGCGGCGATGTGAAGGTGGTGTTCGACGGTCGCACGTTGGGTTCGCGCACTATTCCTGTTGCGCAGATCGGTGTGGATGTGCCGTTGGCGAAAAGTGTGTTCTCCGGCGCTGAGTTACCGGTGATCATCTTCAACGAAAAGACCGGAAACATCCTATCTATTTCCAAATGAGAAGAATAGCTATCATATTAGCTCTGTCCGCATTCTCGTATGCCGCGGCGCAGGAGATTAACTGTACTGTGACCATCAATTCCGACCAGATTGAGGGTTCGAACAAACAAGTCTATGAGACGCTCAAGAAAGGCATCGAGGAGTACATGAACCAGAATCGCTGGACAAACATGACGTACGCGGAGCACGAGAAGATCGAATGCAGCATGCTGATCGTGGTGAAAGCGGTTGCAGGCAACAGTTACACCTGCGAGATGACGCTGCAGAGTCGTCGTCCGGTATATGGTACTACTTACTCTACGCCGCTGTTAAACTTCAAGGACAACGCGTTCAATTTCACGTACCAGGAGTTCGACCGCATCGAATGGCAACAGAATCAGTTCACGACGAACCTCACCGCGATGCTGGCGTACTACTGCTACCTCATCATCGGGCACGATCAAGACAGTTTTCAACGCATGGGCGGCACACCATTCTTCCAGATGTGCGAAGAGATTGTGAACGTCTGTCAGTCGGCAAGCATGGACGGTGTGGAGCAAAAAGGTTGGCTCGCTTTTGACAGCAACCGCAACCGCTATGCGCTGATTAACAACCTGTTAGACGAAGCTTTTAAGAAATATCGCAATTTCTACTACGAGTACCATCGTTTGGGTTTGGACGAGATGAGCGCTAATGTGACGAACGGTCGCGCACGCATCGCCGATGGTCTGCCGGTGCTCAAAGAAGCGTATCGCGCAAGACCTGCGACCTATGTCATTAACACGTTTTTGGATGCCAAAGCGGACGAACTCGTGGACATCTTCCGCAAAGGTACGGACAAAGAGAAAAAAGCTGTTTATGAGATGCTCATGGACATCGATCCGACGCGACAGAACACGTACGAAAAAATTACTGCTAACTGATGTTAAAGCATTTACACATACAAAACTACGCGCTTATCAGCCATTTGGACATCGACTTCGGTGCCGGTTTTTCGGTGCTGACCGGTGAGACAGGTGCGGGAAAGAGTATCATCCTCGGTGCGCTGGCACTGGTCTTGGGTGCGCGCGCAGAAAGCAAAGCGATCACCGATGGCGAAGACAAATGTATCATCGAGGCGGAGTTTGATGAAGGTATCATTCGCCGCGAGCTGTATGCCAACGGCAAGAGTCGTTCGTTCGTGGACGATGGTGTGGTGACGCTGCAGGAACTCAAAGTGCTGGCGAACAAACTGATTGATATTCACTCGCAGCACGCTAATCTGCTGATTGAGAATGCGGATTTTCAATTGGAGGTCGTTGATGCGATTGCCAAGAATGAATCGCTGCTGAACGAGTACAGTGCGCAGTACGAGCGCTATACGGCAGCTGTGGAAGCCTTGCAGAAGCTGCAGGCGCTGGCGAAAAAAAGTCAGGCTGATGCCGATTATATCCAATATCGATTCCAGTTGTTGGACGAGGCGAATCTGCAGGCGGGCGAGTTGGAAGAGCTGGAGAACGAGCAATATCGCTTGAGTCACGCGGAAGAGATTCGTGCGGCGTTGGACACGGCGATTGCGGCGCTCAGTGGCGAACAAGGTAGCGCTATCGAAGCTTTGCGTGCGTGTCGTTTAGATGAGGCTGCGCCGGAGTTGCAAGAGCGTTTGGATAGTACGCGGATTGAGTTGCAGGACATTGCTTCGGAGGCGGAACGTGCGCTCAACCGCATCGAGATGGATCCGCAACGCTTGGCGTGGGTAGAAGAACGGTTGAACACGCTCAACGGCTTGCTGCATAAGTTCAGCGCAGAGAACGTGGAGGAGTTGATTCAGACGCGCGATGAGTTGGCGGAGCAAGTGAATCGTTTGGACTCGTTCGATTATGATATTGCGCAAGCGCAGAAAACCGTTGAGGCAGAGAAAGCTACGTTGACGAAGTTGGCAAAAGCCTTGACGCTAAGCCGTCAAGCCGTTGTGCCGCAGATCTGTGAACGATTGGTAAACGGCCTCACACGCTTGGGCGTAGCGCATGCCAAAGTGGAGATTCCTATTACGGCGACACCGGACTTCACGCCGCGCGGCTGCGACGAAGTGCAGATCCTATTTGCCGCCAACCTCAACCAGAGTCTGCGCAATGTGAGCGAAGTGGCATCCGGCGGTGAGATAAGTCGATTGATGCTGTGCGTGAAGGCACTTATCGCAAGCACCAAAGGTCTGCCGACCATCATCTTCGATGAGATTGACACCGGTGTCAGCGGAGATATTGCTACGCAGATGGCGGCGATTATGAAAGAGATGGCGGCGCACCGACAGATCATCGCCATCACGCATCTGCCGCAGATAGCGTCGCTCGGTCAGACGCATTACAAAGTGTACAAAGCCGATACGGCCACACGAACCGAGACACACATCAGTCGCCTCAACGACGACGAACGTATCATAGAAATCGCTTCGATGTTGAGCGGAAAGAACCCCTCACCCGAAGCGATTGCCAACGCCAAACAGTTATTATGTTACCATTAGCGGAACGCATGCGTCCGAAGACGCTGAACGATTACATAGGCCAGAAACATCTGGTGGGCGAAGGAGCGATCTTGCGCCAAATGATTGAAAGCGGTAACATCGCCAGCTTCATTCTGTGGGGTCCTCCGGGCGTAGGCAAGACGACGCTTGCGCGCATCATCGCGCATCAGTTGCAACGTCCGTTCTACACGCTCAGTGCGGTCACCAGTGGTGTGAAAGAGGTGCGGGACGTGATTGACAAAGCCAAACGTAACGCATCGCTCAATAGTGGTCTTTTTGCACCTGCGGACGGTCGCAGTCCGATATTGTTCATCGATGAGATTCACCGCTTCAGCAAAAGTCAGCAAGACAGTCTGTTGGGCGCCGTGGAGGAAGGAACGATTACGCTGGTCGGTGCGACCACCGAAAACCCTTCGTTCGAAGTGATTACGCCGCTACTCAGTCGCTGTCAGGTGTATGTACTTAAGGCCTTAGACAAAGAGGACTTGTTGGAATTGCTCAACCGCACGCTGACGCAAGACGAGTATATCCGTTCGCTCAATCTGCAGATCAAAGACACGGATGCACTACTTCGCTACAGCGGAGGCGATGCACGTAAACTGCTCAATATTATTGAGTTAGTGAGCAACAGCGGTGCGAAGATCATTGACAACGAAACGGTTACCAAGCAGTTGCAACAGAATCCGGTGGCGTACGACAAGGATGGCGAGATGCACTATGACATCATCTCAGCGTTCATCAAATCGGTACGCGGTAGCGACCCGAACGCGGCAATTTACTGGCTTGCGCGAATGATTGAAGGCGGCGAAGATCCGAAATTCATTGCGCGAAGGCTTGTCATTTTAGCCAGCGAAGATATCGGTCTGGCGAATCCCAACGCGATGCTGCTGGCGAACACCTGCTTCGATGTGGTGAATAAGATCGGTTGGCCGGAAGGACGTATTCCGTTGGCGGAAACAACGATTTATTTGGCGACCTGCAAGAAAGATAACTCGGCTTACTTAGCCATCGACGAGGCCTTGGCGAAAGTACGCGAGACCGGTAATCTGCCGGTACCCTTACATCTGCGCAACGCACCGACGTCGCTGATGAAAGAACTCGGATACTCGGACGGATACAAGTACCCACACGATTTTCCGGGACATTGGATTGAACAACAATACATGCCGGACGAAGTGCAGGGGACGGTATTTTGGAAGAAAGATTGATGGCAGGCGTGTACGTACATATTCCGTTTTGCAAGAAACGCTGTCTGTACTGCGATTTCTTCTCCACTACCCTGCTGGAGCGACGTGCGGAATATGTGACTGCCCTGCTGGAAGAGATCCGAGCACGAAAGCACGAACTCGACGACATACGCACTGTTTACCTCGGCGGAGGAACACCCAGCGTATTGGACGTCGCTGACATACAACAGATCTTTGACACGATTGGCACCGAGCGCGCAGAAGAGATTACGATGGAACTCAATCCGGGTGATGCGACGCCGGCGTACCTCGCTGCGATCCGCGCAGCAGGCATCAACCGTTTGTCCATTGGTGTGCAATCGTTGGATGACCGTTTGCTTCAACTCATCGGGCGCAGGCACACGGCGGCACAGGCTATTGACACGGTGCGTTGGGCACAAGCCGCAGGGTTTGACAATATCTCCATTGATCTGATGTACGCGCTGCCTACGCAGACGTTCGACCAATGGAAAACGGACATACAGCGCGCGCTGGACTTGGGCGTACAGCATATTTCGTCTTACGGGCTGATGTACGAAGAAGGCACTGCGTTGACGAAGATGCGAGACGCAGGCGCCATCGAAGCCATCGACGAGGACACCGAGAACGAGATGTACGATGTCTTGTGCGAACAACTGAAAAAAGCGGGCTTTGTGCATTATGAAGTGAGCAATTTCGCCTTGCCGGGCTACGAAGCCAAACATAACAGCAGCTATTGGGACGGAACGCCGTACATAGGCGTCGGCGCCGGAGCGCACAGTTACTTACCGCCCGTGCGAAGTTGGAATCCCGACGACCTCGATGCGTACATCTACGGCATCATGGCACATAATTTGCTGAGGGAAAGTGAGACACTGACGGAAAAAGATCGGTACAACGAAAGCATCATGTTGGGTCTGCGGACGCGTCAAGGAATTAACGAGGAGTTAACGAGACGTTATCGAGACGTTATCGAGACCTCAACGAGGTTTTTGAACGACGGCTCGTTACAAAAAACACCCGAAGGACGCATCGTTGCTACACAAAAAGGATTACACATCCTCAACCGCATCATTGAGGCATTGATGATAGAATAAAAAAACAACAATTATATGACTACAAAATCGTGGCATAAACCATTTTTGGTTTGGTTTTGGGGCCTTTTTATCGCAGGCCTCACAACGGCATTTGTCGTTATTTGGTTAATCACCGAAGGTGTATTGGGTTACCTGCCGCCTCTGGAGGAATTGCAGAACCCGAAGAACTCCTTCGCCAGCGAAGTCATTTCAGCCGACATGCAATCGCTCGGACGTTATTATCGCTACGAGAACCGCGTAGGCGTGGAGTACACGGACTTGTCGCCGGATCTGATTCACGCGCTGGTAGCTACCGAAGATGTGCGTTTCTATGAGCATACGGGCGTGGATTTCAAGTCTATGTTCCGCGCCATCATCAAACTCGGACGCGCAGGAGGTGGTAGTACGCTCACGCAGCAGTTGGCGAAGCAACTCTGGTCACCGCACGCAAACAATATCATCGAGCGCGCGATGCAGAAACCCATCGAATGGGTCATCGCTACCAAGTTGGAGCGACTCTATTCGAAAGATGAGATTCTGCTGATGTACCTCAACCAATTCGACTTTCTCTACAACGCGGTCGGCATTCAATCGGCGGCACAGGTCTATTTCTCCACGACCCCGATGGATCTGAAGAAGGAAGAGGCTGCGATGCTCGTCGGCATGTGTAAGAACCCGTCGTTGTATAACCCTGTGCGTCACCCGGTTAGAGCTACCGAGCGCCGTAATACAGTGCTTTCACAAATGGCCAAATACGGCTATTTGGATGAAGCCGCACGTGACTCACTGGCGGCTCTTCCGCTGGAATTGCACTATAGTTCCGTGGACCACAAACAAGGTCTGGCACCTTATTTCCGCGAGTTCCTGCGTGGTGTGCTGACCGCCAAGAAACCCGTGGAGGACGATTATCCTTCCTGGGCGCAGCAGCAGTACAAACTCGATAAATGGGCGTGGGACAACAACCCGCTCTACGGTTTCTGCGAGAAAAACAAGAAGGCGGACGGCAGTACCTACGACATCTATCAGGATGGTCTGCGCATCTACACCACGATTGATTCCAAGATGCAGCGCTATGCCGAAGAGGCCGTCAGCGAACATATGCAAGAGCAACAAAAAGCCTTCGATAAAGAGCTCAAGCGCAAACGCAACGCACCTTTCTCCTGGTCGCTCAAGCAATCGGAGATTGACGGCATCATGAATCGCTCCATAAAGCAGACCGACCGCTACCGTCACATGAAAAATGCGGGCTACACGGCGGAGGAGATTGAGAAAGAATTCATGAATCCCCGCGAGATGCAAGTCTTCACGTACGACCGCGGCATGATTGATACCATCCTCTCGCCGTACGACTCAATCAAATGGCAGAAGAGTTTCTTGCGTTGCGGTTTCATGTCGATGGATCCGCGTACAGGACACGTCAAAGCATATGTCGGAGGACCTAACTTCGCACATTTCCAATACGATATGGTGACGAAAGGTCGCCGTCAGATCGGTTCTACCGTCAAGCCTTTCCTCTACACCTTGGCCATGGACGAAGGAATGTGGCCGTGTGACAAAGCAGTGAATGAACCGATCACACTCGTGGACGCAACCGGTAAAGAATGGACGCCGCGAGACGGACATACCAAGAACAGGGGAGACACCGTCACCCTCACATGGGGACTCAAAAACTCCAGCAACTGGATCTCGGCTTACCTCATGTCCCTCTTTACGCCGGAGCAGTTAGTGCGCATGATGCGTTCGTTCGGGATCCAAGGAGATATCGTACCGGTCGTTTCGCTCTGCCTCGGTCCGTGCGAAGTGAGCCTGGAGGAGATGGTCAACGCCTACTCCACGTTCCCGAACAAAGGTATCCGAACCGAACCGCTCTACGTCACACGAATCGAAGACAGTAACGGCAATGTCATCGGAACCTTCACTCCGCGCACGCACGAGATCATCGGCGAGACAACGTCTTACAAGATGCTGTATATGATGCGCGCTGTGATGGATCAGGGAACCGGTGTGCGCGTGCGATACAAATACAATGTCAACGCTCCTATGGGCGGTAAAACGGGTACGACGCAGAATAACTCGGACGGTTGGTTCATGTGCTACACGCCTTCGCTCGTCAACGGAGCTTGGGTAGGCGGTGAAGACCGCGCCGTGCATTTCGATAATATGTCGGAAGGTCAGGGTGCAGCCATGGCCTTGCCAATCTGCGCACTGTATATGCAGAAGATTTTGGCGGATCCCGACTTAGGCTATGACCCGAATGAGCAATTCGATGTGCCGAAAGAATTTAACCCGAATGCTGGTTGCCGATAAACAATGACCCGAATACGGCACATAGTACTTCTTGCGCTTTTGTCGTTCTGCCTCATGCCGGCGAAAGCACAACTGAATACCGATCGCATCACCGCCATCGGGCGTAACGCCTTGTATTTCGAAGACTACGTGCTGTCTATTCAGTATTTCAATCAGGTCATTCATCTCAAGCCCTACCTCGCGGAGCCTTATTTCTACAGAGCGATTGCGAAGATTCAATTGGAGGACTATCAAGGTGCGCTACGCGATTGCAATGCCGCGATTGAGCGCAATCCGTTCTCGCCGGGTTGTTATTATGCCCGCGGGTATATATACTGCCAACTGAAGCGTTGGGACGAAGCGGAAGAGGACTACACCACGGCACTGCGTTTCTCGCCGGAAAACCGCACCTATATATTATTGCGCGCAGACGTACGCGCGCAAAAGAAACAATATGATCTGGCGCTCGAAGATATAGAGCAATTGCTTCGTCGCGAACCGCAAGCGGCTACTGTATGGAGCGAGAAAGGACGTATATGCCTTCTCAAGGACGATACTCTGGCGGCTTTAGACGCGTTCACGCAAGCTGCTACGTACGACAAAGCGAATCCGGCTGTGTGGTCGGCGTTAGGAGTGACGAACCTGATGTTGGAGCGCGAAGATGAAGCCTATGTGCAGTTGACGCAAGCCATCAATTTGGGCTCCAAATGGGCAGGTGATTTCACCAACCGCGGCGTTATTCACTATCATCGTCATAATTATCGCGGCGCGTTGGCGGATTATGATCAGGCCGTTAAGTTGGCACCGCGGGAAGCAGACAGTTATTACAACCGCGGCGTAATGCGGCAGGAGGTAGGCGATTACAACCGCGCCTTGGAAGATCTGCGCATGGCTGTCTCCTTGGCACCCGAACGCGTAGAGATGCGTTATCAGTTGGGCTTAGTGCTGATGCAACTCAAACAATGGAAAGAAGTGGTCAATAATATGGATTCGCTCATCGCGCGGTATCCGTATTTCCTGCCTGCCTACTACGTAGCGTCGCAAGCGAAATTGCAGCAAGGCAATCAGGCCGCGGCATATAAGTATCGAATGCGTGCGCAGGAACTGGAGCAGCGCAAAGAGTCCATCCAAGCGCAACAAGCCGCGCAGCCGCACACCGACATGATGATCGCGCAAGCGCAGCCGCAGAAAAAAGACCATCGTAAGGAATTCTCCACTTCTACGGCACAGAATCAATCGGAGATTCCTGACGAAGAGCAGAAATACGAGTCCAAGACACGCGGTACGGTGCAAAAACGCTATCAGGACGTAGTGAACGAACCCAATATAGTGCTCAGTTATTACAGCAAGGACATGAGCCTGAGGCGCACAAATTATTACCATCCGCTGGTGGATCAGTTGAACCGAAGCGAACAACTGCCTGCAACCCTGCGTTTCACGGCGCAAGAGATGGCACTGACGGCAGAGATGGTAGATTTCCATTTTGCGGAGATCACACGCCTCTCGCGATTGATTGACGAGACACCTTCTGCAGCACTATACCTTGCGCGCGCCCTGGAATTCGCCATCATCAAAGATTACGCGAGCGCAGTTGATGATTGTACCAAAGCCATCGTCATCGCCGATAAAGACTTGGAACCCGTCATCGTCTTCTGCCGCGCTACATGGCGTTACCGTTTGGCGGAGATTGATTATGAACTGATCTTACGCGATTATGATCAGGTCATTCGCCTGCAATCAGACTTTGCCTTTGCGTTTTACAACAAAGCAAATATCCTCTGCGCACAGCGCGAATACAAAGATGCAATCGCTTACTACACGCGTGCCATCCAACGGGACAATGACTTCGCAGAAGCGTATTTTAATAGGGGTTTGACGTACGTCTATATCGGCGAAAACGAGAAAGGATTAGCTGACCTGTCCAAAGCCGGCGAACTCGGAATTTACCAGGCATACAACCTAATCACGCGATTCAAATGAGAACCATTCGATACATAGTGACAGCCCTTCTGCTGATGGTTTGCTTGGTTCCCGCCAAGGCGCAACTACTGTGGGAGATCAGCGGACGCTCGAGCAAACAGAAATCGTACATCCTCGCGACCAACCGACTCGTGGAGATGCAGTTTTTGGATACGATTCCGAATGTGTTCAAATGTTTCGGACGATGCAAAAAAGTGGTGACGGAATTTGCGATGCAGGACTATGAGGCCCTCGCGGCACTGCGTCAGGCAGCCAGCCTACCCGACTCCATCAAACTGAGCAATTTCTATACCGATAAAGAATACGAATATATCGACAATAGTTTGCGCGTCAACCTCAATATGGGACTCGATAAGTTATGCCGAATGAAACCCGCGTACCTCACCGAGATGTTCCGCACCGAACTGATGAAACAATGGCTCAAATACGATGAGCAGAAATCGATGGAAGGCTTCTTCGAATCGGTTGCCGGCGAGCGGAACATGCCGGTCGTAGGGCTGGATAATATCGGCGAAACGATGTATATGCTCTTCGATCGCGAACCCTTCCATTGGCAGTGCAAAGAACTGCTCAAAGTGATTGAGTATCCGGAGAACGAAGTGAAGCAAGAGCGCGCCATCAAAGAGATGTACCTCACAGGACGATTGACGGATATCGCTTTTCAGGTCGAGGCGCCGGACAATAAATCGAGCATTTCCTACTCGGATTATCAGGTTTATTGTCAGCGCAATCAGCAGTGGGTCAAACGATTGCAACCCATCTTAGCCGAAGGCGGAGCGTTCATCACGCTCAATGCGATTTACCTGGGCGGAGACAAAGGACTGTTGCAGCAACTGCGTGCCGCAGGATACCGCGTGCGACCGGTGAACAGACGAATACAATTAAAAAAACAATGAATATGAAAAAAATCCTCTTTTTCCTCGTAGCAATCCTCACAGCTACGATGATGAATGTCAACGCTGCGGAACGCGGCAAGTTTATCCACGTGGATGCTTCGGTGAACAAGAATCTCAAGCCCCAATTGGCTTTCTTGCAAGAGCACAAAGGCGGAAAGGATGTCACCACGCTGCTGGTAAAAACGGTCAGCGCCAACAATTTCTATGAGTTCACGGATGCCTCACGCGTCCTCGTGCGTTTCGCGGATGGTACTGCTATTCGTCTGCCGCGCGTAGCAGGCTCGGACGTGCAGAAAAACAAGTTCTCCAAGAAAAACGGCAATGCAACCATCCAATTCTGCGAGACCGTTACTACCTACGAGACAACGCCGGAGATGATTTCCAAACTGGAGAGCAATATCGCCATCATCAAAGTGCGTATCGTATTCAAGGAGAATGATGCTAAGGATTATGACATCGAAGCGGGCTATCAGGCGAAGATGGCGGCTGACTTGCTCAAATCGTATCAGGAAACCGCGCAAAAGAATAAACAATCCAACGGAGATTTAAGTGATGACGATTTCTAAAAAAATACTGGTATTTTGTCTGTTTATATTCAGTGCAGCAGCGTTCTGCCCTACCCATGCAGCCCGCACGTTAGGCATGCGTGAGTTGGGTGACTCGCTCATGGCCTACACCGGTTTCTCCAAAGTGTGGTCGCCTATCGTGCGCATCAAAAACCTGCGCATCGATGATAAAACGGTCACCCTCCACACCAATGCCATCCTCGGTCATGTTCGATGGACACCGGAGAACGTGGAGGAACTGAAAAAACGGGTCAGTGTCTGGACGCTGGGCGAGGAAGATGGCGAAGTGTCGATCTTCACCAATGATAAAGCTATCGATTCGCTCATCACCGATTGCGCACGCGGCATCGGGCCGACTACACGCAAGAAAGATCTGACCGACCGCAATATCGCCTTGTGGCCGAGTCACGGTCTGTATTATAATATCGAGCGCGAAGAATGGATCTGGCAGCGCGCCACACTGTGGACCACGGTCGAAGACCTCTATAGCCAAGAATGCGTGCGCCTTATTCGTAAGATGCTGGAGAATGCCGGAGCTACTATCTATATGCCTCGTGCAGGCGTGGAGAACCAGGAACTCGGTGTTTCGGGTCTGCCGCAGTGGGCAGAAGGAGCACGCTATTGGTTGAAATCGAAAGGCGTCCGTTCGGGCATCTGGAACTTGTACGACGCAGATGAATACAAAGACGACATGAAGTGTCGTCCTACGTGGGTCAACTCCCTCAAAGCGCCGATTGACTTATGCCTTGCTTTCCATACGGACGGACAAGACAGCGGCAATGACACCACAATCATCGGTACGCTCGTCATCTACACGGAGAAAAACGATAAGGGCAAGAAAGAACTCAAAGACGGTCGTAATCGTGAGAAAGAGAATCGTAACTTAGGCGATTGGATCCAAACGCAGGTGACCGAAGACTTACAGCACATTGCGCCGGAATGGGTGCGACGCCAGTTGCGCGAAGCTAACTATTGCGAGAGCCGCGTACCGGATGTACCGAGTATCATTCTGGAATTGCTCAGCCATAAGAATTTTGCCGATATGAAATACGGCCTCGATCCTAATTTCCGTTTCGCCTCTGCGCGCGCGGTATATAAAGGTATCTTGCGTTATCTCAACGGCAAATCGGCTGTGGTTCAACCGCTTCCCGTGCAGCAGTTGTCCATCAGTACGGATGGTACCTTGCGCTGGAAAGCACGCAAAGATCCGTGGGAACCTACAGCCAAAGCCATATATTACATGGTGTATGTGCAGGAGAACGACGGCGAATGGGATGTGCAGCAGGTGGATAAGAAGACCGAAGTGAAATTGGAGCTGAAGCGCGGCGTGAAATATAATTATTATGTCGTAGCCGGTAACGATGGCGGTCTCAGTCTGCCCAGCCCTATTATCAGTGCGTACCTCAGCGAACGAGACAAAGCGCCGCTTGCGCTCATCATCGATGGCTTTGATGACGTCTATGGACCGGAATGGTTCGCGGAAACCAATTATGCCGGTATTGTTCCCGGTTCCTTCGCTTGCGAAGATGGCTTCAGTTGTGCCTATATCGGACCTCAATGGGATTTCCGACGCACCAGTCAATGGGTCAATGATGACAACTGCGGTTGGGGAGCTTGCTATCGCGACCATGCGGGACAACTCACCATCGGCAACACACACGATTGGGCTGCGCAACACGGACGAGTGCTGCGGAAAATGCGCATCTCGTACGTCTCTGCTACAGCCGAGATGGCGAAGATCAACCGCAATTATAAGTTCGTGGACTATGTATGCGGACGCCAGCGCCAACCGTTCACCGAGAATATGCAAAAGCAACTGACGGAGTACCTGTCCGGAGGAGGAAACATGCTGCTCAGCGCGGAAAACTATAGCAAGATTGACCAGGAATGGGCAGAGATTTTCTTACATGCTACGTTCTATGCCGAGCGCACAACGCGTAACGGACGTATTTCTACGCCCAGACATCGTCTCTATAATCTGCAATTGGAGCCGAACGAAGACCAGATCTTCACCGCCAAGCCGGAAGGATTGAAACCGACGGAAGATGCCAAACGAATGGCGGAGTACCAAGATATGCGTTGTGGCGCAGCGGTGGGATGGGAAGGCGTGCTGACGCTCGATACGATCACCGATGCGTCGCCGGAGATGTTGGAGCAGTTGGCGGCGTATCAGACACCCAAACCCAACCAACCTACCTCACGAACGCTCGTCTATGGCTTCCCGCTTGAAGCCGTTATGGAGTTTGACAAGATCTACCGCAACGCCGTTGAATGGATCACAGAATAACACGGATTCGTACATTGCAGCCTGGCTGCAATAATCGACAGAGCGTAGCGGCGGAGAAAATTGCTCTGCAATAATCGTTCGAACGTAGTGAGATAAGAACCCAGACCGGTCTGCAGGAAGAAGGCCGTAGGGCCTTAAAACGAAGAAAGATACCTTCTCGGTATCTTCTTTCGTTTTCGTGGGCGTTTACGGATTCGAACCGCAGACCCTCTGCTTGTAAGGCAGATGCTCTAAACCAGCTGAGCTAAACGCCCTCAAATCTGCTCTTTTTTTCAAAAGCGAGTGCAAAGGTACTGCTTTTTTTTGAATTGACCAAATTTTTTTGCATTTTTTTTGCGAATTCGTGCATTTTTTTGCAAAAAGTCATCTCTGCTTGTCAAAATGGATGCCATTCAGTCGCTTCATTTGCCGATGGAACCGTACATGGAAGAGGACTGCCGGAATAGCCAACGCGATGACGAACGCGAGCCACATACCCTTTGCTCCGAGGCCTAACGGGAACGTGAGCGTGATGCCCAACGGTAGCGCCACACCGATATAAGCGAACAAAGCGATGCGCATCGGCACCCGCACATCCTGGATACCACGCAGCATGGCAGCTCCGATACATTGCAGTCCGTCGGCATATTGGAATGTTCCGGCGATGATGAGCAGCGTTGAAGCGATAGGAATCACTTCCGGATCACTCGTAAAAATATACGGTATCACATTGCGTCCGAAGATCATGATGGCCGCACCTATCGTATTCATCAATAAGCACAAATGTACCGACGCATGACTCGCCATACGCACGGCTTGCAGGTCACCTTTGCCTAATTGATGCGAAACGCGGATAGTCGTTGCCGAACCGATTCCCAAGGCTAACATAAACGTCAAATCAGCCATCTGATTAGCTATATGGTGCGCCGCCAACGACTCCTTACTGATCCAACCGATGATGACAAACGAAGCTGTAAAAAGGAAGGCTTCCGCGAAGGACTGCAAACCGATCGGCATGCCGATATTGATCAGGTGTTCCACTTCGCGACGCGTGATGAGCCAACGACGCATGGACGTAATATACCGTCGCCATTCGGTCTTCCAAAGCATCGCGATGAAGAAACAAACCGGCATCAGGCATCGCGCAATAAGGCTTGCCCACCCTGCGCCTTCGGCACCCATCGCTTCAAAGCCCCAGTGACCATAAATGAACACCCAGTTCAGCAATATATTGAGCAAATTACAACCGATAGTGATGAGCATCGCGACAGTCGTGTTACCGAGTCCTTCCAAAAATTGTTTGCTGAACGAGAACAACAGAAACGGCACGATGGAGAGGACAATGAGAATGTAATACGGTCGTGCGCATTTGACCACCTCGGGTTCTTGTCCGAACGCATCCAGAAAACCGATACACGGAGCGAGTAACGCCAACGAGAACACGCTCATGATAGCGGTAAAGACCAGACCGTTGATGAGGTACGCCGTGATCTGCTCGTGTTTATGCGCAATCTCATCGTCCGTAGTGCCTTCGACCAGCAGTTTCTCAAGTCGTCCGTGCACGTGTCCGACGAGCGGCGTGATACCCATGAGCGCACCCATCGCGAACACCATCACCGTGAAAAACAGCGCATTGGAGAAACTGACCGCCGCCAAGTCTGCCGTACCGTAGTGCCCCACCATGATCGAGTCAGCCAGGCCCACCAACGCAGCACCGAGCTGCGTCAGCATCACCGGAAACGCCAACTTCAGGTTGCGTTTGTAGTACGGATAATATGCCCGAAACGAATAACTCACTGCTCCATCGCCAACTAAAGCGTATGTCTTAACATCCCTTGACAGCCTTCCAATATATCCTCGTACGCTTTCGTAAAATCACCCGTGTACCAGGGGTCAGCCACGTCACGCGTTTTCCCTGCCCATGCCATCATCAGCGACACTTTGCGATCCGTACTACCTGAATGGATATCTTGCTCCGGTTCTAAACCGGTGATGTAGCGCATCCATCTCAGATTGCTCTGATCCATGCACACGATATAGTCGTAATATGCATAGTCTGCCTGCGTCATCTGTCGCGCCGCACGATGCTCAAACGGCACATTTTTCGCAGCCAACATCCGCTTAGCCGGAGGATAAATGTCATTGCCGATCTCTTCTGTGGACACCGCAGCCGAAGCAATCTCGAACTCGTCCGCACGACCTGCATGCTCCACCAATTGCTTCATGATATACTCCGCCATCGGTGACCGGCATATGTTGCCGTGACATATAAAAAGAATCTTAATCATGTCCTCAGATTTGCGTGCAAAGGTACGAAAAAAAAATGATATATGCAAGAAAAAGGGTGTAAAAAAAAGCTTCATATACCGTAATTGGACCGATGTTGACTCGATAATGACCCGTTAACTCCTCGTTAACTCTCGTGCAAAAGTAATCGGAGTTTTATCGGTATTACATCGGAGGTAAATCGGGGTTTTATCGAGGTTTTGTCGGGTTGTCGTTGGAAGATGATCCCGTGATGGTATTGTTATTCACAGCTTGCCAGCCCTGCCAGCCTATAACAAAAATAAATAAATTCCTTTTTTAGAAAAAATTATTAATGATAGCCTGCCCGCCATGCCCCATATAATAGCATGGCTTTTATTTTTTTTATTATTATTTTATTATATGTGTCCGATTTTCGCACACTATTGCACGAAATCCGTACAAACACGCACGATTTCCGTTCATGCGTGTCCGGTATCCGTTCATTTGGAAGCCTTAAAACGGCACATTAGTACCCTCTGCATCTGAAAAAGTGTCCGGATTTCGGACAATGGGCTTTTCCGGCTCTACTTTAGAAGGCAAATCACGATGGAAGTTGCTGAGAATGAAGCCGTTACAGTGACGGATGTAGGCTTTCTCTTCCAGGCGATTAATGATGTCATTCATAGTAGACGGGCTCACATGCAGCACTTTCGCCAAGCGTCTGGTAGATCCGCGCCAGCCTTGCTTACCCAACTCTTCCGAATTGGTCAAACCATTGATATACGCGAATACTGCGACGTCGGTGAGGGACAGCCCCAACTCCTCCAACATCCAACTCTGTATCGAAAAATAAAAACTCTTAGCCATGATCGTTTTCAAATCTGCTGCAAAGGTACAACAAATTTTTGGAATGTGCAAGGATTGTTACAGAAAAATAATACAGGCTTGATAATATAGCCTGTATTATTTGGAGTTAGAGTGTGTGAGGATTCTTTATTTGACCTCTTGACCGGTGAGGGTGTAGGTCTTCTCCCCGCGGAGGATGAGGATTTGGCCGTTGACGAGGATGAAAATGTGAAATTTTGGCAAATCGGCTCAAAAAAGTAAGATTTTTTGCATTTTTTGATTCAATTTGAGCCGATTATTCAAATATTTTTTGTAATTTTGCACCGATTTTACAATTTGGCTTATGGAAACAGCACGAGAAATACTGCAATTTTTGCACTATCATCCTTCTTCTTCGCGTGAAGAAATCCGAACAGGTATCGGTTTTGAAGAAAGCGATGCGACTCTCAAAAGGACTATTGCTGCCGGAGTAGAAAAAGGAGACATTGTTGTTGGAGGAAAAGCGCGCGCGACGCGTTATTCCTTGTCTAATCGCGCGCATTTGTTAATGCCGCTGAATTTGGACACCTATTTTGCGCAAGAGACTGATGAGCGACAAGTGCAGACGAGTTTTAATTTTGCACTTATAAATGAGCGACTTCCGCAAGTATCGCTCTTTACGGAGGATGAATTGGCGCGTTTGAATGCGTTACAAGCAGAGTTCCGCGCACACTTGGCAGATATGAGTGAGAGTGAATATCGCAAGGAAATGGAACGATTGGGTATTGACCTGAGTTGGAAATCCTCGCAGATAGAGGGAAACACCTATTCGCTGCTGGAGACAGAACGTCTGTTGCGCGAAAGTAAGACCGCGGAGGGGAAAACCAAAGAGGAAGCAGTAATGCTTTTGAATCATAAGGATGCTTTGCGGTTTGTATTGGACAATCCGGATTATTTGCAGACACTGACCATTGGTCATATAGAGGACATTCATCAACTATTGACCAAAGAATTGTCGGTAGATACTGGTTTGCGGCATCGCCGTGTGGGTATAACCGGTACGCAATACAGACCATTGGACAATGAGTTTCAGATCCGTGAAGCGATGTGTGATACCTGCGAACTCATTAATAGCCGTACGAACGTGTTTGATAAAGGCTTGTTGGCTCTGTTGCTGCTGAGTTATATTCAGCCGTTCATGGACGGCAATAAGCGCACGGCACGTATTACGAGCAATGCTTTGCTGATTGCGAATGGTTATTGCCCACTCTCTTTTAGAACGGTGGATTCGATTGATTATAAGAAGGCTATGCTCATTTTCTACGAGCAAAACAACTTGCACGCCTTTAAGCAAATCTTCATTGACCAATATGAATTTGCCGTAAGGGAATACTTCTAAAACAAACACACGGGCGACTCATTATTGAGCCGCCCGTGTTGTTAAATCACAAATTTGAAATTATAAATCTCAAATGTGAAACTCGGTTTCACTTTACCTCTTGTCCCGTAACGGTATATGTCTTCTCCCCGCGGAGGATGAAGATTTGACCGTTGCGGATGAATTTTTGAGCACCGTTAATGTTGGCGGGCATATCGTCTATGCCCTGCGAAGCAGGCATGGTGAATTGAACCGATTGCTCAAACAATTTGGTGTCAGAGTCATCTTTTGCCGTCACGGAATAGGTGTAGGTTGCGCCTGCTTCCATTCCTGTAACGGTATAAGTCCAACCCTTTCCGGCTTGCGTTGCAGCGACTACATTTCTACCATCCTTATTGCGGGCAGGGGCTGCGAACCGGATAGCCAGCAATTGTCCATTCTCATTGAAGACCAGAGTACAGATGATTTCTCCGTTTTTAGCAATCTCAATGGTATATATAGTTGCGCCCTCCACGGCCGGCCATGCAATAACAACACTTCCGTCTTCGGTAGGAGTAGCCGTTACTTCCGTTGTTTGCGTTTCCTCTGCCTGACCATGCACTTCTTTCGGAGTGCCTTTGTAGGTGGCTTTATAGGTAAAATCTTTGATGGCTGGAGAGATAGTAGGCGTCCAACCTCTAAACTCGTAGGTATAGTACTCGTCATCTGCACGCATAGGCGTTGCGCCAGTATATTCAGGCGTTGTGGCAAACTCGACAGGTGAACTCTGCAATTCTGTGCCATCCCAGTTGATGAAACGGATGGTATAATAGGTCTTTTCGCTGGTCCGTTCGAGGATTTCGAAAGTACCGTTGGATATTTCCGGAGTAGATTGGTTGTAAACAGAAAGTTTACCTACTATTTTCACTTTATCTCCCACATTCGGAGCTTCATCAGCAGTCTCACATTTGGCGCTATAAGCCTCAAATACTTTGCCGCCGTCTTTCGTGTCGGCCATCCAGAAAGAAACACTCTTAAACGAGGAACTCCAAAGGTAAACGTATTCTGTAACATAACCAACAACTGTTACCTCATCGGTGCTTCCTCCAAGTGCCGCTTCTCGAGCTTCAGTACAGGTCATCGCACCTTCCGGCAGTTCTCCCGCTGAACAATCAACGATAGTTACCGTTCTCTTTTCACCGGATAGACTATTTAACTTGTAGCAAGTGCTTGCTGTTACATCGTTGATATCTACGGTCTGATCTCCTTCTCCATTAGTCCAAATGATATTTACCGATTTGATAGAAGAAGCGAAGGTGTAACTGTACCAACCGTCCGTATTAGTGACGGCTATACCAGGCCATTCATATCCGGAAATACCATCGCCCCAGTAGAACAACTTGACAACATCCCAAGCAGCTGCGCTGGATGCTTGCAAACGAACGGTTATTGATTCTGCACACTTCGAGTCTTGCCAATCACTAATCCTTACATAGGCAAGGCCCGAATTCGTTATGACAATATTTCCATCGTCATCAATTGAGGCGTTCGCTGTCGTTTTCGCGTCAATAACAGAGTAATTTATGGCCTGACCTTCCCAATAGTTATCGTCTGGATAAATCAAACATATTTTACCTATCAGGCCGATTGTGCCGAGTTTGTAGGTCGCCTTATACCAAGTTCGCGTTCCTTCAATCTTAGTGAATTTAATGCACTCATCTGTAGAAGCATTTACTTTTGTTTCGCCAACGTAAGTGTTTGGACTGCTCCAAGTTGAACCATCCATTGTTCCTTTGAACGCAATGCCGTTACATTCAGAACCTTCAGGAATGTTAATAACGATTGTCGCATAACCCTCTGCGGGGGAAGTTACTGTCACATCGTCAACTTCATCCCCACTTACTCTTTCAAGAATTTCGAAGGTGCCACCGGCATCTATTCCGGGTGTAGTGGAATTATACACAGTGAGTTTGCCTGTAACTTTCACTTTATCACCAACAACCGGTGCCTCTGCCTGAGTTGCGCAATTAATGCGGTAAGCTTCTAACACTTTTCCTCCGTCCTTGTTGTCGGCCATCCAGAAAGAGATGTTTTTGTACGTAGCATCCCAAGCAAAAAGGATGTCAGTCACGTATCCTATAACACTCACCTCGTCCGTCCTGCCACCTAACGCAGCCTCACGAGCCTCAGCGCAGGTCATTGAGGAATCGTTTTGTTTATATAGGGCAGTTACCGTCAAGTCGGATGTTACATTACTAAACTCTTTGTCCCAACCGGTAAATGTATAGCCTTCGCGAATTGGATCTGCTGGTGAAGTAGCATCTTGTAAGTATTCAACTGTATCTACTTTTAGTATTGATGCATCCCAGTCCACAAATTGTACGATATATGTGTTAATTGAATATTGCGCAGTTACCGTCAAGTCGGATGTCACATTACTAAAGTCCTTATCCCAACCTGCAAAGGTATAGCCTTTGCGGGTCGGGTCTACAGGGGCAGTAGCAGATTGGCCATATTCAACAGTGTCGGTTTTCAGTATTGTTCCGTCCCAATCTAAAAATATAAGGGTATAATACGTCGTACCTCCTATAGCCCTTATATTAGTGAAGTCTTTCCACGAATCTGCTGCTTTGTAAGCCGCTACACTCTCTGCCGGGACGTAAACGGGAATCTTTTTATCCACCATGTTGAATGCATTAGTAGCACAAGTGGGAGGGACATCCGCCTCGCAGGTGATACTCGTTAGACCGCTACAATTATAGAAAGCTTCGAACGAAATACTTGTCACACTACTTGGCATAGTGATACTTGTCAAACCGGAGCAATAAGCGAAAGTCCTCTCTCCAATGCTTGTGACGCTGTTGCCAATTGTTACACTCGTCAGACCAGAGCAATCACTGAAAGCCTCATCACCTATACTTGTGACACTATTAGGAATAGTCACACTTGATAGATTTGAGCAGTAAGAAAAAGCACTATTTCCAATGTTTGTGACGCTGTTAGGAATACTAATATTCCCTGTCGCGGCATAAGAACATGCAGAAAGACTTGTTTTCGAATTGTCACTATAAACAAACAACCCGTCTACATAGCCCCCAACTGTTCGTGCACCGGTCCATTCATTATCCCATATTTTTGCAGTATAAACAACATTTGGCACAAGCTGGAAAGCCATTTCTTCAATATCTGTTACACTACTAGGAATAATTAAATTCATCAAACTCAAACATAATGCGAAAGTCCAAGCTCCAATGCTTGTGACGGTATTGGGAATTTCAATACTCGTTAGACTCTCGCAGTCTTGAAAAGCACCGCCTCCAATGCTAGTGACACTGCTGGGAATGGTCACACTCGTCAAACTGGAGCAATTATAGAAAGCACTACTTCCAATGCTAGTGACACTGCTGGGAATGGTCACACTCGTCAAACTGGAGCAATTATAGAAAGCACCACTTCCAATGCTAGTGACACTGCTGGGAATGGTCACACTTAATAGACCAGAGCAACCATAGAAAGCATTACTTCCAATCCATTTGGTTCCTTCTTTTATGGTATATGTAGTCAGCGATTCGTCCGCGGCGCACACTAAGTATGTATCTGCATAGCGTAGATTATCAATCACAGGAAGACTTATACAATCTCTAAACGCCTCATCACCTATACTTGTGACACTATTAGGAATAGTCACACTTGATAGATCTGAGCAGTAAGAAAAAGCACCGCCTCCAATGCTAGTGACACTGCTGGGAATGGTCACACTCGTCAAACTGGAGCAATTATAGAAAGCACCGCCTCCAATGCTAGTGACACTATAAGTTACACTATTATAAGTAACCGAAGAGGGAATAACGACTTCACCTGAATAACTACCGCCCTTGGTTACTTCTGCTGTCCGGCCATTAGCATCCAAATTGTATGCGATGCCATCTATAGTAACTGAGGCATTGATAATTCCTACGCTGGCTACCAGCACGAGGAATAAAGAAAAAAGCTTTGTTTTCATTATTCTATACATTTAAGTTCAACAATATGTATTCCTGCCGGACAATAGAAATCGTCTACTAATTGTTTATAATCGGGGATATCACTAAAATCCGTCCATCTGTTATTCCTCTGCGTTATTCTCTTATTTTCTGATTGCAATATTCGAGCAATATGCATTTTGTCAAGGATTTTCATTACATCATCCGGGCACAAAGGAGATTGGTGATTCTCAAGCACTTTTATAACATCAGAAACAGGAGTTATATGTTCAGAGATGAATATTTTATTGAAAGGAGTTTTTTTGCCTTCCTCTATAATAATACTCTCTCCTATTTCCATTGTATCATCCAATTTATTAATGTCGATTTGTTGTTGGAAAGTAAATTTTCGGATATCATCATCTGTTATAGAGTCCCAAACCTTCTTTGCCGCTTCAGATATATGCCAATGATCTTGAGGTATAATATATTGGCGTACAGCTTGGTTTAACAAGTATCCAAATTGAATAGGGTTGTTTTTAAATACCTTTTTTGCATCAAGCAATGAAATGATTGTATCTACAAGTGGCTTGTTCCTGCAGATTCTTTCTTCTTCTGACATTTCTACAGGATAGAATGCAGTTTGATTTTTTGTCATAGTATTAAATTTTAGTTCGCCTCCATTTTGATATTAGGGAGGAGGCGTTATCCTTTGTATTAGTTTTAATGTTCGCGCATATACATACGAAAAAGCGTGAAGTTCACTTGTTCTTCACGCTAATCCAGGGCTTCGCAATCCCCTCTTACAGTAGAAAAACAACCGAATTCCACGCCCGATATGTATAACCCACCTCGCCCTCGCGGGCGTGGAGTATCTAACATACCCACATGGACATTCATTGCGGTTGTCACGACTGTAAGATGAATTTTGCGAAGATTCGGATTAGTCGCAAACAACGTTAATAAACGCCTTTTTATGTACTCACTTTTTTACACTGTTGAGCCCAGTGGTATTGGTTCAAAAACCTTTGCGGCTGCAAAGGTACAACAAAAAAATGACACATGCAAATTTTTGTGCCATTTTTTGCGAAATTTCAAAATATCAGCTGTTATTCTGCGTCTATTTCACGCATTTTTGCTTGTAAGAGTTTCTTGTCCGGCAAGCAAAGCTTATATTCTGCTACCATCCAAGGGCTGATTTCATCGAGTTCTCCGTCTTGTATTCCTTGCCTCCTATAAACTCCATTACATACTGATCACGGAACACTTGTTCTGCGGAAGGAGCAATTTCTCTCAACAGTGGTGAGAGTTTTTCATCCGCATTGCGATAGGCCTCGTAAAACTGTTTCATTCGCCAGAGGTTCTGAGCAGAGAAACCCTTCAAATCAGGCGCTTTGCGGGTGATATATTCCGCCAACTGCTGTACGACACTATCTCCCCATTGAGCTGATTCAAAACGCCTTTTTCATATGTTCTGTATTCACCCACCCGAAAGACATATACCCTCGGCGTGGGCTTAATACTACAAAACTTTCTTAGCCACAGGGGCACGATTCATTTTGCGCTGCAAAATTACACAAAAAAAATGACACATGCAAATTTTTGTGCCATTTTTTGCGAAATTACAAAATATCAGCTGTTATTCTGCGTATCTGCGATTGATCTCGTCCCAATTGATAATCTGCCAGAGTGCTTGGAGATGTGCCGCACGACGATTGCGATAGTCGATGTAATAGGCATGCTCCCAAACATCCATCGTCAACAGCGGTTTCAGGCCTTTGGTGACGGGGTTACCGGCATTGGGTTCCTGAGTAATGACGAGTTTACCGTCCTTGTCCGAAGCGAGCCAAACCCAGCCAGAACCGAAGAGTGTCGTCCCTTTCTGCTCAAACTCCGCTTTGAAAGCATCGAACGAACCGAAATCGCGGTTGATGGCGGCGAGTATGGCTCCTTTCGGCGCGTGGTTGTCGGCTGCAACCGGAGAGAACTGCAAGAAATACAGATTATGGTTCAAAATCTGTCCGGCATTGTTAAAGATGCCGCCTTGCGATTTGGCGACAATCTGCTCCAACGGCATGGACTCGAATTCCGTTCCGGCAACGAGTTTGTTGAGGTTGTCCACATAGGTTTGCAAGTGCTTACCGTGGTGATATTCAATCGTCTCTTGACTGATCACCGGTTCCAGCGCATTGGGTGCGTAGGGCAAAGTGATCAGAGTAAATAATACCTCAATCATAATGTTTAAAGAATTAAAGAGTTAACGAATTAACGATCAATAATTTTCCGCGAGTAACTGGAAATAGGCCTGGGCGTGGTGGCAAACGGGACACTCTTCCGGAGCAGCCTTGCCGACAACGATATGGCCACAGTTGGAGCATTGCCAGATACAATCGCCGTCACGTGAGAAGACCACTTTATCCTCGATGTTCTTGAGCAGTTTGCGATAACGCTCTTCGTGGTGTTTCTCAATCTCGCCTACCATCGCAAACTTGGCAGCAATCTCGATAAATCCCTCTTCCTCAGCCTCTTTCGCCATGCGAGCATACATGTCCGTCCACTCGGCATTCTCACCTGCAGCAGCATCGGCCAGGTTGGCAGCAGTGTCGCTGATCTTACCACCGTTCAGGTATTTGTACCAGAGTTCTGCGTGCTCTTTCTCGTTGGCAGCAGTCTCCTCAAAAATCTTGCTAATCTGCACATAACCATCCTTTTTAGCCTTCGATGCGAAATAGGTGTACTTGTTACGCGCCATCGATTCACCGGCAAAAGCCTCCATGAGGTTCTTCTCGGTCTTTGTTCCTTTTAAGTTGTTCTTAGCCGCAGGGGCACGACTAATTTCATTGTTCATAATGTTGTGAGTTTATTGGGTTAAACGTTTCTATTTTTTTGCTAAAAGACGGGTATTATACCATTTTTTATCCTCGAAACGGCTGAAAATGGCATAGCAAACGACGGTGATGATGAGGCCGACACAACTGCCGCCGAAGACATCCATCGCGAAATGTTGGCTGAGATAGATGCGGCTGTAACCGCCCAATACTGCCAGCACAAAGAGCAACAACTGGACCGCTACGCTGCAAGACCACTGCGCTATTAGACCGCTACGCTGCGAGACCGGCTGAGCCTTTGAGATTTTTTGAGTAGCCAGTATGGAAGCGGCGAAAGCGAGTGCGAAGAAAGAAGTGGTATGTCCGGAGGGGAAAGACAGCCAATGGTTCATCTGCACGCCGTCCACCAGCGGTAATTGAATCTCCGGCATGTTGGATTCGAACCAAATAAGCGGTCGAGGTGCATTGAGAATATGCTTGATGATCTGCGTCGTCAACGCAGACATCGCTTGGCAGGAAGCCGCAAAAGCAGCGTCACCTACACGACCGAAAAGCAGTATTATTGCGCATAAGGCATACGGAAACCACTCCGCTACATGCGTATAATAGCGGAAGAAGATATCTCCTGCCGGTGTGTGCCGATCGCATAGCCAGAGATGCAGATCTCCTTTCTGGACCAGTAATAAGGCCAAGCCCATCGTGATAAGATACGCCAGGCTCAGACCTATGAAGACTGCATTGCGCTTGATAAAATCTTTCATTGCAAGTGCGAATTGGTTTATTTAATCGGTTGTCCCAAGACCGTATATTCGGATGCATTGCGGATGATGACTACTTTGCCTTCGCGAATCTCCTTGCGTGCGGTGTTACCCACCGACAGATCGTCGAGAGCTTGCTCCTCGCTATACTCATCGCCGTAACTCTGCTGCATCTTCGTGAAATCAACCGCTTCGCCTTGTTTTTTACCCCAGATATACTCCGCGAGTTCAGGATAGTCAATAAACGGATTGCGGTTACCTTGGATCTTATTGACCTCGATAGCACGGTCCAGTTCTTTCTTGCTCACCGGATCCATACGATGCCATTCGAGCAACAGGTCACGCAGCCACGGACGGAACTCCTGCCAACCTTCATTGGTCATAGCCTGACCCGGTTCGCCGGACGTTAACCACGTGAGCGAATCGCCGTAGCATGTAGCGATATAGAAATACGCGCGGGCGAAATCACCCTTGTACTCATCTGCCGGACAGAAAACGCGTTTCAAATCATGAATAGCATCATAACCGGTAACAAAACTGCCGTTATTGAATGAACTATCCGCAGGCACACCCGGCGCGTGATTCGATTTGCTGCGGTTAGCCGAAGCATCGCCGGGAACCAGATGATAGATGTCGCAGTAAGCAGGGTTGACGTCCCCACCCCACCAGCTCTTCGGCAACATATGCTCGATGTCAAAGCCGGCAACGCTGGCTGTCGGGTTCGCCGGGTCGAAGTAGCGATGGTCATTGGAATACATATCGAGCACTTCGTTGGTCAGCGTGTCGCGGTCAGTATGGAAGAAAGCGTCCCAACTCTTACGCGGACCGCTACCATAACGGTAACGTTTGCCGACGCAGATGATAGCACCTAAATGGTTTTTCAGCACGGAATCTCGTTCTCCTTGCGCGAACTTATAATACGGACCGGGCATAGGGCCAATAGCCATGCGCGTGGTATCAATATCGAATGTGCTGGCGCCTTTGCCTTCAGGCTTGATAGTAACCGAAACCGGCACACTGCGACGAATCTTATTTCCACTCGTACCTTCTGCTGTGATGATGACCGAATCCTTATAAGTTACCTGACTCTGCGGTGCGGAAGACATCGTTACACTATAGACCACACTCACTTCGCCGCCTTTGGAAGGTAAAGAGCTCGGAGTAACCGCGAATTTAGAGCTATTCGACTTAACGGCAACGCTGATATTACCGTTGATATTTTTACCTGCGACCTCGAAATCAATCACATCTTCCATAGGTTCGTCTGCGCTTACCCAAGATACAGCCTCAAAAGTAAGAGCTACGTACGGCATCTCCACAACGCCTTTGGTCGGGTTCGGGTTCTCTGCTTCAAACTCGATTTTCTGCACGTACCAGCGGTTGTAACTTGCTACTTGACCGGCAATTGCAATGGAATCTACATCGTTATTAACTTCAAATTTGTATGGACGAATAACTGTGCGATAACCTGCTTCCCAAATAAACTCATGATCATATACGTAAAATCCTCTTGCGGATGCAGTGTCTTTAGCGTGTGGATAAGTAGCTGCATATACGGTCATTGTCGTAATATGGTACGTTGCATCAAGCCCGAGCTTCAATTCGCCTTTGGCACTACTGGTTCCACCTTTGATACCAAAGCCCGGTTTCGCACGAGCTACTTTGCTGGCATAAATAATACTTTCCACGCAGTTATTGGTAGCCGAATATACGAGGGCTTCCAATTTGTCCGTAGCATTGCCATCACCATTCTCATTGCTGTTAAACACAATGGTGTAGGTCTCGGCGTTGACACCGATAGCCAAGACGGCTAAAAGGAGTAAAAAATACTTTCTCATGATATTTGAATTTATATATTTTTCTTTTTAGGTGCACATGCCAGCAGAAGGTTCAACGCTACGTACCAAACGATACAAGCCGTACCGCTGAAGAGTGCAAATTCGATATGCTTGGTGACGATGGCTTTCGCTACGCAGAAGCCAATTAAGATGAGGCAACCGATCAGGAAACTGATCACCACCACTTTCTCGCGTTTGAATGATTTGAAACTGAAGAAGGGGATTTCTGCGTTCAGCAGGTAACCGCTGATGAGCGAAAGGGCTATCAACACCCATGCCATCCAATCGTAAGCGATGACTGAAATAGGCAGACAGCAGATACCGCCCCAGAAGATGGCGTTTGCCGGAGTTGCCAGACCGATAAACGAATCATGCTGACGTTCGTCCACATTGAATTTCGCTAAGCGAAGGGCAGAGAACGCAGCCATCAGCAATGCTAACAATCCCCACCAACCGAGGATAGGACGGAGGAAGCAGAAGAGCATCATCGCCGGCGCCAAACCAAAAGTGATATCGTCTGCCAACGAGTCCAGTTGGATACCTATCGGACTTGGTGCTTTGAGTGCGCGTGCGCTTAGACCGTCAAAGAAATCGAAGCACGCACCGGCAAGGATGAACACAAAGGCCCAAATGAACGCACCTTGCGTTGCCAAGAACACCGCTATACTGCCGCAAAGCAGGTTACCACTCGTCAGAGCGTCGGGAATGATTCGTTTACAATTCATAATTTTTTATATACAAAATACGTAATCAAAAATGTCGTTATACTGCAGGCGTTGGCGATCCAGAAGAACGTGGAGTAACCTACTGCTAGTTCGAGTGTACCTGCCACAAAGCCCGGAATCATCATACTCAGCGCCATGAAAGCGGTACAGATCGCATAGTGCGCGGTTTTGTATTTGCCTTCCGAGAAATGCATCATATACATCATATAGGCGGTAAAACCGAAGCCGTAGCCGAATTGCTCGAAGCTGACGGCAGTACCTATTATCCACAGCGATTCGGGTTGCGCCATACTCAGGTAACAATAGACGAAACTGGGTAATGTCAGCGCAGCTGCCATCCACCAAATCGAATGTTTCAAGCCTCTGCGAGCGATAAAAACACCGCCTAATATACCTCCTACCAGCAGGCAAATCACACCTATTGTGCCGTATAACAAACCTACCGTGTCGGTGCTCAGTTGCAGTCCTCCGCCGAGGATCTGTCCGTCCCGTACGAATGCTTCGCGCGTGTCCACCAGGAAAGGTTGGCATAGTTTGACCAAAAATCCTTCACTTAGGCGGTACAGCAGCATGAAAGCAATCGCCAACCACACGCCGGGTTTGGTAAAAAATGTAGCAAACGATTCGCCTAACTCTTTCCAAATCTCGCGTCCCTTGGCTCTTTCGCCATTCTCCATCAGCCGCGGTTGGTCTTCTGCCGGACGAGGCAAGAAGAAACTATGGTAAAGCGTAATGATGAGCATCAATACACTCGTCACACCTAATGTCACTTGCCACGACAACGGGATATTGCCCGTGCGGTTCTCTATCAAACCCGCGATATAGACGATGACGCCTTGCGAGAACACGGCTGCGATGCGGTAGAACGTGGAGCGGATTCCTACAAACGCCGCCTGACTCTTGCTGTCATGCGCCAGCATGTAATAGCCGTCTGCCGCGATGTCGTGCGTCGCCGAAGCGAAAGCTGCTATGATAAAGAACACCAGTGTCCAGCGGAACAAACCTACGGACGTTGCTTTGGCAGCTATCGTCTCTGCCTCCGGATGAGGTAGCGTCACCGTCAATAAGACGCACAACGCCGTGAGCAACACCTGCATCGCTATGATCCACCATCGTTTGGTACGCAATATGTCAACGAACGGGCTCCATAGACCTTTGAGGAACCAAGGAAAATAGAGCAAAGTAGTAAAGAACGCCAATTGGTCGTTCGGTACTCCCATTTTAGCAAACAGCATCACGGAGATGCTGTTTACCAAAAAATAAGGGATTCCTTCTGTGAAGTACAACGTTGGTACCCACACCCAAGGTGATATGTGCTTTTCGCCGTTCACCTTATTATTATATTACGCGCGCGCGTTTATTGGAAATTAGCGCGGTTGTCTTCTACTTTTGCGTTGTCCTCAATCAACTGCATAGCCTGATAAGGCAGGTATGCATAGCGGCTGGACAGTTGTGCTTTCTCTGCGTCTGCATTGAATTCCTCAGCCAGGTCATTGGCAGCGCCGGTCTTAACGACGAACACGCCTGCGTTACCTTGGATAGGTTCGCTCAATGCGTTCTCACCCAGCGCGATAGTAGCTCCGATGACAGCAGGCTCCATACCTGCGTTGCCGAAACGACTGTCTGCCAAGCTCACGCGCTCAACAGCCTGTACCTCTTGGCCCATGATCTTCGCAGTTGCCTCAAGGTTCTCAGCGTCTTTGAGTTGCTTGATGATATACTCAGCCTTCGCGTTGTTACGAGCCTCGTAAGTCAGTTCAGCACGAACAGCTTCCAACGGACGATAGTCGCCGTCGTTCACTTCGGTCAGGGCCGCAATCACGAATTGCTGACCGCACTCGAAGACGTCAGAAACAGCACCTTCTTTAGCCTCGAATGCCCAACGAACGATAGGACGGCTGGCTTTGAGTTGACCCACTTTGTCGGTAGTAGCCGTCAGGTTAAACTGCGGAATAACAGCCATTCCCTGCTCCTGTGCAGCTACTTCCAATGCTTCGGCATTATTATTATCTACGATGAACTGTTTTGCTTTGTTGTAGAGGGCAGAATAGGTCTTGCTCGACGGAGTGACCTCACGCGCGAGGATCGCCAGTTTCACTTTCGGAGTCGGTTTACCCAGTTCCATGATCTCATAGGTCTGCTCACCCATACCTTGCGCTACCGTGAAACGTGCACCGCGTTTGCCGTTGAAGGCCGGCTCTGCGATGTTCTTCGGCAGCTGGTCTGCTTTGAACCAACCTAACTCCTGATCTTCCTGACCTTCCTCAGCCGCAATCGCTTTCAACTCAACCGAGTCAGGCAGCGAGTAGCCGGCTTGCATAATACGAGCCATTGCGTAGGTATTGTTCTCGAAGAGGATCTCGGTGCATTGGCCCGCTTTCGCACCCTTGGCGAACGCAAACTCTTTGAACTGAGCGGGCACGGTCTGCTCCGAATAATCGCGACCGTCGTACATAATATCCGAGTTGGTGTTGACTACAACGCTCACGTCCTCCGCCGTGCGGAACTCCTCTTGCAGTTTCTCCATCAACTCCTGCGCAGCCTTGAAATCATCCTCACTCGGCACGATGTCGAATGCGATATATTTGATGGCGCGGTTCGGAGTCTGCTTGAATTGCTCTTTGTGCTGCTTGTACAGCTTCTTGACAGCACTCTCGCTAACGGTTACCAAGCTGTCGGCTACGGTGAAATACGGCTGCATAGCGTACTCAGCGCTTACGCCGTGCTGACGACCATTGAAAGCGAATTCCGCATCTACGGAGTTAGCCTTGAGCAGGTGTTGCAGCAAAGCGGTGTATTTCTCCTGCATGTAACTGATACGAACTGCTTTCTCCCAATACAGCCAATAGGTTTTCGCCTGCTTGAGGTTCGCATTCTGCTCTGCATCCTCGCTGTCTTGGCTGATCGTCTGCAGCAGGTTGACTACTGCATTGCGGTTGAACTGACCATTCTCGTCCATGAACACACGGCGGGAGCGGATGATCTGGTGAGGATTCTCACCGATGCAGAGTTCGCTCAACTCATCTTTGGTAATGTCCATACCGATCTTGTCGGCCTGCGCACGAAGCGTGTAATCCATCATCAGCATGTTCCACACCTGATTGCGGATCTGCGCGTTCATGTCTTCGTCAAAATCCGAACGACCGGTTTCAATCTTGTAAACTTCCGTCAATTGGTCCTTGGCTGCTTCATACTCCGTGTAGTGAATCTTCTGTCCCTCGATCACACCTACGTTCTCGCGGCTGCGGTTGAAGAAACTGCTACCGGAGTTCAGAAAGTCTCCAAGGATAAATGCCAGCATGGCCAAACCCACAATCGCAATCAACAGGGCGCCATGATTTCTAATCTTTTGTAAACTTGCCATTTTTTGTATCTAAATAAAACTAATTGTCTTAGAAGTTCGGATTGCTCGACGAATATACATAAGCCGATCCGTTACCCGTGGTCTCAATCACTTTGTTGCTATAGTTCGTGAATTTACCGCGGAGCACAACGAAGTCGCCAACCTGAACCTGACTCAAACCAACTTCGGTCTTGTCAAACGGCTTCTTACCCTTACCATAAACGCGGTATGCCTCGATGGAGAAATCTGCGCCTCGACCGTCACTACACGGGCAGATATAGAAGGTTGCATTACCATAAGAAGACATACCACTCGCGTGGTTCTTATCCAACTGGTAGATCCAACCCTTCACATACAACGAGTCTTCGGTCTGCGCGCCTGCTGCGAGTTTCTTACAAATCTTCAACGCTTCATACACGTTGAGCGTACCTTCCGGAACATCTACGCCCTCCGGATCCGGAGTCGGAGTAGGACCGGCCATTTCCGGAATTGTGTCAGGGATCTGCGGGTTGGGTTCACCAGGACCATTGATGTACGATTTCTCGTTACAACTTACCAAACCTAATGTGACCAATGCGGTCAAAGCTAAAAAAATCTTCTTCATATGTGTATTATTTTTAAGATATTAAATTCAAGGTTAGGCGCATTATGCGCACTTTCTCAAAATCGGCTACAAAATTACAAAAAATATTTCACGCGCGCAAATATTTTATAAAAAAAGTGCAAAAAAATGCATTTTTCTTTGCGACGTGCAATTATTCTTGCGAATTTTCTTGCGTATATCAGAAATTTGTTGTACTTTTGTCCGCTTTTTCGATGGTCGGGCAATATGTGCACGCACGAGAAGCAGTATTACTAACCCTAATAGTTTAAAACTATAGCAACTATTACTCCCAGACCACGCGGTGGTCGAGTTATCAAAGAAGACCCGCATCGTATCAACGATAAGATACGCGGAGTCGCACAAGTACGCCTTATTGGCGACAACGTAGAGCAAGGCATCTACTCGTATCAACAGGCTATGAAAATAGCCGATGACCAGAACCTCGACTTGGTCGAGATCGCGCCTACGGCGAATCCGCCTGTATGCCGAGTGATTGACTACCAGAAATTCCTCTACGCGCAGAAGAAAAAGCAAAAAGAGGCGAAAGCCAACCAGAAAAAGCAAGAGGTGAAGGAGATTCGGTTCGGTCCGCAAACGGATGACCACGATTACAACTTCAAGCTCAAGCACGCGCAGGAGTTCCTGAAGGATGGCAACAAAGTGAAGGCATATGTGTTCTTCCGCGGACGTTCCATCGTATTCAAAGAGCAAGGCGAGTTACTCCTCGCACGCTTCGCTGCCGACCTGGAAGAGTTCGGAAAACCCGACAATGTGCCCAACCTCGAGGGCAAACGAATGATACTATTCATCAGCCCGAAGAGCCAGAAGGGATAACGCCGAAATACGGCAACGACACGGACTCGACACGGACTCGACACGAGGATATCACGAGGTTAAATCGAAGTTAAATCGATTGTATATCAAAAGTAAAGCTAAAGTCGTAGGGCTTACCTTACCAACGCGCTGCCCGAGACTTATTATTAACAATTAAATATTTTTAACAAAATGCCAAAGGTAAAAACGAACTCCGGTGCTAAAAAGCGTTTCACGCTTACCGGAACCGGTAAAATCAAGCGTAAGCACGCTTACAAGAGTCACATTCTGACGAAGAAGACTAAAAAGCAAAAACGCAACTTGACTCATGTTGCTATCGTAGATCATTCGAACACACGCTCCATCCGTGAGATG
>JAILMN010000033.1 GCA_024692565.1 Paludibacteraceae bacterium
ATGCCCCAATATTCTTCTCTCTCAACTCGCTTTTGACTTGCTGACCTTCTACATGCGTTACCTCGTTGTCGAGACCTTCAGACCTACGATCTTCGAGGCGGTTCCGTTCCGAGAACCCTTTGCGGCATGGCTCCTCGAAGCAGCCCGTATCGAGACTCGTCGCCAACGATTTCTCGCTATCGACTGGACAGACCCCGCCATCGTTGCCGACCTTGCCTTGACCGCCAAGACGGACGATACGCCTACTTTCCTCTTTGACGGGCATAGTGCGGACAATGTCATGGACCGCTACTGGTCGTGGCTGTGGCAGCAAGTCCAACAACTCGCCTCTCAGGAACCCAATTCCAAAGCTGCACTCGCGCGGTACTCCAAACTCGTGCTTGGTCAGGAAACCGACATCGCCTTCCTCCAAAACGAGATGGATGCTCTCAGCCCCGAAGACCAAAAATGCTTTGGTCAATGGATTGAGAAATGGAATACCTAATATATGCGGGCATGTCGTGAACGATACGCGAACCTTCCCGACAGACTTCGGTCCATAGTTCTTTCTGTGCCGTTTCATTTGCCGGTCAACGAATCAATCCCGGCACTTGTTTCAAATTGTGACATATTGGTTTAAGTTTGAATAATTAGGTAATAACCAGGTAATATATAGGAAATATTCAGGTGGAGAATGCAGAATGATACGATAGCGATTATCATCCGACATTTTAAATGGACGTGAAACTTTAGAACTTTGAAACTTTCTATGTAACTGTCTAATTTATAGGGCTTTATCTTCAAAATTCCAAAGTTTCAAAGTTTCATGCTACTTTTCGATACTCGCCATGATTCTCTTTTCGTACCATTCCTTTTTCTATCCATTGATTGTTCCAACGAATAGCGCTACTTCGTGATACGCCTTGCGATTGAGCTTCTTTGATAAGGTCATTTAACTGATATCTCTGTTTCAATCCATCAAATGTATTGACTGAACGTACCGGTTAACAGCATACTGAGCCTCGGACAAGCGATCTCCGATGCGCCCTTCACGCGATTACGACTAATAGTCTCGTGCTCTGCCGCTTTGCGAAGCGCCGTGTTGTAATTCGCCGCTGCGTTGCGCCAGATGTCGGTGATCACCGAAAGAGATTAGGAACGCACGCGCTCGCGGCCGCCAAAGTCGCCATCAACAGCAAAGTATCTCCTATTCGCCTCATTTTAAGCCAATAAGAAAATCCTATTTCCATTTGTACGCAAAAAAAGAATCATGAAAAACAAATAAAAAAGAAAGAAATATTTGCATATATCATTTTTTTTTTGTAATTTTGCAACGCAAAATTGATACAGATATGAAAAATGAATTGAATGCCTTGATCATGGAGGCGATGAAGAACCATGACACGGTGCGCACGGAGAGTCTGCGCGCGATTAAGAGTGCGTTTCTGAACTGGCAAACCAGCAAGGAGAATGCCGGTAAAGAGTTGACCGAAGCGGACGAGATCCAGATCATCAAGAAGATGGTCAAGCAACGTCAGGAATCGGTGGAGCAGTATGTAGCAGCCGGTCGTCAGGAGTTAGCAGACGCTGAGAATGCACAGATTACCGTACTGGAGACTTTCCTGCCGAAGGCCGCAAGCGAAGAGGATATCGTGCGTGCGTTCAATGCCGCTAAAGAGGCGAACGGTTGGGAAGCCGAGAAGAAGAACATGGGTCTGTTTGTCAAAGCCATCAAAGCGGCGCTGCCGAATGCCGACGGAAAGATGGTGGCACAGGTGGTGCAGAGTCAATTGGCCTAAACATCATTCTGCCGGCGTACGTGGGAATGACTAAAATGCAGAAAGTATGAAACAACGACTTGTATTGGCTTTTTTGTTGCTTGCAGGCGTGGTTAATGCCCAATATAACTTACAGGAAGTGCAAGTTGTCTCGCAGCAGACGGAGATTTATTCGCAAGCCTATCGGTTGGTGACTCAGATCAGTTCAGAAGCTATCGCTGCCATCCCTGCAACGACTGTGGCGGATCTACTAATGACCCTTCCCGGACTGGATATCCGCACCCGCGGAGCAAGCGGTGCGCAAGCCGATGTGAGCATGCGCGGCGGTACGTTTGACCAAGTGATGGTCCTGCTCAACGGTGTGTGCGTGAGTGATGCACAGACCGGCCATTACGCGATGAACATCCCTGTTCCGCTTTCGGCCATCGAACGTATTGAGGTGCTCGAGGGCGCAGCGGCTTCATTGACAGGCGGCAATGCGTTCTGTGGAGCCATCAATATCGTCACGCGTCGAC
>JAILMN010000001.1 GCA_024692565.1 Paludibacteraceae bacterium
GATATGCCCTTGCTCGTACTCTTCCGGCGTGCGCACATCTACTAACTGCACATCCGGTTCGGCGATAGCCTGTTCAAACTCATCCGGCGTCACGGTCGGATACTTCGGTGCACACGCTGCAAAAAGCATTGTGCTGATTGCAATAAATAATTTTCTCATACTATATAAAGCCACTAATTTCTAACTTGTTTAATAGTTTCTTCGCGGTTCTTATCGTTCAAAGAGACGCAATAACTTCATCTTCGTTTTGCCTGCTTCGCCCGAATAGGGGTGTTCGCGCAGCGAGAGGTTGAAGTGCGTACGGCCTTTGAGTACGGTTTGCGGGTGAGTGAACTCGCGGAAGCCCCATTCGCCATGGTAAGCGCCCATGCCGGAATGTCCCGTACCATTGAACGGCACGCCCTTCACCATCATATGGATACATACCTCGTTGATACATCCGCCGCCGAACTGTTGGGTCTGCATCACGCGTTTCGCCCAACGCATGTTTTTGGTGAATACATACATCGCCAAGGGGTGTTCGCGTTCTGCGATGACATCCATAAGGACATCAACTTCTGCATCTTTGAAAGGCACGATAGGCAGTAGCGGACAGAAAAGTTCGTGCTGCACGATATGTTCGTTGATATCTACAGGATAGATGATTGTCGGCGCGTATTGGCGCGTTTTCGGGTCACCTATGCCACCAAACACAATGCGGTCACGGTACTCGTCGGCTAATTTCGCGCATTTGTTATACGCTGCGTCGGTAATCAGTTTCGGGTACTCGGGGTTCGTCTCGGCATGTTCGCCTATTTGGGCGATGAAAGCCGCTTTGAGTTCTTTCATAAAGTCCTCAGCAATCTCTTCTGCTACCGCGATCTGGTTGATATTGATGCAAATCTGTCCGGCATTGAGTAACTTGAAGAACGCTATCTTCCGTGCCGCATCTTTGAGATCGGCGTCAGCCCGCACTACGCACCAGTTGCCGGTCTCGCCACCAAGTTCGAGTGCTACCGGTGTCAGGTTCTTGGCCGCTTCTGCAAGCACGTGTTTGCCGACCGACGGACTGCCTGTGTAGAAGATCTTATCCCATCGTTGTGCCAAACACATATCGGCTACGTCATGTCCGCCGTCGATAAGCGTAATATATTCCGGCGGAAACACTTCCGCGAAGAATTTCTTGAGTGCTGCCGTACTAGCGGCTGATTTTGAACTGCTCTTGATAACCACCGTGTTTCCGCCACACATAGCCGCTGCTACAACGCCTATCGTGAGCAGAATCGGGAAGTTAAACGGACTTATCACCAGACTCACACCGTAAGGCATCTTATATACCTTCGTGAGTACACTTGGCCAACACATCAATCCGCTAAAATGTACTTCCGGTCGTGACCATCGGCGCAAACCGCTAATCATCTCATTTACTTCCGTGATGATCGGTCCTATATCGCACAGGTACGCCTCCAATTCGCTGCGTCCCAAATCCTCGCGCAAAGCCGCTATCAGTTCGTCTTGGTGCGCTAATACAGCGTTTTTGAGGCGCTTGAGTTGCTTGATACGCCATTTGATAGGAAGCGTCTCTCCTGTCCGGAAGAACTTCCGTTGGGCGGCTACGATGTCTCGAATACTTTCTTCCGAATACCCGCCTTCGACTGTCGACTTTTGATTTTCGACTTTTACAAGGATATCTTTGATATCCGCATTGCTCAAGGTCACCGGCGCCGAATAATTGATGGAATCGGCTGCAATCATTGGAATCAATTGTTCGTGGTCGCAAGCGCGTACCGGCGACGGAATCTGATCCATTTCACACTCAGCCATCAGTTCGCGTATCGCTTGCAGAAAAGCGTTTGCGGCTACTTCGGTTTTTTCGTCTCGCCCACAGATCCCGCAGTACTTAGCCAACGCTTCGTAGTGCGCTTGGCAGGCTTCTTTCTGAAATTCCAATATCGGCAGTAACATCAGCGAGATGGCTTGTCCGTGCGAGAGATGGTATTTCGCACCGATACTATGCGCAAAGGCATGTACATAGCCTGCTAATTGCGTGTTGATGGCGTTGCCTCCGTACATCGCAGCCCGCGCCATATTCAATCGCGCTTCTTGGTTATCAGGTTCACGCAAAACAATCGGCAGGTTCTTCAAGATCAGTTTGACCCCTTCCATCGACATGCGCATATCCTCTTCATCCACATCCGTATCACTCACAGCACCTTCTATACAATGGCTCAGCGCGTCGATACCGCACGCAGCGCTCACCGCTTTTGGCGCACGTATGGTCAGTTCGCTGTCATGCACCACGTTGGTCACATTCAGCCCGATCAGCACGGTCGAACCCTTTGCGCCTTGGTCGTTCGTCACGACAGCTCCTACCGTCAATTCAGCACCTGTGCCTGCGGTGGAAGGAACCATGATGAGCGGTAGCGTTTCACCCGGTACAGGCAGGAACTTAAGCAGCAGCGCTTTGACGGGTACATGCGGTATCTTACAGCCTGCAGCAATCATCTTACAACTGTCCATCACACTCCCGCCGCCTAACGCTATGATCGCCTCGGCTTTGGTGTCCAAGGCCTGCTGACGCCCCGCTTCGATGATGGCTATCGTCGGTTCAGAGTGAATGTCGCAGAAGAGCGAAGCCTGCACTTTTGCGGCTTTCAGCGACTCCATGATTGCTTCGTCATAGCCCAAACGATGCAGCGTCTCGTCTGTTACTACCAGCACTTGTTTGTAACCCGCTTTTTGGCACATCGTACCAATCTCACGGCGTACGCCGTTTCCGGCCGTCACTTCCGGCTCCGGCAACGGAATAGCATGAATCACTTTACCGGGCAACCGGCGAATCTGTTTTCTGAAATGATAGGTATCCATGGTTCGTCTAATTTTGCTGCAAAAGTACATAAAAAATTCGACATACACAAATAAAATTCCTTTTTGTCTTCTTTTTGCGGCATTTTGGAAAGTCAAAGTAGCAAAAAGTACTTTGGAAACTCGAAACGTGTAAAAAGTTTCTATATTATTTGTGTATGTCATAGAAAAGTAGTACTTTTGCGGCCGTTTTGTGACAAAATGGATAATGTTCGTGAACATATAATCGGTGCTGCGGCTGAGAAAATGCGCGCTGTGGGAATCAAAAGTATCTCCGTGGATGACATTTGTCATCAGTTAGGTATATCGAAAAAGACCTTCTACGTCTATTTCGAGACGAAAGAAGAACTGATCAGTGCGTTGCTGCGCAAGCATGAATCGGGTCTGGAGGAGTCCGTTCACAAGCAATTGGCGGGCAAGTCGATACTCGACATGATGCTCGGATTCATGAGTCTTGCCGCTACGATAAAGGATGTGCGCAAAGACCCGCCGTTGTTGCACGATTTGCAGAAATACTATCCGCAGCTCTTCCGCGAGCATATTGAACATGTGCGCGAGATATCCGTTCGGATTCTGAAGCAGTATCTGAAACAGGGGCAGGACGAAGGCTTTTTCCGTGCAGACTTGGATACCGACAAGACGGCCTCCGTCTTTGCTTACATGCATCAGGAGTTGTTGGATATGATGCCGCGCTTGCGCGAGGACGAAAAAGCAAAAGCCATGGAGCGCGTCGCGTATGGAGTGGACATCTTTATGCACGGAATCATCTCCGACGAAGGTAAGAGAAAAATAATGGAAATCAAACATATATGAGAAAAGGATTATTGGTAATCGGTTTACTGTTAGCCGTCGGTTGTATGCCGTTGGCGGCAGAAGACCATGTGATGGCAGCGACGAAGAGCTCAAATTCAAAACAAGATGCTCCGCAGACGCTAACATTGAGTTTGAGTGAGGCGCAGGATTATGCCGTGAAGCAGAACAGAACGCTGAAAAACGCGTCATTGGCGGTGCAAGAAGCGTATGCGGCTCGTTGGCAAACGATAGCAGCGATGCTCCCGCAAGTGGACGGAAGTTACAGTTACAGCAACTACTTAGGCTATAGCGCGACCTTGTCTATGATGGGCAACGACGTGAAAATCGACATGCCGAACGTAGGCGCATTGGGCGTAACGGCGTCGATGGGTATCAGCGGACAAGGCATCGTGGGCGCGCTCCTGCAGAACGTGGCGATTGAGATGAAGAAACTCTCTTTGGAGCAGTCCGAATCGGAGTTGCGCGGAAGCGTCATGACCAGTTATGTGTCGCTGCTGGCCTTGCAAAGTATAACGGACTTGCTGGACTCGAGCTTGGTGAATATCGAAGAACTGGAGCACATGACGCAAAACGCTGTGAATGCAGGTGCGGCAGAGCAGACGAAAGCCGATCAGATTCGCGTGCGCGTGAACACGATGCGTAATAATATTAATGTGCAGAAACGCAGTATCGAGTTGGCGTACAACTCGCTGAAAGTGCTGTTGGATGTGCCTGTCGAGACACAAATCGAACTCACGGACGATCTCGATGCCATCTTGTCGCCGGAAGCGGTGCTGAATCTCTTGGCGGAGAACTTCGATGTGCGCAATAACCTCAATTATCAGTTGCTGGAGAAGAACGCCGAGTTGGCTCGTCGGAATGTACACATGGCCGGCTGGGCATACGGACCGACGCTGAGTTTGGCGTACAGTTACACCGACCAGCACTATTACGGCGAAGGCGGTATGCGTATGACCCCGCCGAATGTGGTGCAAGTCAGTGTGCGCATGCCCTTGTGGTCGTCCGGTAAGCGCGCTGCTGGTGTCGTGGAGAAGAAAATCGCCTATGAAGAGGCCAAGAACACCCTCTCCGAAACAGGTGATCAGTTGGTCATTCAGTACAAACAGCTCTGCTATAACCTCAATAGCGCCTACGAGACCTATGTCACCGAGAAAGAGAATATCGAAGTCTCTCAACGCGTCTTTGCCTCTACGACAGAGAAATACAAATATGGTGCAAGCAGTATGCTGGAGCTGACGAATGCCAGCAACGACCTGATAACTGCTCAATCAAGCTATGTACAAGCGATGTTGTCGCTTGTGAATGCGCAAGTTGAATTGGAAGAGTTCTTGAATAATTGAAAATAGAAAGAATATGAAGAAGATTTTTATTTATGCATTGGCTGCACTGGCTTTAACGGCTTGCAGCACAGAGACTACAACCACCGAACAGGAAGAACGCGTAGAGCAAGTTCGTACGCAGGTGTTGCATGCGCAGCAGATTGAGCGCGTAATCGGTGTGTCCACAAACTTACAGGGCTATCTGACGCTGAACGTAGCGCCTTCGTTGACCGGTAAAATCGAACACATCTATTGCGAAGTCGGCGACAAAGTGAAGAAAGGACAATCACTCGTCACGATGGACCAAACGCAGTATAAAACCACCAAAATATCGCTCGCTAACCTCGAGACAGAGAAGAATCGTATCGAGCAGTTGCTCAAGACCGGTAGTGCTACGCAACAGCAGTATGACCAGATTCTCACGCAGTATAACTCGACAAAAGAGCAGTTGGATTTCTTGCAGATCAACACCTATTGCAAGGCTCCTTTTGCAGGTGTTATCGTGGCGAAGAACTACGAGGATGGCGAGCTCTATAGCGGACAACCGATCTTGGTGCTCTCGCTCATCGAGAAACTCAAAGCCCTCGTTGCTATTCCTGAGATGTACTTCCCGCGCTTCAAAGAAGGCATGAAACTGACGCTCACCAGCGAGATTTATCCGGGAGTGGAGTTCCCCGCTTCCGTCGAGGTCGTTTATCCGTCTATTGACGCGTCCAGCCATACTTTCCAGGTGAAAATCGTCATCCCGAACAACAAGAACCTTCTTCGTCCGGGTATGTATGTCACCACTACAATCGGCTTGGGGAAGGCCAATACCATCGTTGCGCCCTATCAGGCAGTCGAGAAGCTTGTTGGCGCAAACGATCGCTATGTCTTCATCAACGACAACGGCCGTGCTAAACGCGTTAGCGTCGAACTCGGACAGCGTTTTGACCAGAATATCGAGATTATCTCGCCGGAGATTGTGGACGGTGTAGAACTGGTTACCGTCGGTCAGCAC
>JAILMN010000006.1 GCA_024692565.1 Paludibacteraceae bacterium
TCGGTTTGTCGAATTGCTGACGACGACGGAGCTCTTTTACGACACCCGTCTTATCGAATTTGCGTTTGAATTTCTTAATCGCGCGCTCGATGTTCTCACCTTCTTTAACAGGAACGATAATCATTGCATACACCTCCTTTCATTGTACCCAGGGCCGGGATCGAACCGGCACGGTTTCCCATTGGTGTTTGAGACCAACGCGTCTACCAATTCCGCCACCTGGGCATGCTTTTTCAGCGAAAAAGCGTGCAAAGGTAGTGCTTTTTTTTGAATTGGCAAAATATTTTGCTCTTTTTTTTGCATAAATGAGTATTTTTTTGTACTTTTGCACTCAAATTCGATGAATAATGGAGGATTTCTTTTCCAGAAGTGAAGCTCTGTTGGGTTCAGAGAGGATGGCGACGCTACGTCAAAAGAAGGTGATTATCTTCGGTGTAGGTGGTGTCGGTTCTTGGTGTGCGGAGTGTTTAATTCGTACCGGACTGACACATTTGACGCTTGTAGACGGCGACACTGTGCAAGCGAGTAACCTCAATCGGCAGTTACCGGCTACACGCGAGACAATAGGCAGGTATAAAGTGGATGCACTCCGCGAAAGGCTGCTGCAGATTAACCCCGAGGCACAGATTGAGGCACTGCCGGTGATGGTTAACGAGGAGTGGATGGCGGCGAATGGACTTCCGTACGACTACGTGATTGACGCGATTGATGACGTCGCAGCGAAGGTACACCTTATAATATACGCGACGCGTGCGCGCGTGAAAATATTCAGCAGCATGGGTGCAGCTCTGCGGTTTGACCCGACACAAGTGACAACAGGCGAATTGATGACGATTCAGGGCGATGCGTTAGCGAAAGCCGTGCGAGCAAGAATGAAGAAATTAGGTGTGAAGCCCTACCGCAAAGTGAAATGCGTCTATTCGACGGAACAAGCGCAGCGATGCGAGACTCGAGGTAGCCTGATGCAGGTAACGGCGGTGTTTGGGTGCGTGTTGGCGGGACTTGTGATTGATAGTGTAAAATGAAAGTTCAAAAAATTCTCATAGTAGGATGGTTGATGATATCGTCCTTGCCTTTATGGGCGGAAGAAAGCCGTGATACGATTAACGTGCGGATGCGGGAATTGGAGGAAGTGAGCGTCACGGGACATCTGGAGGAATTGCAACAAGCGGGATACCGCTTAGTGAGCACAATGAGCAAGGAAGAGATCAGTCTGCTGCCGGTAGCGACGGTAGCAGATTTATTGCAGCATATACCTGGCGTAGATATCCGCGAACGAGGTGCGAGTGGTGTGCAGGCTGACCTATCAATGCGCGGTGGAACGGGTAAGCAGGTGAAAGTATTCCTAAATGGCATAGACATTACCGACCCGCAGACCGAGCACTATACGATGGACCTACCGATTGATGCGTTGATTATTGAGCGTATCGAAGTGCTACAAGGAACGAATTATGCGATTGACGCGTTCGCCGGAGCCGTGAATATCGTTACTAAAGATTTAGAATTCAAAGGTTTAGAATTCACTGGACAACTGACCGCAGGTGAGTATGGGTTAGTCAATCCGACGCTGGCAACGCGAGTAAAGAACGGCGAATGGTTTCTGAATGCCTCGGGTTCATACAACCGCTCGGAAGGTTATGCTGCGAACACAGACTATCAAATTGCGAATATTTTTGTACAAACGGGCTATAAGGGTCTGGATGTGCAACTCGGTGCGCAAATGAAAGATGCAGGCGCGAATTGTTTCTATTCAACAAAGTACCCAAATCAGTTCGATGCCACGCGCACGGCACTGGGTTCAGTCAGTTACCAGCATCGTTGGCAAAGCGGTTGGGCTATTCAGGCAAATGCCTATTACAGAGCACATTACGACCAATTTGAGCTATACCGAAGCGGCAAAGATGCAGACGGCAATCCTGCTCCGGATTGGTATGCGCCGAACATTCATTGGACGCACACGGCAGGTGCGCATGTAGAGAGCAGCTGGTCAAACGAATGGTCGAAGACCACGGCAGGAGTAGAAGTGCGTGACGAGCACATTCGGTCGTCGAACATGGGTATTCATAATCGAGTGCAAGTGCGCTATTTTGCCGAGCAGCGATTCTATTGGCGCGGCTTGAGCACAGCTTTTGGCGCGGCCGGTATTTGGAACTCGCAGTTTGGTCACGATTGGTCGGTAGGTGCCAATATCGGGTACGAGCCCATCAAAGGTCTGCAGTTGTTTGCGAATGTGAACAGGGCGATTCGCGTGCCTACGTTCACAGATTTATACTATCATTCTGCGACGCAACAGGCGGATTCGCTGACACGTCCGGAGAAGGCGGTACAAGTGGAACTATCAATACAATACAGCCGCGGACATTGGTATGCTTCGGCTGCCGGTTATTACCGCTGGGGACGAGACATCATAGATTGGATAAAAGAGGCCGATCCGGAAATTGTGACTTGGCGGTGTACCAATAATTCGGTTGTTAATGCAGCAGGTGTGGAGGTTACAGCAGGTGTGCAGGGTTATGAGTGGCTGCAACGCGTGGAACTGAGTTATGCGTTCTGCGATGTGGCGGCAGATGCCGGCGGACTGATGTCTATGTATGCATTGGATTATCTGCGGCATAAGGCGACACTACGTATTGAGCATAAGATTTACAAGGGTTTCGGCGCATCATGGAGCCTGTCTTTCCGGCTGCGCGAAGGGGAATATACCTCGATGGAAGGAATCGTGGAGCACTATCGACCGGTATGGCTATTAGACGGCAGCGTGTACTGGAAAAATCGTTTCTTGAAAGTGAGCCTTGACGCACATAACATGGCAGACCAACTGTATTACGACTATTCCGGCGTTGTTCAGCCACGCCATTGGGTAAGCGCAACGGTGAGATTCATGCTTGGTTATTAAACTAACCGGCTCTGAACGACTTGGGCTACCATCTTGCCGTCGGCATTGGGTAGTGCGGTTTTGATGGCTTTGACAAAGAGTCCCATGTTCTTCTTTTCTGCTTCCCATCCGTTTGCTTCTTTGGCGGCATTGAAAGCACGGACGATGTCCTCTTCGGACGCTGCTTTAGGCAGGAAGGTCTCCAGCACGTCTATCTGCGCTTGCTCGGCGTCAGCTAACTCTTTACGTCCTGCGGCGATGTATTGCTCAACGGATTCCTGTCGTTGCTTTACCATCTTTTTAATGACTTGGATTTCATCTGTTTCGGTTAGTTCTTTACCGGCATTTTCTTTGCTGGTTTGCCAATTGAGGAAAGCACTTTTGATAGCGCGCAGTGTTTCTGTGCGCACGGCATCATGTTTTTTCATTGCCTCCATGATGAGGGCGTTGATGTTATCTTTCATATTTTTAATTTTTTTGCGCTTATTATTAAATCGAGTGCAAAGGTACTACAAAAATCGCACATACGCAAATTTTAACGCATTTTTTTGACATTTACGGAGTATACTCCGTGATGGCGGATGGCCTCAAACTATGCAGATAGCGCATATACGCTAACACGAGGTTCTTTAATAATCGCATAGCGTGCCGAAGTTACAATAAGTTTTTTTCAAAATCACAGGATATATACATAGTATATATAAGGTGGTGCGGGATACGATATTAGTCCGATGCGCCTCCTTTCCGACTCTATTCCGACTCTGTGTTGCCCCTGTGAATGATTAAGGAATCATTAAGGAATATATAAGGAATAATTAAAGTTATAAACGTTCTGTATTATATACATAGTATATAATACTATAGGAAGAGATGGGTTTTGAAAAAATGCACTGGCGAGGATGGCGATACTGGCGATATCGCCAATATCGTCAATATCGCCATGCAAAAAAATGCATGAGATTCTTGAGATAGTTGAGACAGTTAGACCGGGAAGAATCTCAAAAGTCTCAACTGTCTCATGCAATTTTTTATGAGCGGGCAATCAACTTGCCCTACTAATGGACGAAAAGTTATTTAACCTCTTGACCGGTGAGGGTGTAGGTCTTATCACCGCGGAGGATGAGGACTTGGTTGTCACGAACGATCTTTTGCGATTTAGTCGCGGCATTGATGTCGTCAATACCTTGCGGGGCTTCGCCTTTGGTGGTAAAGGAACTCGTTCGGGTGTCTAATGTGTTGCCGTTACTATCTTTGGCTGTAATCGTCACGTCATATGATGTGCCTGCTGTTAAGCCGGTAATAGTAAAGGAGAAACCTGCTCCCTGTGTTTGTTGCGGTACGCCATCACGTCCAGGTGCGTTGAAAGCAATCGAAATTAGCTGACCTTGCGCATTGAACACAAGTGTGCAGATAACATTTCCGGATTTATCCTTTATCACAAGTTCGTACGTATATGCTCCAACAACTACCGGCCAAGTAACTTCTACAGAATTTGTGGTCGGTTCGGTTTTAACTGTTGTGGTCTCTGTTTCTTCTGCCCCAATCGGCAAAATGTTAGTAAAGTCTTCCCATTGATAAGCTGTCTGATAAGCATCAATACTTCCTACGGGGACATAAAGAGGAATTTGAGAACAATCCACCTTGTAGAAAACATCAATGCTCATCGATGGTGGAGTTGTTGCCATGCAAGTCAAAGATGTCAAACCGGTGCAATTAGTGAAAGCATGATCTCCAATGCTGGTGACGCTATTCGGAATTGTCACAGAGGTCAAACCGGTGCAACCATCGAAAGCATCTCCTCCAATGCATGTGACGCTATTGGGGATAGTCACAGAGGTCAAACCGGAGCAACCAAAGAAAGCACATTCTCCAATGCTTGTGACGCTATTGGGAATATCATATTCCGTATTATTTTTGCTAGCAGGATATTGTATTAATATTGATTTATCCTTATTAAATAATATGCCATCTTCAGAACAATAGTTTAGATTGTCACTCGCCACATTTATGGAGGTCAAACTGGGGCAAACAGCGAAAGCATACTCTCCAATGCTTGTAACGCTATTGCCAACCGTCACAGAGGTCAAACCGCTGCACACATAGAAAGCAAAATCTCCAATGCTTGTGACGCCATTGGGAATCGTATATGCGCCTTGTTTGCCTCCTGGGTATTGAACAAGGGTTGTTTTGTCTTTATTGAATAAAACACCATCTACCGAACAATAATTCGAGTTATCAGAGGCAACATCAATAGAGGTCAAACTGCTGCAATCTTGAAAAATATTAGTTCCAATGCTCGTGACGCTATTTGGAATCGTCACAGAGGTCAAACCTCTGCAATCATAGAAAGCATATTGTCCGATGCTTGTGACGCTATTGGGAATGGTCACAGATGTCAAACTGCTGCAACCAGCGAAAGCATAATCTCCAATGCTTGTGACGCCGTCGTTAATAACTACTTGAGATATATTCTCGCAATTGTCATACCAAGGTGCAACACCATAACTATAGTCATTCATGGCTCCAGTACCACTAATAGTAAGTACCCCATTGGTCAAGTCCCAAGTAAGGTTTTCGCCACACGTACCGCTTTCTGCGAACATCATTCCTACGCTTGCTGCTACAGCGAGCAATAGGGTAAAAAGTTTTTTTTCTCATAATCTTATACACTAATTCGTGTCGTGCGCAACTTTTAAGATTGTTAATATTGTCGATTTGTTAGATTACCAGATTACTAAGTATAAACACAAAAAGCGGGACTTGGATTGTGTTCCGCTTTATAAAACAAAAGCGGGACTGCAATGTTGCTGTTCCGCGAATAGAGGCTCTGGTATTGCCTTAACTACTAAACAAACAACACTGAGCCCACGCCGTATGTACATATACACGAAGAACGTGTATCCAAATACACACTATGGGCGTCTTGTGTCACAATGCTTTGACAAGTTAATGAAATTTACCAGATTTCGAATAGCCAAAACAAAGCGCGTAAGACGCTTTTTGTCAATATGTCCTGTATCTGCCCACCCTCAAGAACATATTCCCTCGGCGTGGACTAAATACTGCAAAACTTTCTTAGCCACAGGGGCACGATTCATTTTGCGCTGCAAAATTACAAATAATTTTTGATATATGCAAGAGAAAAATGCAGATTGCAAGAAAAATGCAGAAAAATTTGCGTATGTGGTGAAAAAGTAGTAATACCTAAATCGTGGCGCGTAGCAAGAGATGCAGATCCGTGCGTGTCTGTGGGCGGTTGTGATCAGCCGCCCATTGTTTTGCATAGACGGTTTCTGACGCACGGAAATAGAGCGCCAGTTGCGGTATAATCTGCCAGCGCAGGCATAGATACGCACGTCCGCCAAGTCCGTAGATAGCAGGGATGGAGAAGGCATAAAGCACGTCTTGTTCGTAACAATAGATGCGGTTGTTCCATTCGCGGGCATCGAAGGCTTGTAGGCGAAGGCGGAGGGATATTGGACATTGGAAATTGGACATTGGAGATTGGAAGTCGTAAGCGATATCTTGGGCGAGGGAGACGCCGTAACTCTCTACATAATTAGCATCTGCCAGGGTACGCAAGGACCATCCGCCGCTTTGCCAATTGAACTGAGCACGTGCGGAATAGGTGGTGATGTCGCCTTTTTTTCTTGCTCGAACGCGAAGGGCTATCCGCCAATCATGAAGGATATATTGGGGCTCGAAGAGAACGTCGTAGCCGAGAGAAGGCGCTTGCGGAATACCGTATTTGGGCCCGGAGAAATAGTAGATATCGGCATAGCCGGTAAAGCGCCAGTGGTTGAGGCGCGTGATGTCAAAACCGAGGTACCCGCCGTTCTCATCGCCTAATCGGGAGGTCTCAGAGAAAGCATAGCCGAGAGCATTGTCGAAGTAAGGCGAGTAGTAGCGGTAGAGAGCGATGAGAGAGATACCATCCGCGGGATAGAAGCGTGAACCGGCGAGTATGCCGAAGCCCCAAGTGGGGTTGTTTTGCGTAGCAGCCACTTCGGAGAAAAGGTCGAACCAGCCGTGGTTATACCGGACGGACGCACCGAGAACGGCTTGGTTCGTTCCGCGAAAATAATGTTGGTTGTAGGCCGTATTGCGGGAGGGATGAATGGTGTCGCGCCAGATGTTTTCGACGGCGGTGAGTTGGACTTGCAGGCGTTTGTGCCGCAGGGTAAGGTTGGTTCCCACCAGATGATGCCATGTGCTGTCGTTGGTGTGTTTGAGGCTGTATAGCGCCGAGACGTCGAGTCGTGTGTCGGCATTGAAATTATGTCGAAAAGTAGCACCGACGCCATGCAGCCCTTCGCCATTGACAGAAGAGTAATAACGCAGTCCTTCGGTGGTCTGACCGATAGCGTTGACGTACGCCGATTTTCCGGAATGGAAGACAGGCGCGAGTACCAGTCCTTGTCCGAAGGCGGCTTGAAAATTACCTGCAACGAGTGTGTGTAGCGGTCCTATGTCGCGCAGTTGAAGATAGGCACCGTACTGAAGGCTTTGCGCATTGCCTCCTGCAGGTCTGCGTAGCTGTGCACCGAAGGTGACGCGACGGTGGTAATCGAAACGATAACGCGTTTGCACATAAACCGGGTCTGTTCCTTCATATCCTTCTATGTTTCGCGCATCCACGCGCGCGATGAGTTCGTGATGAGCGTGGGCGAAGATCTCTTTCACGTTTAGCGCGTTGCTGTTTATTGCTTCGCGGTTTATATAAACGAAAGGAATGAGGTCGCGGATTTCATAGTCGGCAAGGGAAGGGATGAGTCGGAGTTCGTATAGCGATTCAAAGGGATGCCGATGGGCGTATGCAAGGATATCGTCAATCTGTTTGGGCGAGAGAAAAACGAGTTGCGAGAGTTCTTCTTCGGACGTAGCATTAAGGTCAATAGGCGCGTCATGAATGGCATAGAGGTCGTTCTGCAGTTGCTCATAGTCCACTTCGGCGAACTCCGCAACGGCATTGTAGATGTCGAGAACGATTTCGTCCAAATTGAGGTTAGCAACCAATAATATGACGGCTAAAAGACTTTTCACGATGCAAAAGTAATAAAATTTTTGGAAATGTGCAAAAAATGTAGTAATTTTGCAGCGAATTTATGCCGAAGAAGGTAATTTATCATATTGTGGAATGGGTGATCGCATTGACGGCGTGCGGTTGGTTGGTTTGGAAACTGGCGACGTACGACGACTATGGTTCGTTGTTGGCGAGCCTGCACGCGATGGGTTGGCGACAATGGTTGGCGATAGGTGTGTGCGTAGCGCTGATGCCGGTTAACATGGCCTTGGAAGCATGGCGGTGGAGGACATTGATGCATGAATTAACGTTTAAGGAGGCTCAGCGGCAGGTGTATTACAGCAAGTTGGCAGGACTGATTACTCCATGGCGATTGGGCGAATATCCGGCAAGGGGAGTATTGATGAGTGAAGGCGTTTGGTCGCGGGTGCTGAGCATGGGTGCGGTAGGCAGTGCGACGATGACGATGGCGATTATCATTGCAGGCGTGTTGGGTTTGGCTTTCAGTCCGTCGATTTTGCCGTATTTGGGAGGCAGTTATCTGTATGCCTTGGGTGCGGTGATACTGGTGTTGGCAGTGCTGTTTGCTTTAGCGCCGAAATTATTGCGCAAGTGGGCTGAGGTCAACCACGATCTGATGCTTCGCAGTATCGGCCAGAGTCTGGTTCGTTTGGCTTGCTGGTGCGTGCAGTTGGCGCTTGTGTTGTACGCGTTGGGGTCTGTTGGTGATCCGTTTTCGGTATTCAGTTTGCCGGTTTATTATCTGCTGGTGACGGTGACGCCGAGTGTGCCGATTGCGGAAGTTGGAGTACGTGGCGCATGGGCGATTGTGGTGTTCGGAAGTGTTAATGCAGCCCTCGCCGGAGTGCTGTTATGGGGCATAAATACACTGTTACCTTGCTTAATTTGGCCTTTTTTGAGAAAAAATGAATAATTTATTTGCGTATACGCAGAATTTTTTCTATCTTTGCACCGCGAATTAAAAATCTATCATCATGAATATCAATTTTCAGATTCATTATCGTGCCGAGTACGGGCAGAGTCTGTGCGTGATTGAGACGCAAGAGTCTATTTTGGGTTGGACGGAGAAATCGCCGTTGGTTTTGACGTGTCAAGGGACCGATTTCTGGCAGGCTAATGTTCCGGTAAGTGATTTTGCCGGTACTATTCAGTACAAATATGCGATTCGCGTAGGCGAAGGTCAGTATCTGTTCGAGGTCGGTGAGCCTCGTACATTGACGCTCAAGGCGAGCGACAAGCGTATTGTGGTTCGCGATGCATGGCAAGCCAGCACCTACGAGGACAGTTTCTATACAACGGCGTTTTTGAAGGCGCTGTTCCATCGCGAGAACCCGGCTAAGGCGAAAGCGCCGAAGGGTAACATTCGCTTCTCGATTGACCTGCCACAGATCCTGCCGACGCAGGGCGTAGCTATCATCGGTAACTGCGAGAAGTTGGGTGATTGGGATCCCGATCGTAAGTTGGTGATGAGCGATGCAGAGTTCCCACTCTGGCGCGCAGATATCAACGTAAAAGGACAGGATATCGTTGAGTACAAATACGTGATTTATGACCTGAAGAGCGGTGCGGTAGTGGATACCGAATGGGGTGAGAACCGCCAGATCTGGGGCGTGGAGAAAGGCAGTGTTATCTTCCAGAACGACCGCAGTTTCCGTCGCACCCAACCTCGTTGGAAAGGTGCGGGTGTAGCCGTTCCGGTTTTCTCGCTGCGTAGCGAAGAAGGCTTCGGTATCGGTGAGTTCCAGGATCTGAAGAAGATGGCGGACTGGGCTGCGGCTACAGGTCAGCAGATGATCCAAACGCTGCCTATCAACGACACGACGCTGCGTCATAACAACCTCGACAGCTATCCGTACAACGCCGTGAGTGTGTTTGCGTTGCATCCGATCTACATCAATATAGAGAAGATGGGTCGCCTGACGCCGGCGCAGAAGAAAAAATACGAGGCGCAGAAGGCTGAGTTCAATGCCTTGACTTTCGCGGACTACCAGAACGTGTACGACGCGAAGATGGTATTCTTCAAGGCGCTGTTCAAGCAAGACAAAGATGCGCTTTTCAGCAGCGAGGAATACAAAGCATTCATCAAGAAGAACGATGCTTGGTTGGAGCCGTATGCTGCGTTCTTGAGCAAACGCGACAAGCAACCGAAAGAGTTCTATAAGTTCCTGCAGTTCCACGCAGACAAGCAGTTGTCGGACGCTGTGGCTTATGCGCACAGTATCGGCGTGGCGATGAAGGGCGACATACCTATCGGTATCAGTCCGGACAGCGTGGATGCGGCTGTTTATCCGGAGTTGTTCAATCTGGACGCCAGTGCCGGTGCTCCGCCTGATGATTTCTCTATCAGCGGTCAGAACTGGGGCTTCCCGACCTATAACTGGGATAAGATGGCGGAGGATAACTTCGGCTGGTGGCGCGCACGCTTCCAGAAGATGCAGGATTATTTCGATGCGTATCGCGTAGATCATATCTTGGGCTTCTTCCGCATTTGGCAGATGCGCAAGACGGACGTTTGGGGCTTGTGCGGTCATTTTGTTCCGGCATTGCCGTACAGCTACGATGACCTTTGCGCACAAGGAATATGCCTCGATTGGGATCGTCTGACGAAGCCGTATATCCGTTCGAATTTCTTGGGCGATGTGCTGGGTTATGATATCGAATGGGCTAAGAAAAACGCGCTGAACACGCGTGACGGCTATATCTACTGGTTCAAACCGGAATTCGATACGCAGGTGAAAGTGCAAGAATGGGCTGACCGTCTGTTGGGCGACGAGAAGCAGTTGAAAGCAAGCGGTTTGAGTGCTGAGGCGGTGAAGAACATCTGCAACGGCTTGATCTACCTGCATTGCGAAGTGTTGTTCGTCGAAGACCAACGTTGTCCGGGTTGGTTACACCCGCGTATCTCCATCTATCAGAGCCATTCGTTCAACGAACTCTACAGCGATCAGAAAGAGGTACTGATGCGCATCTATAACGACTATTTCTTCCGTCGTCATACGCAGTTCTGGCGCGACTCGGCGATGCGTAAGTTGCCGACGCTGATTGGCGCAACGCACATGTTATGCTGCGGCGAGGACCTCGGAATGGTTCCGGCTTGCGTACCGGATGTGATGCATGAGTTGCAGATCCTCAGTCTCGAGATTCAGCGCATGCCGAAGGACCCGACGGTTAAGTTCGCTCACCCGGCTGACGCTCCGTATCAGAGTGTCTGCACGACGGGTACGCACGATATGAATCCGCTGCGTGCATGGTGGGAAGAAGACCGCGCCGTGACCCAACGTTTTTACAACGAGCAGATGGGTTGGTGGGGTGATGCGCCGCAAGAGATGACGCCGGAGATTGCTGAGTTCATCATCAATCAGCATATGTACAGCCCCGCTATGTGGACTATTCTCCCATTGCAAGACTGGCTGGCTATCGACGGCGATGTGCGCCTGAAAGATCAGTTCGCAGACCGCATCAACGTGCCGGCTAATCCGCGTCATTTCTGGAATTACCGCATGCACCTCGGTCTGGAGCAGTTGCTGAAAGAGAAAAAATTGAATGATAAGATAAAGAGCCTTACTTCGCGTAGGTAAGGAGTTTGTCTCGAACGGCTTCCATCAGCCATTGAGGCGTACTGGTAGCACCGCAGATCCCGATCGTCAGGTCGGGATTTGTGTTTGTTAAATCTAAAATCTTCAATCTAAAATCATCAACCTCGTCAGCAGACGAGACAAAATACGTCTTCTCATTCGCTTCGACACATTGTTTATATAACACGCGCGCGTTAGAGGATTTGGTGCCGCCGACAAAGAAGACCAGGTCGTTGGCGCGCGCGAAGTCTTGCAACTCTTTCACGCGATTGGCTACGCTGCGGCAAATGGTATCGTGGTACTCGAAGGCACATGACGGCATGACGTTATGACGATGTGTCGAAATAGCTTCAACTAACGCGTGAAAACCTTCGACGGATTTGGTGGTTTGCGAGAAAAGATAGATGGGTCGCGAGAAATCGATGCGGTCGAGTTGGTCTATCGATTCGATGACGACAGCCGTGTTATTCGTTTGCCCTTGCAGCCCGATTACTTCGGCGTGTCCGGGTTGACCGTAGATGACGATCTGCGGCGGAAGCGCTTCATCGTTCTTATGCTGCTCATAACATGCGCGGATACGGTCCTGCAGTTTTTTCACAACCGGGCATGTGGCATCGATGATCTCGCATCCGCGCTGTTGCGCAATCCAATAGGTCGCAGGCGGTTCGCCATGTGCACGCAGCAGCACGCGTGAGTGAGCAGGCAGCGTACGAAGGTCATCATAGTCGATGGTAGCCAATCCTTTCTGCTCCAATCGCGCCACTTCTTGCCCGTTGTGCACGATATCACCCAAGCAATAAAGCGGACCGTGTGTCAGTTCGCTTTCCGCTGTTTGGATGGCGCGCGTCACGCCGAAACAGAAACCGCTATGACTATCGATGGTAACGGTCATAGACCTCTTGGAACTTCTTATCGTATAGCTCGCAAACGACTTTGAGTTGCTCGTCCGGCGTCATGTCGCTGTTGTCCACCACGATTGCATCTTCGGCTTGGCGTAGCGGTGACTCGGCACGATGGGTGTCGCGGTAATCGCGTGCGTTGACATCAGCAAGCACTTCTTCGTAAACAGGCTGTTGCCCTTTCTCAACCAACTCATTGAATCGCCGTTGAGCGCGCACTTCGGGACGTGCGGTCAGGAAAAGCTTGAGGTCCGCATTCGGAAACACCACCGTGCCTATGTCCCGTCCGTCCATGACGACTCCGGTCTGTTCGCCCATCTTCTGCTGCTGCGCTACCAGGAACGCACGCACTTCTTTGATCTGCGATATCTCGCTGGCGCGGTTGCCTATCTCGAGCGTACGAATCTGCGACTCCACATCCTCGCCGTTCAGCGTGACGTGCTGTGCGCCATCCGGTGTACGCGTGAAATCAATATGCACCTGCGCCAACTCTTTGACGATGCTCTCCGGTTGCGTCACGTTCTGCCGCGTCATGAATAGCGCCACAGCGCGGTACATAGCGCCGGTGTCCACATAGGTGGAACACGCATGTTTGGCAAGAGCCTTAGCGATAGTCGATTTGCCGCAAGACGAGTAACCGTCGATAGCGACGATAAGAGGTTTTATCATTTCAGTAATGAGTTAATATCGAGTGTCAGTCCTACCTGGTAGGAGAAATTGGATTTGGTCATCTGGCTGATAGCAAAGCCGAGTCGTACCTGTTTGATACGCACACCTGCACCGAGCGCGAAGCCTGCCAGCGAACGCTGGTCCGTGAGGTTCAGTTCGGCACGGCGACGGTGGTTGTAACTAAAGGCGATGTAGAATCGTTCGCTCTTGGGTACCACTTCGATGGTCCAGATTGTATGTCGGAAAAGCATGTCGTACCATGGCACATCGTGCGGGATGATATCGCCCGTCGTGGGACTCTTGTCGAGGCTCGTCCACTCATAATTGAGGTACCAGGTCTGCATGTTATGTATCTGCAGGTGGAATCGCAGCGGCGCATGTTTGATGCGATAGGTCAAACCCAATTGCAGGTTGAGCGGTAGCATCTCTGTCGGCGAACCGTCTTCTTTGGAATAGAAACCCTTCAGCTGCCATCCTATGTTCGCCAGCACCAGACCCATCTGGAATGTGGAGTCGGGCGTCTGAAAATGACCGCCTATGTCTGCGCCGATCGCGAAAGACGAATAACTCTCATAGATGGAATAGACGGGTTTGAGCGTCACGCCGATTTTGAACATACGTCCCAGTTGACGCGCATACATGACATCAATGAGAATGTCGCGGGCGCCGAACGAACCGCCGGTGATATTGCCGTCCTTGTCCGCATACTTCATGTTGCCGTAGTCCAGATAGTGGATGCCGACTGCAAAATAATTGGGTTTCTCCGGCGCATCTACGGCATCGGTAGGTACCGCAGCACCGTTAGCACGCAGACCCTTTGCTTCGCCGAAATTATGTCCGTACAGCACGGAACCGAACATCGTGCCGGGCAAGTAATACGAGAAATTGAGTTGCAGCGTCTGGTGGGAGTTAGCGTGCAGCAGCGCCGGGTTGCACATCGCCATAGAGATATCTCCGTCGCTCAGGCTCACATTGCTGCCGCCCAGGGCATTGATACGAGACGATACCGGCAGGCTCATGAACGAGAAAACAGACCGTCCGGCATTCGACACCTGCGCCTGACAAGGGGACAGGAAAAGACTGAACGCACAAAGAAGGACCATCAGTCCCGCGAACCCGTTTCTATGTGCTCTTTCTCCGTTCATTTTCTATAAGTCCACACTTCGGCAAATTAAATCGGCTGCAAAGGTACGACTTTTTTTGCATATATGCAAATTTTTTGAAAAAATCTCGTAATATTTGCGTATGTCAAAAAAAAGCAGTAAATTTGCACGCAAATTTGTGCAGAGACCTATGTCGGTGAAGATTGAGCATATAAATAAGTCCTTCGGCAAGCAGCAAGTATTGCGTGACGTGAACCTCGAAATACCTGAAGGTCAGGTGTTGGGATTGCTGGGCCCGAACGGTGCCGGCAAGAGTACGTTGATGAAGATTTTGCTGGGGCTGTGGAAGGCGGACGGCGGTACGGTTCAGGTGCCGCAGCGGATAGGATACTTGCCGGAGAATAACCCACTCTATGATGAGATGTACGTCAGCGAGTACTTGCAATTCATGGCCGGCCTAACCCTAAACGGCGCAGCCACTAAACGCGAAGCTCTAAACGGCGAAGCTATAAACTCTCTCATCGACCGCGTAGGCCTCACGCCGGAGAAGCACAAGCATATTCGTGAATTGAGCAAGGGCTATCGCCAGCGTGTCGGCTTGGCGCAAGCTTTGTTGGGCGACCCGCAGTTGCTCATTCTGGACGAACCTACCACAGGTCTGGACCCGAACCAATTGGTGGAGATCCGCAGCCTCATCCGTTCGTTGGGGCAGGACCGCACGGTCATCCTCTCCACGCATATCATGCAGGAGGTACGCGAGATGTGCGACCGCGTCGTCATCCTGGACCACGGCGAGATCAAAGCGGATAAAATGATTAACAATATAAAAGACTTGGAACAACTATTCATAGACAGTACACATGGCAGAATTTGATATACGACAACAGATGAGCGAGAAGGAGCAAGACAACGCCTTGCGTCCTTTGTGCTTTGCGGATTTTGCGGGACAAAGTAAGGTCACTTCTAACCTGAAGATTTTCGTGGAAGCCGCCAAACTGCGTGGCGAGAGTCTAGACCACGTGTTGCTTTTCGGCCCTCCGGGTTTGGGTAAGACGACGCTGAGTAACATCATCGCCAACGAGTTGGGTGTGGGCTTCAAAGTGACGAGCGGACCTGTGCTCGACAAACCCGGTGATCTCGCCGGACTGCTGACGAGCCTCGAGCCCAACGATGTGCTTTTTATCGATGAGATCCACCGTTTGAGTCCGATCGTGGAGGAGTATCTGTATTCGGCGATGGAGGACTACCGCATCGATATCATGATTGACAAAGGTCCTTCGGCACGCACGATTCAGATTGACCTCAATCACTTCACGCTCATTGGCGCTACGACGCGTCAGGGCCTGTTGACGAGTCCGCTCCGTGCCCGTTTTGGTATCAATTGTCACCTCGAGTACTACGATGCGGATATATTGACCGGTATCGTGAAGCGCAGCGCACGTCTGTTAGGCGTGGAGATCAATGCGAAAGCGGCAGGCGAGATAGCGCGTCGCAGTCGTGGTACGCCCCGTATCGCGAATGCTTTGTTGCGCCGCGTGCGTGACTTCGCGCAGGTGAAGGGAGACGGTAAGATTGACCTGGAGATCGCACAATATGCCTTGGAGGCGCTCAATATCGACACCTTCGGTCTTGACCAGATTGATAACAAACTGCTGCTGACGATCATTGATAAGTTCCGCGGCGGACCGGTAGGTCTGAATACGATAGCTACCGCGATGGGCGAAGATGCCGGTACGATTGAGGATGTCTATGAGCCGTACCTGATCAAGGAAGGATTCATCAAGCGTACGCCGCGTGGTCGTGAGGCTACCGAGTTGGCGTACAAGCACTTAGGCAAAACGCCCCTGTCACCGGACGGCCAACAATCGATGTTTTGAGTATGACTAATCCGATAGATATTTCTTTGGCTCAGCAAGCCGCTTCTTTGTTCGCCGAGGCGCACCGCGTAGTGGTGCTGACGCACGTAGGCCCGGACGGTGACGCGATGGGTTCTGCGCTGGCGATGTACCATCATCTCTCTTCGGCGGAACGCCAGGTGACGGTCATTGTGCCGAATGAGTTTCCGGCTTTCTTGGGCTGGTTGCCTGCCGCGGACAAAGTGCTGGTATATGAGAAGAATGCCGAAGCGTGCAACGCGGCGATAGCGAATGCCGACCTGTTCGTTTGCACGGATTTCAATGACCCCAAACGTATTCACGCGGCGGGAGAAAAGATGATGGAGAATAAGGCGCCGAAAGTGCTGATAGATCATCATCTGAATCCTGTGGACTTTGCGAACGTCATGTTCTCTGACCCGCAGGCTTCGTCGGCTTGCGAGATCGTCTATCGTTTGCTGAGTGCCATCGGACCGATTCAATCGCACGATGTGGCGGTGTGTCTCTATACGGGTCTGATGACCGATACGGGCAATTTCTCGTTCAATTCGAACAATCCCGACCTGTATGAGATCGTGGCGCACCTGCTGCGTCTGGGCGTGAATAAAGATGCGGTGTATAACGCCGTATTCAACCAGTATTCATCGGATCGCATGCGCCTGACGGGCTTTGCGCTGTACCGCAAGATGCGCATCTTCCCGGAGTATCACTTGGCGCTGATCACACTATCTGCAGACGAGTTAGACCAATATCATTATAAAGCCGGCGATACGGAAGGTTTGGTTAATATGCCGCTGCAGATAGCCGATGTTTATTACTCGGTCTACATGCGTGAAGAGCGTCCCAAACCCGGTACACCGCGTCCGCGGATACGCATCTCTTTCCGTTCGCAAGGCGACCGTCCGGTTAACATCTGGGCAAGCGAAGTTTTCCATGGTGGAGGTCACATGAATGCCTCCGGCGGTGAGATGTTCGGTACCATCAACCAAGCGGTGCAGCTCTTCGAGCAATCGTATCCCAAGTACGTGAAAAAGGACTAAGCAAGACTATAACAAAAAAACAGGCGGCCTCGTGTGAGGTCGCCTGTTTCGTATCATTTCTTGAGAAGTTGCTGTTTAAGCCGTGCGGCTTCTTGCAGTTGCTCTTCGCGTGACATTCCTTGGAGTCGCTCGGTCAAATCCGGGATGCGAATCTCCAAACCCGTAGGCAGGTCACTCGGATTCTTGATCTTGTCGAGGTTAGCCTCGTAGATAAAGATCCAGAAGTCGGTCTCGTGATAGTGACGGCGAGCTATCTGCGCCAGACGTGAACCCGGACGTACTCTCTCGGTTGTACCCTTGAAGTTCACCGGAGCAGCAGTCTTCGGTTGCTCCTGAACGGGCTGAACCTGTTTCTGCGGACGCAGATCATTCTGCGCGTTATCTGCGAAACTCTTGTTGGCGCCGATAGCGTTAGCGTCAGCGCGTTTGAGGTTAGACGGCACGATCTCTACGCGGCGGTCTTTCGCCAACTGATGCTCACCGTTGTAACGGAACGGTTCGTCCGCACCGAGGCTGGCAACGATCATCTGTTTGTCTTTGACACCCAGTTCGCGCAGTATCTTCGCTACAGCTTTCGCACGTCGCATAGCAAGGCGTTTGTTGTATGCCGGTTTACCGATCGTACAAGCGTGTCCGTTGATTCGAATCTTCTGATTCGGATGCGCCTTCAGCACATTCGCTACGCGCACAAGGACATCTGCCGGCTCGATGATAGGCGTTGCGTCATCCAGGTTGAAGTAGATGATTGCTTGCTGCAACTGTTCATCGAGTGCATACGACGGATCGTCCGTACCGAGATAAATCGTATCATGCAGGAAGACCGGAACAGGTACGCAGATGTCCTCGCAGAGGTTGATGCCGTACTGATCAGCGATAGCCTGAATCTGCTGGATAGCCAACTCACGCGGATCGGGTTGAACCGGTTGCTCTTCCACGATTGGTTCGGGTTCGGGTTCCGGTTCGGGCTTAACCGTATCCTTCGGCTCTTCGGGTTTCTGTTTCTTGAGCTTGCGTTGCTCACGATCCCAGTCACGCTGCGCTTTCGTGCGGTTAGCGTTGATTTGAATACCCAATTTCAGACCCACGTTCCACGGGTGAAGCGTCTCCACCTCGTTGGTGCGCAGGATACCGTTGTACGCTGTGTTATACGGCATCGGGTATTGACCGGTCGATTGACCTACGCCGAAGCCCAGAGGCGTAGCATCGTATGCCGGCGTTTCATGGGACAGCACATCGTTGATGTAATAGTTCGCATACGCCGCGATAGCCAACTCCACGCGTTGATGCACGCGAATGAGCATACCGATTTCGGCATATGCGGCATAGTTGAGCAGTCTGAATGCCCCCTTCTCCATCTCGCCCTGTGCCTGCGGGATATTGATGTTCTCCACAACGGATGGCACATCTTTGAGCGTGAGGTCGAAGAACGGGTAATGAACGGAGTTGTCCATGTAGCCGTTCTGGCTCAAGCTGTAGTTATTCATCATCGGGAATCCGAGTTTCATACCGAGCGTAGCGGTGAAACCGCAGACACCCGGACGGGCACGGAACTTCAACGCGATAGGTACCTCGAGCATGTAGATATTCTGAATCTCGCTGAGGTTAGTCGGCGTCGAGGTGATGTTATACTGACTCATCCGCTCGTCGGGTACAGTCGTGCGGTACTGATCGTACTGACCGTTCAGCACCCACGGCTCAGTGACCGCAGCTTTGTTGGTATATGCCGTGAACTGCGCACCGGTACCGATACCCATCCAGGAAACGAAGTAGTAGCTGATGCCAAAAGCAGCATTCCATGACGGGAAGTTGATTTGGTTGGATACATGATGTTCCGTTCCCGTGAAGGGCGTGAAGAGTTGCTTGTATTCATAACTGCCGACACCCAGACCTCCGGCGAACTCGAAGTTCCAACCATAACGGATGTTAGGCTCTTCTTTGCTGGCCTGCTGAATGGAATCGGGGTATTGCTTTGCCGAGATAGAAGCGGCTACAAAAAGGCTGATTGCTATCAATAATGTCTTTCGCATAACGCGTCCTCCTATCATTTAACGATTAATTTATGCATTTCCATCGATCCGTCGGGTGCGATGATCTGAACGTAGTAGATACCCGGTGCAGCAGGAGCACTGATGGTTGTTCGTCCTTCGACAGCCACGATCTGCGATACACGCTCGCCGTAGAACGAGAGTATCTGTACGGTACCTACACCTTCGATTGTGATCGGTTCGCCTCCGTTAGCCGGCACCGGATAAACGGACGTGCGTTGCGGTGCAGGAGAAGACTCGCCAAGCGGCAATGTGATCTCGCACGAACGATATTTCTGTCCCTTCGTGTCGGTCAGCATCACATAGAATGTACCATTCAGCACTGCACCGTTCTCGTGGTAGTACTGCCCGGTTGCTCCCGTCAACAGACTGTCGTTCTTGTACCATTGGTATGCCGTGAACTTCAGCTTGCTCTCGCCGCCGGTCTCTACGCCGTTATCGGGGTTGTTGTCCACAAACAGCACGCGATCGTATTTGGTGTAGAGATAACCGCCAAGGCTGAAGTCGAGTCTCAGACGTTTCGCATCGCTATAGCAGATATCCTCAGCCGGAACCGATTCGTCGCCGTAACCAATCTCCAGGTCGAGGTAGTTATCGCCTGAACCGATAGCCGGCATGTTCTCGATGACGATCATTCCGTCCACCGTGATGGTACCCGTCTCCACTTTCTTACCCATGACGCTTGCCATAGCATCGGAATAAGTGATGCGGTACAGGTTCGATTGACCTGCCGTGTGCTCGAAATAGAGCGTCATCACGCCGGTGGTCTGGCAAACGTGCGCTACGCTATCGATGTTGAAGACCGGCATATCAACCGTCTTGATGATATACAGCGTATCTTCGTTACACTGACCGTAGTTATACTCCACGAGCCATGTTTCGTTGTTTTGCGTGAAGGTGTGCTCCTTACCGTTCTTGGTCATGGTGAACGGCAGTTTTTCTTTGCAGATGGTCTTGATTATCTCTGTGCGTTGGTCCTGACCGTAGAATTGCGTGAACGCACCTGACGAACGTTTCCACTCGCAGTCGTAGCCGGCATTGCGCACCTCGCGATAATAGGTGAAGGTGTGACCTAACAGTTCGCTTAACGGGAAGGACGTGTCAAGCGTCTTGGCCGTACCTACCTGCTCACTGCTGCTACCCTCCTCGCGGGACCAGCGGTACTCTTGTCCGCCTGCATCACCCGTAGCCGCTTCCACTTCGCCGATCTGCACAGCTACCGCCGTGCTTCCATCAGCATCGTACGGCGCACAATAGTTCGCAGTTACCTGATTGCCGCTGATGATACCCGGCGTGAGCGCCGACATAATATGCAGTGACACTTCGTCACGGCTTCGCGTAAGCGATGTGAAACGCGAGTTGTCTTCGGCTTTGCGAATGAAGATATAGTCCTGACCTGCCGCAAACGGATAACTGCTGAGGTCCAGAGTCTTAGCGGTAGCCCCGTCGATAGCAATCGTGTCCGTACCGGAAACGCGATACCACTGGTATTTGTAGGTTCCGGAACCGCCCGAAGCAGGTTCAGCTTCACCTAACGTCAAGGCCTGCGCATCGTTCGGTTCGCAGAACTTCAAATCGGTCTGCTTAACGATAGCACCCGGATCGAACTTCTCCCATACCACGAATGTACGGACGCCGATGCTGTACGGGTTTGAATCATCGAAACAATGCGCATCATCCATGGCAGCACGGCGATACGAGTACGTACCCGTTGCGTCAATCGTGATGGAGTTGGAATTCTTCTCCGTGCGACCGCTCATCTCTTCCCAATCGCCGTCGCCCACTTTCTGCTCCCATTGATAGGAGATTGTGCCTCCGCCTCCGGATGCTTCACGTACGTTGTCCACGTGTACGGTGATGCCCGAGGAGGTAAGGAAGATGGTGTCAGTACCGTTTTCAATCTGACCGCGGTCGAACGGCGGATATACTTCATAAACGAATTTACCCATCTCCTTGCTGTCTTTCTCCTTGCGGCAGCAAACCCAATCGGAAACACAGCCCTCGTCGTGCGACCAACGGCGCAGCACGAATGTACCCACTTTATTGGTCGGCACTTTGTAGGTGTTCAGCCATTCTTTGAAAGCCTCGTTACCCACGATATCCGTAGCAACGGTGTCCCAACGAACGGTGTCGCCGTCGAGGGTCACCGAGTCGCGAGTGATCATATAGTGGTAGTTGCCGTAAACCCATCCTTGCTGTGCGGAGTCGATCTGCAGACTGATATAGTCGTTCAGGTCTTCGTCCTGACCGTAACAGAAGCCCTCTTTGGGTCGCTCGGGATTGGTCGTGTTCCACCATGCGCCCGGGATGAAGTCCGGCAAGCGCTCCGGACGGAAATAAACCACGCGGGTGTTGCCGCTGAGGCTCACGTCAACCAGCGCATCGCGTTCGGTACACGGACGACGAACGGTCACTTTGCTGCCGTTGAATTCAAACCAACGCTTGGCGCTGTCGGCTTGGCACTCCCAAGAGATATCGCCCTCGACGCTCACCGTGAAGTCCACCGTGATATTGTTCGCGTGGTTGACCGGCTCCAGCGACATCGTATCGAGGAACATCGGCGCAACCGACACTTTCGCTGCATCAGAAGACTCGAATGCCTTCAGCAGCGGATAGCGCGTCGTGGAGCGAGACCATGTAGCCGTTTGATCCGCAAAGATATCGAACATCTCTTTCGTGCGGTCGTAAGCGAACACACCCTCTTTGTACGTGCCTGCTGTCTGGTAATACAGCTTGCGGTCGAAATGGCAATCTTCGTACGAAGCGCTGCTTGTCTCGCCGCCCACTATCGCATTACCGTTCTTGACATAACCGATATTGAAGGCGCGGGTGATCGTACCGGCATTGTTACCGGCGATACCGCCCACCATCGTCTGCACATTGCTGTTGATGTACGCGGAGTTGTAGCAATCGGTGATCTTACCGTTCGCTTGCAGTTCACCCACGATACCACCGGCCATATCGCAGTTGATAACCACCATCTGCGTCATGTTCCAGCACCGGCTGATCTCTCCGTCGCATCGTCCGGCGATAGCACCTACCGCTTCTTTGCTTTTCGCAAACACTCGGACACCGGCGATACCCAGACCTTCTACCTTACCTTCCTTGGCGATGACGCCGAAGAGACCTACTTCCGGTTCGGTAGTAGAAATGGTACTGAGTCCTTTGATCAAGTGCCCGTTACCCTTGAGCGTACCTTTGAACGGCGCGGTACTCGTACCGATCGGCGTCCATGCCACGTTCGTCAGATCAATGTCCGCTGTCAACTCATAGGTGACACCTTCGCATCCGTCAGCGGCACACTGCGTAGCAATAGCCTGCAGATCCGTAGCCGTAGCGACGCTCTCCTGCGCGAAAATAGGGCACGCGCACGCGAACATTAAAAAGAATAATAAGGGGAGTTGAATGTTCCTCATAATAGATTGTTTTTTGTAAATCGGCTGCAAAGATACAACAAAATTCGCAAATACGCAAATTTTTTGGTATTTTTTTACTTTTTGGTCAGATATTGAGTCTTTTTTGTACGCTTGGGGGTAGGTGCCGGTGGCGCGGCGGAAGTAGCGGCAGAAGTTGGCGGTGGTGGGGAAACCGAGTTGGTAAGCCGTTTCCTTGATGGTTTGTTTGGGGTGCGCATCCATGAGCAGTTTGGCTTGCGTCACGACGTACTGCTGGATCCATTCGAGGGGCGTGACACCGCCGCTCAGTTTACAGAACCAAAAAATTGAACGAAGTTGTGGCACTTATCTTTCAGGATTACAGGGAGTTACAAAAAGAAGAGCGGGACGTGAATTGCTTCACATCCCGCTCAGTACCCGCAGCGAAACTAATTACGAACTCTTTCCTTAGAGACCTGGATGCCATATGGGCATTGCGGTTCCTCATCCCTAATCCGTAAAGACATTCTCCATACGTGTCAAGGAAATTCGGATCTTTCACTTCATCGGGACTCATCCGCAAGCACTCTTTGATATAAAATAGCGCCTTCTTGTATTCGCCCCACTGACATAATGTGTCTGACCAATTATTGTAGTCTTTAATTGTGCCTTGCTGTTTCAGCAGACGTTCTCCTTCTTGATAGTACTCCTCGTTAGCCTCTCCTCTCATAGCGGAAATCCTCCACAAGAACAAGGCGGCTTCCGCATTCTCTTTGATAGATTTGTTAGGATCGTAATTCATCTTTGTAACAATTTTTGATAAAAAAAAACACTATCAAAAACTATGCCGAAGCGTAGATTTTTCCAGACAAAATTGTTAAACGGGCGAAAAGAATGTTCACGCTAACAAAAAAGTAAGGTAAGGATAGTAACTTTGAGAAAAGCGTATCAAAATCTGCAAAAAATACAAAAAAAAATTGCATATATCAAAAATTTGTTGTACCTTT
>JAILMN010000015.1 GCA_024692565.1 Paludibacteraceae bacterium
TAGTCGCGCGTACTATCCTCGTACATGTGCAAAAACTACGTTTTTACAGTAAGTACTCGGATGTACTCGCTCTCCCCACAAATAATAAAATTTGCGGGGGCCCCAAATAAAAATTAAACAAGTTAATTTTATGGCATTAAAGAGACGTAATAGGGTAGAAGCGACGTTCGCGATGAGTTCGATGACAGACTTGGTGTTCCTGCTGTTGTTGTTCTTCGTCATGGCATCGACGATGTCTTCGCCCAACGATATTAAGATCAACCTGCCGAGTTCGCGTGCAGAGAAAGTGACGCGCCCGCAGGTAGCCAAAGTGTCTATCGACAACCTCGGTAACTACTTTGTGGCGATCGGAAAGGACAAGCCTGTAGCGGTGTCGCCGGATAACTTGGAAGCGTACCTCAGTACCATTCAGGCGTCCGACACGACGACCTATATCGCCCTGCACGCAGACGAGGATGTAGCGTACAAAGAGGTCGTTCGCGTGCTCGACATCGCCAATGAACATAAGATAAAGCTCGTCGTAGCGACGAAGCGATAGTGAATTAGTGACTAAAAAGCAAAAACGACATATTATCGCTACGGCGGGAACGATAGTGTTCCTTGCGTTGGTGTTCCTGATCCTTTGGTACGTTTATCTCAGTGCCCCCGTTTCCGAGCAGGAAGAAGGCATCGAGGTAGAATTTGCCGAATGGGAAGAAGAGCCTATACCGGCTGATTTCGGGGAAGCGGCTTATGCTGAAGAGCCTACCGATGCGGCGCCTGCTGCTCCGGCTTCGCCGGCAGAAGTAGCGACAGACCCGAATCCTTCTTCGCCCGCCGAACATATACTATCGGAAGAAGAAACGCTGGCGCTGGCGCGTGCGAAGAAAGAGCAGGAAGAACGTGAGGCGGCAGAGCGTGCCCGCAAACAGAAAGAAGCGGAAGCCATCGCCAAAGCGAACGCCATGGGTAACCTCTTCGGCAAAACAAACGGTACGAACACCAGCGGTGACGGAACAGGTCAGGGAGCAGGACAGAAAGGTAACCCTGTGGGTCACGGTACCAGCGGCAACGGCTCATGGAAACTCGACGGACGAGGCATCAAAGGTACACTTCCTTCGCCGTCCAACAACTTCAACCAAGAAGGCAAAGTCGTTGTGCAGATCCGTGTGAATGCCGCAGGACAAGTGATTGCGGCGTCCATCACCGGCGGCGACGTGTCAGACAAACAAACCCAACAACTCGCCCTCGATGCAGCGCGTAAAGCCAAGTTCACCGAAGGTGATCATGATCAGATCGGAACAATTACCTATATATTCAAGTTAAATTAAGATTTATGAATTATCTGTTTTTAGACAATGGTTTCGAAGAAATCGAGGCTATCACCACAATTGATTTATTGCGCCGCGCGAACATCGCGGTGACGACAGTCTCCATTACCGGTAATCCGATGGTGCTCGGTGCCCATAACATCGCCGTAGAAGCCGACGGACTGATTGAGCGTATTGACTTCTCCGATGCCGAGATGCTTATCTTACCGGGCGGGCAAACCAAATTAGGTGAGTGTTCTGCCCTCTGCGACTTGCTCGTGGAGCATAACAAAGCCGAAAAACCGATTTCGGCGATCTGTGCCGCACCGGCTGTACTCGGTAAATTAGGTATTCTCAAAGGTAAACAAGCAACCTGCTATCCGGGCTTCCAAGAGGCGCTCGGCGAGAGTTATGTAGGCGGCTTGGTCGTTGAATCCAAGAATATCATCACCGCGAAAGGTCCCGGCCTGAGTGCCGATTTCGCATTCTGCATCATCGAGCGCATCAAAGGCTCGGACGCCGCTGACGCGGTGTATGATGCTGCGCAATATTAAGAGCCGCCGTTATTTACGGCAACCCTTAAACGCATTCTTGCCGATTTCTATGTTGGCAGGGAAAAGCGGTTGACGCAGACTCTCGCAGTCTTGAAAAGCACCTGCACTGATTTTCTTCAACCCCGCGGGGAAAGAAACTCGGCGCAGGTTTTTACATTCAATAAACGCATTCTCGCCGATGACCTGCAGCGAGTCGTTCAGTTCGATCTCACGCAAGCTGCGGCACTGACAGAAAGCACCTTCGCCGATCTCTTTCAGGTCTTTGTTCAACGTCACACGCTGGAGCGACAGACATTGCGCAAAAGCGGCTTTGTGCAGTGTCTTGAGCGACGCCGGCAGCGCTACTTCTTCCATCATCTTACACTCCATGAATGCACCTTCTTCGATCATGTGAATATGGTCCACGAGCATAACGCCGCGCAGTTGCTGACAGTTGCGGAAAGCACGCACACCGATGCGGAAAGTGCTCTTGGGTATATTCACTTTCTCCAATGCCAAGCAACCCTCAAACGCTTCGTCTCCGATGGCATACAGGCCTTCCGGTAAGTTCGCGCGGTAGAGGTGCGAACATGCCTGACACATCTGCTTCGGCAGCGAAGCGATGCCTGCCGGAATCGTGATCTCGCGGATGGCCGAGCAACCCGCAAAAGCCTGCTCGCCGATGAATGTCACGCTCTGAGGGATCTTGATCTCTTCCAACCCCGAGCAACCGGCAAAGACGCCGTTGTCGATGCGTTTGATGTGAGCCGGCAGCGTCAGTTGTTTGAGCCCGCGGCACATGAAGAACGTACCTTGCGCCAACACGTCCAACTTATTGCTCAGCACTTGCTCTTTGAGGTTCGTGCAGCCGTAGAAAGCACCCATTCCTAAGTGTTCGAGCGTGCTTGGCAGCTTCGCTGAACGCAGTAAGCCGCACTTGTAGAACGCGAAATTGCCGACCTCGCGCACCGTTTCGGGAATGACGACCTCCGTCAGGTTGTCGCACTGGTAGAACGCCGCCGTCGGGATGACGCTGATTGAGGTTGGGATAGTAACCGATTTGAGGTTCTTTCGGTTGGCAAACGCGCGCTCGGCAATCAAGCGGATAGGCACTTTGCTCTTGAAGATATATTTCGCCGGCAACTCATCGTTCGTGGCTACGATACAGCCGTCAATAATGAGCACGCCGCTCTTCCATTTTTTCTCGTTAGCATAGATGCCGCACCCCGTGAACGCGTCCTCGCCGATAGAGCTGATGGTCGCAGGGATGACGATCTTCTGCAGGTTCTTGCAGTCGCGGAAAGTCTCATGGTCGATGCGCGCGATGCAAGTAGGCAGGTCCACACGCTGAATGGCTTTGTTGCCTTGGAAAGCACCTGCGGCGATGAGCCGTGTGCCTTCGGGAACCACGAAGCGCGGCTTGATGGTCTTGTCCGTCGCGATAAGGATCGAATCAATCCACAGGCAGCCCTCCGTCCAATTGGTTTTGTTGAGCATGATGCCCGTGCCGTCAAAAGCCGAACGATAGACGCGCTCGATGGTCTTCGGGAGCACGATGGCCGTCAGGTTCTTGCAGCCCTTGAACGCCTTGTCGGCGACGGAAACAACGGTGTAGGAGTCCTGCCCTACGACGATCGTTTCGGGGATGAGCAACTCGCCGGACGCCTGCGTATTAACCGCTACCTCCGCCGTCATTCGGATGTCATCCAGCGTGTAGCGCACATCCTGGTACTGCGCGTCCATGGCAAAGAGAGTAGGGATAGTCATTGCTGCCATCAGGCAGGAAAGGAAGAAACGTTTCATATGATTAGCCATTTAGATAATTCGTTGGTTTGTGTGTGCGGAGCCAAAAGAGCAGGCACAGACGGTATAAGAATAAAATGAATATAGGTGTCAGGAGCAGTAACGATTCGTTGCGGCTATACAGGAAAGCCGTCGCGAGGACGAGCGTCAAGGCATAGTAATAGACGCGGAAGCGGGTCTTTGCGGACTCCTCGGGTATAAGACTGCGCATCAACGGCCAGCGGTACTTAGGCATCGAGAATCGCTCCAGCGCGTTGAGTAGCGGGAAGGACACGAGCAGCAGTATATACGCCGTCCATGAACCATCGTACAGCACCATGAACGGTGCGTAGCGCGAGCAGACCAGCAGCGGATAGAACCATACATTCGTTCGGCTGCGCCATTGGTTGTAAATAGCGAAGAAAAGACCCGTTACGGCCACTGCGGCAAACACCCTCTGCACGTGCGGATTGCTGTCGTTGAGCATAAAGAGCACGCCGAGTGCGGCAATCGAAATGAAGAGACGAACGAAGACAATCCACTGATGCCAGCGTGCAAAATGCGCGAAGTTTTCTTCGTACAACCGGATGGCAGGTTCTTTCTCGCGACGGATGGCGATAGTGTCGTTATAGATATAGCCGTACTCGTAGAGCGAGAAGGTTGCCAGCAGGATAAGGAAGTAATTGATGGCAAACAGACCCCAAGAACCGTTGTAACCCACCGCCGAATAGAAGGCAGTCGGCATCAGGTAGATGAGTGCCCACGACAGCAGTTTGGGTATCGTGCCTAACCGCACGGCATAGTAGTAAGCGAACGGAATATAGAATACTGCGTTCGGAATATACGGGCGTGCGTACTTGGTTCTAATATTTGTTTCTGTTGGTTTCAATGAATGTGACGTTTGTGCCTTGCGGCAGGATGCGCTGCCAGCGGGCAATGTTGTTATATGTTATGATGGTTGCATGCTGTGCGCGCTTGATTAGTTCGATGTCGCTCAAGTTGTCTGTGACGATGTCAAAATCCGTGTAGTGCGCGAGCACTTCTGCTTTGTTCTGCGTAGCGAAGTACGCTTTTGCGCCTATGTGCTTGGCCACCGTTTGGGCGATGATGTCCATCGTTTGGGACACTAAAACGATCTCTCTTCCTTCTATCAGTTGCCAAACGGGTGCTATCTTTCGCGGCTCGAGATATTCGTTATAGAATCGCTCTACGCGTGTCGTTTGTTCTTCGCGACTCAGGGTGTTGAACTTCCGGATCGCGCAACTGCGCACAAGGTCGCAGCCGAAGAGTTTGTAAATGAGCGAGTTGAACTTATTCCCGCGAATACGCAGGAAATCGTACGTCGTATTCGAGTAGAACAAGGTCCAACAAATATCAACCAATATGGGCTTATTGCTTTTCATGAATGAGTTTCAAAAGGATCTGTTCAAATTGCTTCGCCTGATATTGCCGTGTGAATTGCTTCTTACCTTCCTGATCCACAGCCTGGTGCGTAAATCCGTTCTTCTTCCACTCGGCATACTTGTCGAGGATAAAGGTTTTGATGGCATCTTTGTCATCAGTCGCAATTCCGGCGTTCGTCTGTCGGATGGTAGCCGATAAAACACCATTGTCGTCAGGGTAGCACAGAACGGGTTTCTCGCAACCTAAAGCTTCATAGAACTTGGTGGTCATCATGCCCTTGGCAGCCTTGTTGGTCAAAACCAGCATGATGGATGACCGGCGAATGGCATCGCCTACTTTGTCGGTAGGAATACCTCCGTGTTGCCTATTGAGAATGATGTCGTCCTTGCCTATTTCGCGGATGGCTTCTTCGATACAATGTATGTCTTGGAACTCGTAGATTTTGCCGATATACGAGATGAGGAATGGCTCGTTCTTGATCTCCGACCAATAGAATTGCTTCTCGTCAAAACCGTTGTATATCAAGTGTACGTTCTGGTTGTAGCGCTGCAGAAAATCGATGTGCCAAGGCGAAACAGAAGAGAGCGAATCGGCTTGTCGGATTACACAATTGCGACGAGCTATGTTCACGTTGCGATACCAAGCGCGGAAAGGACGCAACCACCATTGACGATGGTGTTGGTACTGTGCGCCTGGTACTTGTTCATCTACGTCGCGCAAGTCCACATGAAGCGGAATATGTTGCTCGCGGGCGATGTCCAAGGCGGCACGAAGCGGAAACGTGGAGAAAGTGCAACATAACACCAAGTCATAGTGTTTTTCGCCAATAGCTTTGCGCACTTGACGAGAGAAATAGCGGTTTCTCCAGTCGGTTAACAGGCTCCACGCACTTTTGATGATCCATTCTGCCAAGTGGTGATTTTGGTAAACCGTTATTTCGTGAATAGGGTACTCGTGTGCAAAAGAGATCGGTTCGTAACGCTCGGTAAAGAGGTCCACATTCCATCCTTGTTGCGTCAGAAAATCGCATAGGAACCGTACCCGCGGGGTGTATGCCGGCGCGGTAAACGGATCGCAGAGGACGAGGATACTATGTGCTTTAGTGCTTGGCAATATATTCCAGTATTTGTGGGTACAGGGACTTGTGGTATGTTTGCTCGTTGATGCTGTTGTTATGCCATAGGAGGCAGAGGTCGCCGTGGTGGAGGCGGACTTTCTCGATGAGGCGTTCGCAGAGGAAGTACGCCTCGTCTTCGGAGAGGTTCATGTAATGTTCGCGGTCAAGCGTACAATCCATGATGATAAGCGGGTGCAGCGTGAGGTTCGTCAGCTGCATGGTGACGGGATTGATCCATCGTACTGCACGGCTGGTCTGCAAACGGAAACCTGCCTGATCGGCAAAGCCCATCGTGAAATCATCCGTATATCCTGCATCAGCCAGGCGCTGCATATGGTCGATGTCGCTGCGCAGATAGTGCGCGCGGAACATCTTGCTGTATTCAATCTTCGGAATAGCGCCGTAATAGCTTCCGTGCACGCCGATATACGCGTTGCTGCGGCGTAACATGTGTTTGAGGCGTTTGAAATCGCGACCCCAGAGGCAATACTGCGGGTAGTCGAATCCTCTGCCGTGCGTGCGTTTGACGAAATAGATGGTCTCTGCGTTCGGCACTTTCGCATCCTGTTCCAGCAACCACGGGAAGGTGTATAAGGGATCGTTGTGAATGTCGCGAAGTGCACGCAGAACCTGCTTGAATTCGCCGCGTTTGATGCCGCCTAACGCTCCGCGGAGATGGCGATATTGCTCCACGGCATCGATGTCGTGCGTGAGGTAAATATGTCCGAATTCCGACGAAGGCAGCGGCAAGTCCAATTGCTTGAGAAGAAGTCGCGCATACTCATCCAGACGCGGAATCTGCAAGCGGCTTTTTTGTGATAGCACGGAGTATTTGGCGGCAAAGCGACCGTGTTCGTCGCGTTGCGTGTTGATGAGTTCTTCGGCACGCGAAGTGAAGAAGAAAACGGCATAGACGATGTCCGTGCGGATGACGGTTTTGCCTTTCGCCGGCTGCTCGACTACGGGTTTCTTCAGCTCCGGCACAACGAGCTCTTTGCCCAAATGACCGTTGGGCACAATAATCACATCGTGGTCCTTGAGCGCTTTCTCATTCGCCGTGTATGCTACCCGTTTGGCTGCGTTTTTATCGCCGTAGCAGAGCCACGTAAGGATGTAATCAACTATTCGCTTATGATTTCCCATTCGTATAATTTTTGTTCGATTCGATGTTTGACCGTTTCGTATTTTTGGAACAGTTCCTGCGTTTGGTTTTCGGGTCGCGCAAGGAGTTGTTCAATCTCTGCTTGTTGGTTTTCCAGTTGTGCGATCTCCGCTTCTATCTCGGCAATCTGGCGTTCTTTCTTGCGTTTTTCAGCGGCTGCGGCCTTCTGTGCAGCATAATCCTGTTTCGCAGTTGTCTGCGTATTATCTGCTGATTCCCCCGAGTAAAGTCTAGGATTACCTCGTTCTACTCTCGTATTTAGCTCGTTGAGGGACTGTAGTTTCCTCGAACGGAGGAAGTCGTATATGCCGCCGAGGTGCTCTTTGACGTGTCCGCCTCCGAATTCGTACACTTTAGTGACGAGTCCGTTGAGGAAATCCCGGTCGTGACTGACGCAAATGAGTGTGCCGTTGAAGTCCTGTAGCGCGGCTTTGAGCACATCTTTCGATTGCATGTCGAGGTGGTTGGTCGGCTCGTCGAGGATGAGCAGGTTGCATGGTTCGAGCAGCAACCGAATCATCGCCAGGCGGCTTCGTTCACCGCCGGAGAGCACTTTGACTTTTTTGTCGGACGCTTCGCCGCCGAACATGAAAGCGCCGAGGATGTCCCGTATTTTCGTGCGGATCTCACCTACGGCGACGTAGTCGATGGTTTCGAAGACGGTGAGGTTCTCGTCGAGTAGGGCAGCTTGGTTCTGTGCGAAATAACCGATCTTGACGTTGTGTCCGATTTTGAGTGTGCCGAGGTAATCGAGTTGCCCCATGATACATTTGACGAGTGTCGATTTTCCTTCGCCGTTCTTGCCGACGAACGCTACTTTCTCGCCTCTGCGGATGGTGAAGGTGACGTCATGGAAGACGTTGTGTTCGCCAAAATCTTTGCGCAGGTCTTCGACGATAAGCGGGAAGTCTCCGCTCCGCGGAGCAGGCGGGAATCGCAGGTTGAGGCGTGAGGTGTCCTCGAGATCGACTTCGAGCCGCTCCAGTTTCTCGAGTTGTTTGATGCGCGATTGTACCTGCACGGCTTTGGTCGCTTTGTATCGGAAACGCTCGATGAACTCTTCGGTGTCCTGAATCATTTTCTGCTGGTTTAAGTACGCGCGTACTTGCTGCTCATGGCGCTCTTTGCGCAGTTCGACAAACCGGCTGTAGTTGACGTTGTAGTCGTAGATGCGACCCAGCGTGATTTCGATGGTGCGGTTGCACACATTGTCAATGAAAGCGCGGTCGTGACTGACCATCAGCACGGCAGAAGGACTCGTTTTGAGGAAGTCCTCGAGCCATTGGATGGATTCGATGTCAAGGTGGTTGGTTGGTTCGTCGAGCAGGAGCAAGTCCGGATGGCGCAGAAGAATCTTCGCCAACTCAATACGCATTCGCCAACCGCCTGAGAACACGGAGCACGGTCGGTCGAAGTCCTTGCGCTCGAATCCCAGACCGATGATGGTGCGGTCTGCTTCCGCAACGAAACGCGCTTCGTCTTCGTGCGCAACGGTCATTATTTCTTCGCGCAACGTGCGGTCGTCATGGAAAAGCATGACCTGCGGCAGATAGCCGATGGTGATGTCGGACTCGCGTGCGATGCGTCCCGCAGTAGGCTGATACTCGCCGGCGATGAGTCGCAGGAGCGTCGTTTTGCCGGCTCCGTTTTTGCCCACCAGAGCAATCCGCTCCTTACGATTGATAAGGAACGTGATATCGTCCAGCACAGGTCGGGACGAAAACTCCATGCTCAAGTGGTCAACGGTCAGCATTTCAGTTGGCTAATTTCTTGTTAATAATACGCCATAAAACCATGGTCAGCGCGGTAGCCAAGCCGAAATCGGCAATCAGCAACGCCCACATATTCCAGTTTCTGCCGAGGATTGCCAAGCCGATAAAGACGATGCTTACGCTCAAGAGTACGCAGGTTGTTTGGATATGATTCAGACCCGTTCGGAGCAATAAGTGATGGATATGGTTCTTATCCGGCTGGAACGGACTACGATGTTGTTTTAAGCGTGTGAGACTAACGCGGATGGTGTCGAAGATAGGTACTGTCAACACGCAGATCGCTACTGCCGGCGCGGCGTTCATGTGGAGCGCTTCGGGCACTTCGTGATAGGCGTTGATCTCGCAAAAATGGAAGACGAAGGCCGTTAAGAGGTAGCCTAACAACAGACTTCCGGAGTCGCCCATGAAGATTTTTTCGCGGTGTCCGAAGACGTTGTAGATGAAAAAGACGGCTAAGGCGCCGATCATGCAGATGCCCAGAATCGACCAACTCTTGTCGCCGACGAGACCGAAATAAGTAGCGAAGAAAAGGCAGTACAGGATACCCAGACCGCTTGCCAGGCCGTCGATGCCGTCAATCAGATTCACCGCATTGATAATCGCGATCAAAATTAAAAGAGAAACCAAATAACTGGGAATAATCCCGATTTCCGTGATGCCGAAAAGTCCGTGCAGATGCGTGATGCGCAGGTCGGCAAAACCGATAAGCGCCAAGCCGGCTAAGGTCTCTCCGAAGAGTTTGGCCATAGGCGTCAAGACCAGCACGTCGTCGATAAAGCCGACGGACATAATGGCGAAAAGACCGATCAGGAAGAACTGACTTTGACTCATCTGGTTGAACTCGAACAACATGTAGGTGAGCATGAAGCTGAAGCAGATATTGAGTCCTCCGACATTCGGCACTTCGCCCGTGTGACTCATTCGTTTATTGGGTCGCACGACGAAGCCTTTCGCCTTGGCCACGCGGATGATGATCGGCATGCCGAGTAGTCCTAACGCAAAACTGACAAGGCCGATCAGATAACTGTGCTCGATAAAAAAGGATTGTATCATTGCGGGTCTAATTGTTCAAAAATAGAGTTGTTGCTGATAAATTCCGGCACGATTTGCTTCATCAGTTTAACGGTCGTAAACGGTTTTGTGGTCGTGGTCGTCGTTGTGGTGATGAGTTCGTCGATCTTCTCGCTTATCTCGTCAAAATCGAACTCACGCACACGCGCAACCATAATTTTCTCGTTGGTGGTAGGCAGAGTCGTTTCTTTCTGATTAAGCAACTCTTCGTACAGTTTTTCACCCGGACGCAGACCCGTGAATACGATCGGGATGTCCACTTCCGGTGTGTAACCCGCCAAGCGGATCATGTTACGCGCCAGATCCAGAATCTTCACCGGCTTACCCATGTCGAAGACGAAGATTTCGCCGCCGTTGCCCAAGGTGCTGGCCTCCATCACCAAGCAGCACGCTTCAGGAATCGTCATAAAATAGCGGATGATATCGGGGTGCGTGACGGTCAACGGACCGCCTGCTGCAATCTGTTTGCGGAAATACGGGATCACGGAGCCGTTACTGCCCAGCACATTGCCGAAACGCGTGGTGATGAACTTCGTGCAGTTTTCATCTTTCGCGTGCAGTTTTTTGAACAGCGATTGAACGTAGATCTCTGCGATACGCTTGCTGGCACCCATGATATTGGTCGGGTTGACCGCTTTGTCCGTAGAGATCATCACGAAGCGTTTGACGCCGTATTTGACCGCCATGTCGGCCATGTTCTTGGTGCCGACAACGTTCGCTTGGATGGCTTCGTTCGGGAAACTCTCCATGAGCGGCACATGTTTGTATGCCGCGGCGTGATAGACGACATCCGGACGCACTTCGTTGAAGATCTGCTCCACGCGTTTGCGATTGCGCACGTCCGCGATAACCGGGATGAAACGTGCTTTCGGGAATTGATCGTGCAACTCGAGCGTCAGGTCATGCAGCGGCGACTCAGCCATTTCGAGCAGGATGGTCACACGTGGTTCGTATTGCTGCACTTGGCGAACCAATTCGCTACCGATACTTCCTGCGGCTCCGCTGATCAACACCACTTTGTCTTTGATGATCTGACGCACGTTGTCCGTGTCGATGGAAATCTGCGGACGCTCCAACAGGTCCTCAATCTTGATGGCATCAATGCGACCGATACGTTGGGCATCAATCTCGTCCACGTTGTCCCACTGGCTGAAGTACGGCGTGGTCAGGATGCGGATGTTATGGTCGATGAAGATCTGCAAATCCGTCGCGGGGTTGATCTCACTCATCTTACGCGGCGAGACAATCACATGCTTGATATTGCGGAAATTCATCCAATCGAATAGTTTCTCGTTCAGCGGACGCACACGCAGACCTGCCAGGTCATAACCGCCTTTCTTGGTCGCATCCGAGATGAAACCGACAGGGCGATAAGGCGCGTTTCCGGACGAACGAAGCATCTTGGCGATAGCGATACCGGCATCTTTGGTTCCGTAGATCATCACCGCCGGGCTGCCTTGGTTGCGCATCAGCGCCTCACTCATCGTCTTCACGCCCACGCGCATGGTGAATAGCATGATAAACGCCATCGGCACGTAGATCAGCAGGATGGAGTTGAGCACAGGATGATGGCCCGTGATAAGATCGCAGATCCAGTTGATGAGTAGGATCAGAAGGCCTGTGCAGATGTTGGCTAACAGCACTTTGATCGTGTCGATGAAGGTCGAGTAACGCAAGATACCCGAGTAGGTGTGGAATGCCCAGAAGAAGATCAACTGGACACCGAGCACAATCAGGTATTGCGTACCCAATAACGCCGGTTGCAGGCGCACTTCTTCGTAGTGGAAGAAACCGCTACCCACCCATACACTCAGCCAAAAAGCGATTGTGCACAGCACTAAATCCATAAGCAACACACCCCAACGCGGCAGATAATTCATCTGCGGCAGGTGGGAGAAAATGTCAGAACGAAGTAGTTCTTTCATGTGATGGTTCTTTTTCATATTGCGATTGAATTATATTTTTCAGATACTTTCCTGTATAACTTTCCGGACATTGCGCAATCTGTTCCGGCGTACCGGTACACACGATTTGTCCACCTTCTTTTCCGCCTTCCGGTCCCAAGTCAATCACATGGTCCGCCGCCAGTATGACGGCAGGATTGTGCTCAATGACGATGACCGTGTGGCCTTTGCTGATCAAACTGTTCAGCGCCTTCAGCAGCACTTCGATATCTCGGTGATGCAGACCTGTCGTTGGTTCGTCGAAGACAAAAATCGTCGGTTTGCTGTCTTCCTGTGCCAAGAACGAAGCTAACTTCACGCGCTGGCTCTCTCCTCCGGAAAGCGTGCTGCTGCTTTGTCCCAACTGCACATAACCGATTCCCACGTCTTGCAGCGGTTTGAGTCGCTTCACGATCTTCTCGCACTCCGGATCTTCGCTGAAGAACTCCACCGCCTGATTGACCGTCATGCACAGGATGTCGTAAATCGATTTGCCGCGATAGTGCACGTCCAGCACGTCTTGTTTGAACCGTTGTCCGTGACATTGTTCGCACTCCAAAACCAAATCGGCCATGAACTGCATCTCAATCGTGATCGTTCCTTCGCCTTGACAAGTCTCGCAACGTCCTCCCGGCGTGTTGAACGAGAAATGTGCAGGCGTGAAGCCCAATTGTTTGGATAAGGGTTGATCCGCATACAGTCGCCGGATCTCGTCGTACGCCCGCAAGTACGTCACGGGGTTGGAACGACTTGAACGACTCAACGGGTTTTGGTCCACAAACTCAATATCGTGCATCAGGTGCAGGCTTCCTTTCAGGTGCCCGAAATCACCCGTGTGTTCCGCAAACGTGCCGCCGTAGTGTTTCTTCAGGGCAGGGTAGAGCACTTGACTCACCAGACTCGACTTACCGCTACCGCTGACGCCTGTCACCACGGTCATCACGTGCAGCGGAAAACGGACGGTCAGATGACGCAGGTTATTCTCGCACGCACCTTCAACCTCGATATAGTTATTCCAATGTCGGCGCTGCTTGGGTATGTCATAGTGTACCAACTCTGGTCGCGGCGCACCTTCATACACCACTTCTCCGCCGTGCCGACCTGCCGCCGGACCAATCTCTATAATATGATCCGCTGCCGCAATAATATCCTCGTCGTGCTCCACGACCACAATCGTATTTCCCAAGTCGCGCAACTCACGCAGCACATGAATCAACCGCTCCGTGTCACGCGGGTGCAGACCGATAGACGGTTCATCCAGCACGTACAACGAGCCCACCAAACTGCTGCCTAAGGACTTCGCCAAGCTGATGCGTTGACTCTCGCCGCCGGACAAGGTGTTGCATGCTCGGTTGAGCGTCAGGTAACTCAGTCCCACGTCTTGCATGAACTGCAACCGGTTCTTGATCTCAATCAACACCATCTCGATCATCTGCTGCTCGGTCTCGCTCAACGTCAGTTGGTCGAACCACTCCTGCAATTCCGACAACGGCATCGTGCATAACTGCTGGATACTCTTGCCGTTAACCAGTACGTAACTTGCCTCTTTGCGCAGGTGCAGACCGTTACAAACGGGACAAACGGTTTTCCCTTTGTAGCGCTGCAGCAACATCTTGTATTGAATCCGGTTGTATTGTTGACTCTCCAAGTCGTGGAAGAAGGCGTTCAAGCCTCTAAAATACTTGTTCCCCGTCCAAATCAACTGCTTCTGCTCGGGCGTTAGTGCGTAGAAAGGCGTGTGAATCGGGAAATCAAATTTCGCGGCATTGTACACCAACTCGTCATTCCACGCCTGCATCGTACCGCCCTGCCAACACGCAATCGCCTGCTCGTAGATGGACTTTGACTTGTCGGGCACCACCAGATCCGGATCGATACCCATCACCTGACCTATTCCGCGGCATTCCGGACAAGCACCTACGGGATTGTTGAAATCGAACAAGTGCTCACTCGGTTCTATAAACTGAATCCCATCCGCTTCAAAACGCTCGGAGAACACTTTCTCCTGCTTGTCCACCCACACGCGGCACTCGCCTTTGCCTTCAAAAAACGCGGTCTGCACACTATCCGCAAAACGGTTACTCGTCGCCTGCTCGTGGTCCACGATGATGCGGTCCACTAACAGATACGCCTCGTGCCCTTCTGCCGCTTGCCAGGTCTCGTCGTCCAACCGCACGGTGTCGCCGTCAATCAGCAATCGACTAAAACCCTGACTTTGCCACAAACCCAACTGATCCTTCAGACTTCGACCGTCTTGTAGCACAATCGGACTCAACAGATACAGACGTGTGCCTTTCGGCTGCGCTTCCATATACTGCACTACGTCGCGAATGGTGTTTTTCTTCACTTCCTCCCCGCTCACGGGCGAGTACGTGTGACCCACGCGCGCGTATAAAAGTTTCAAGTAGTCATAGATCTCCGTCACGGTACCTACCGTTGAACGCGGATTACGACTACTCACTTTCTGCTGAATAGCGATAGCAGGCGGGATGCCGTCAATCTTGTCCACCTCCGGTTTCTGCATTCGCCCCATAAACTGCCGGGCATAAGCGCTCAGGCTCTCCACGTATCGTCGCTGCCCTTCCGCATAGAGCGTGTCAAACGCCAGCGAACTCTTGCCGCTGCCGCTGACACCTGTGATCACCACCAATTTATTGCGCGGTATATCTACCGACACATGTTTCAAATTGTGGGTGTCCGCTCCTTCTATGCGAATTACTTCCTGCACGCTGCCTCTGCCTCTATGCGCAAAGCTTCCAACCGCTTCTTTGTCTCTGCATTCGTCGTATCCAACTGCAGCGGCGTTAACTTTGGCACACGAATCGGCGTACCCACTTCAATCTTACTCGGGTTAACAATTCGATCCCTATTCGCGTCATACAGATACGGCCAGTAACGCTTGTCGCCGTAGAAACGTTTCGACATCCACGTCAAGCGACTCGCCTCGTGCATAGGTTCTATCTTAATCAACTCTTTGTATTCGTTAATCGATTGAGTAGCAGCCTCTTGCGTCTCATCTCCCCCTTCGGAAATAGCCAAGAACTCATCCAAAATCTGCTCCTGCGGAATGTCTCCTTCAGGAATCAAAGCCAACTCCTGCACCACGGAATCGGTTGCTACTGCTACCGATTCTGCCTTCGGCGCAAACCACGTAGCTTGTACACGCGGAATGACGTATTCTTTGATCAAACCGAAAATCTGGTCGCGGAAGAAGAAATAACCCACCAAGGCAAGCGCAATCAAGATTACCATGCAAATCAGCGTGTCTCGGAAGAAATGCGATTTCTTCTTCTTTTTCTTCGGTTGCTCCGGCTCTGGCTGAGGCTTCGGTTCCGGCGTAGGTGCTACAACCGGTTCCGGAATAACCGGTGCAGGCTCAGGCACTACGACCGGTTCCGGCTTTGGAGCAACGGGTTCGGGCTCTGGTTCCGGAATAACGGGTTCGGGTTCTGCGGGTATTTCCGGTTCCGGTTCAGCAGGTTCCTCTGCAACAGGTTCTTCCGGCTCTTCTACTACCGGTTCCTCTTCCTTCGGACTCTGACCCAACTCGCCTAAGATATCAACGATCTCTTCGGCCTGTTCTCCCAATTTCTTAATCGGGTCTACCACAGCGCTCTCCGCCTCTTGCGGCGCATCATCTGCCGGTATGTCTTCTGTACTCGATACAACCGAAGTCTTCTCCACCAGTTCCTTCACACCCGCCTCGGGCGCAAATACAATTTTATTGTATCCGTCGATGATAATCTCTTCGCCGGTGGTTACATTCACACTCTTACGCGGCGCAACAGCCAACAACTTAAACGTACCCAAACCGTTGATTTTCACTTGCTTATCTGTCTTGAGCACTTCCACCAACTGCGCGTTGAATGCCGACAGAAACGCATTCGCTTCCTTCTCACTCACGCCTGCACGAGACGCTAAAGCACGACGTAACTCGCTCCAACTAAGTTTCTCTGCCATGGTTTAGATATTTTTAAGTTCGTCTTTCATGTTCACCACAGGTCTAAATACCAGTTGGTTCTTACGCGGCACAACGGTACGTTCACCCGTTCGCGGATGAACGAACGTACGCTCGTTTTTCTCCTTGATCTCCAGCGCACCCAGACCTTGTAACTGGATGGATTTGCCGGCCATCAGGTTCTCGCGCAAAATCGCATTCATCGTAGAAAGCATCTCCTCTGCGCTTTTCTTGTTCTGGCCGGTAGCTTCTGCGATCCGACCGATAAATTCTTTCGTTAGCATGGTATATTTTGTGTTTTCACTATTTCTCCGTATAAATCAAATTCCTCCGCCTTTGTAATCCGCACATCCACAAACTCGCCTGTCTGTATTCTGTCAGCAAAGCGGTCTGTATTCTGTACTCCTATCATCACTTCGCAATCAACCTCAGGGCTGTCATATTGCGTTCTTCCTACCCAATAATCGCCTTCCTGACGATCCACGATCACGCGCTCTGTCTTACCCACAAACTGTGCCATCAACTCGCCGCTGATTTCCTGCTGTATCGCCATCAACTCCGCAGCTCGTTGTTCTTTTATCTCTTGCGGCACATCGTCCTTGTAATGTGTATTGGCGTACGTCCCTTCTTCGTCCGAATAGGCGAAACAACCCATTCGTTCAAACCGCATCTCTTTCACCCACGCCTTCAACTCCTCAAAATCTTCTTCTGTCTCACCCGGATGACCCACCATCAGCGTCGTGCGGATACAGATTCCCGGCACTTTCTCCCGTATCTTACGAATCAACGCATCCTGTTCCGCTCGGCTTATATGTCGCCGCATCAGTCCTAACATATGATCCGTACAATGTTGCAACGCGATGTCCAAGTACTTGCACACATTCTGATGCCGCGCCATCACGTCCAACAACTCCTCCGGAAAATCGGTAGGGTAGGCGTAATGTAACCGTATCCATTCCACACCCGGCACTTGCGCCATCTCATCCACCAACTCCGGCAACAAATGGCGTTGCGCTATATCCAACCCGTAACTGCTCAAATCTTGCGCAATTACATTCAACTCCTTCACACCTTGGCTCACCAGCCAGCGCACTTCCTCCAATATCTCCGCTTTCGGTCTACTCGTGTGCCTACCTGTAATCAGCGGAATCGCGCAATACGAACACATTCGGTTGCATCCTTCGCTGATCTTCAGATACGCATAGTGCCGCGGCGTCGTCAACTTCCTCTCATATTTCCGCCCCGTCGGACAGGTCTGACCCGTCGGACTCTTCAATCGCTCCACCATCCCCTCAAAATCGAACTTCCCGTAGTACTCATCCACTTCCGGCAACTCCGCCTCCAACTCTGCCCGGTAGCGCTCGCTCAAACAACCCATCACAATCAACTTCCGCAACTTCCCTTTTTTCTTCCGCTCCGCCATCTGAAGGATCATATTTATGCTCTCTTCCTTCGCGTCGCCGATAAACCCGCAGGTGTTGATCACGCATACTTCCCCTTTCGGCTCTTCCGGATCATGCACGCACGTCCAACCCGCCGCCTCTAACTGCCGCATCACGCGCTCTGCATCCACCAAGTTCTTCGAGCACCCTAACGTTATAAAATCCACTACACCCTTCCGCATAGTTACTAGTTGTCTAGTCGTCTAGAAGTCTAGTTACCCAAATCACAGTGGAACTTAATTCGTACCAGCCGTACGTGGATCTCGTCGTAATAATCTTCCCCGAGTTCCTCCATTGCCTTCTTGATATTGTCGTCTTCGGCTTCTCTGAAGTACTCGTAGATATCGGCTTCCTCGTCCGGGTCAACCACCTCTTTGATGAAATAATTGATGTTGATCTTGGTGCCGGAGAACACAATCGCCTCCAACTCGTCCAACATCTCCTCCATCGACATACCGTTGCTCTCTGCCAAATCGTCCAAATCCACGCGTCGGTCGATCGCCTGAATAATCTGTTTCTTGCGTGTCGATTTCTTCGCTACAGTACGGATTCGCAAGTCCTCCGGACGAATGATCTCGTTCTCTTCCACGTATTCCTTAATCACGCGCAAGAACTCATCGCCGTAACGTTTTGCCTTCGCGATACCCACACCCGGAATGGTCAACAGCTCATCCATCGTGATGGGGTAGGTAGTTGCCATCGCCTCCAGACTCGGGTCTTGGAAGATCACGAACGGCGGCACGTCGCATTTCTTCGCCATCTTACGGCGAATATCTTTCAATATCGCAAACAGCACTTCGTCCGCTGCGGCACACGTCGCACCCGCACCTTCCATCAAGTCCTCATCCTCGTCGTGAACCTCAATCGGCACTTCGAATTTACCCGGTTTGCGAATGAATTTCTTGCCGTCCGACGTCAATTTCAAATCGCCGTACGAATCAACGTCTTTCTTGATATATCCGTCTAACAACGCCTGACGAATGATGGCGTGCAGCGTACTCTCCTCTTCATCGCTTGCTGCGCTGAAATTCTCCAACTCGTCGTGATGGTAGCTCATCACTTCGGCTGTCTGGTTGCCGTGCAGGATATCCACAATATGCTCCGCGCGATGCTTCTCGTTAACCTGCTGAATCGTCTCCAACGCTAACTGGAGCAGCTCACTCGCATCCACTTGTTTGTACGTCTTTCGGCAGTTGTCGCAGTTGCCGCATTTCTCCTCCGTATATTCCTCGCCGAAATAGTGCAACAGCAGTTTCCTGCGGCAAATCGTACTCTCCGCATAACTCTGTGTCTCGAAAAGCAACTGGTTGCCGATACCTATCTCTTTCGGCGTCTTGCCTTGCTGGAACTTACGCAAACGCTCGATGTCGTCCGGACTGTAGAAACACAAACACACACCTTCGCCGCCGTCACGTCCCGCACGACCTGTCTCCTGATAATAACCCTCCAAACTCTTTGGGATATCGTAATGAACAACAAAGCGCACATCCGGCTTGTCGATACCCATACCGAACGCAATCGTAGCCACAATCACCTGCACTTCTTCCATCAGAAAGGCATCCTGATTTGCCGTACGTGTCTGCGCATCCATTCCGGCGTGGTAGGCACGCGCAGAAATACCGTTCACTTTCAGCACTTCCGCTAAATCCTCCACTTCCTTGCGCGCCAAACAATACACGATGCCGCTCTTGCCTTCCATCCCGCGGATGAATCGAACCAGATCCTTGTCCACTTCCGAGGTCTTCGGCCGTACTTCGTAATACAGATTCGGACGGTTGAAACTGCTCTTGAAAACCGTTGCGTCAGGCATACCTAAGTTCTTCTGAATATCCTTCTGCACTTTCGGCGTAGCTGTCGCTGTCAACGCAATAATCGGCGCTTTACCGATACGCTGAACCATACTGCGAATCTGACTGTACTCCGGACGGAAATCATGACCCCATTCCGAAATACAATGCGCCTCATCTACCGCGTAAAACGAAATCTTCACGCCCTGCAAAAAGTCCACATTCTCGTTCTTCTGCAAGCTCTCCGGCGCCAGATACAGCAGTTTCGTCCTACCCGCCAGTACATCCTCCTTCACGGCGTTTATCTCACCGCGACTCAAACTCGAATTGATAAAATGCGCTACACCTTCCACCTCCGAGTAATTCCGCATCGCGTCAACCTGATTCTTCATCAACGCAATCAAAGGCGAAATAACTATCGCTACGCCGTCCATAATCAAAGACGGCAACTGATAGCATAAACTCTTTCCTCCTCCGGTCGGCATCAACACAAACGTATCCTTACCTTCCATCACATTGCGGATGATGGCTTCCTGGTTACCTTTGAACGTGTCAAAACCAAAGTAGTCTTGTAGCGCTTTTACTAATTGTTCGTGTGTTACATCCATATAATGTTTTCTCCAAAATTTCTCCGTTCAATGCGGACATTTTTCGCATTTTTACAATTCGGCTGCAAAGATACTACAAAAATCGCATATATGCAAATTTTTTAGCATTTTTCTGCAATTTACGGAGTTTTACTCCGCGATTATTAAGAGCCTGAAGCTATGCGGAAACTGGTGTCAGCAGACGCGAGGCTTCTTAATAATCGAGTAGCGGCAGAGCCGCGGAAGGCAGGAAAATGCGTGTTTTGCGTATATGCTGCGAGGTGCGAACGAATCTTCGGAGGGAACCCGTTTGCGGGAGGGCCGAAGATACAATTTTTTAGGGTAAAAAACCTCTTTTTCTCAATTTTGCACCACACCCATAGTATTATATACATAGTATATAATACAGAAGCGTTTAAGCAGCAAAATTTAGTGCGTGATAAGTGCGTGATAAGTGCGTCGTTAGTGCGAGATAAGTGCGCGGTTTTCGATACCCCGTACTGATCCTCTACTACCCGCCTACGATCCCCTAAACCTTCGCCTTAAATCACTCATTTTACCCCCAAATACGAAAAAAATAACATTTTTTAGAAAAAAATGCGCTAAACTCTTGCACAATCCAAAAAAATGTTGTAATTTTGCCCCCGATTTGCAAAGTATAGTTGTCAAACACCAACTATCAACCAACATTTATCAACAAATAAGTACCATGCAAAAGCGAAATTTATCCTTTGCGCAACTCTTTAATTTGAGTTTTGGTTTCTTCGGGGTTCAAATCGCCTACGCGCTCCAGAGCGCGAACATCTCGCGTATTTTCGCGACCCTCGGCGCCGATCCCCACACTCTCTCTTTCTTCTGGATCCTGCCGCCCCTTATGGGTATGATCGTCCAGCCCCTCGTAGGTAAATATAGTGATAAGACCTGGAATAGACTCGGTCGCCGTAAACCCTATTTGCTCGTGGGCGCGCTCATAGCGGTCGCAGTAATGTTATTGCTTCCGAACGCAGGTAACTTTACCTTCACCCAATCGCTCTTCCTCGGTCTTAACGCTGCGATGTGGTTCGGACTCTTCAGTCTCATGTTCTTGGATACGTCCATCAACATCGCCATGCAGCCCTTCAAGATGATGGTCGGCGATATGGTTAACGAGGAGCAGAAAGGTACAGCCTACGCCATTCAGTCCGCGCTCTGTAACGCCGGATCGGTCGTAGGTTACCTTTTCCCGATATTCTTTACATGGATCGGCATTGCCAACACGGCTCCCGAAGGTGTCATCCCTGACTCCGTCAAATGGTCCTTCTATGCCGGTGCAGCCATCCTCATTCTCTGCTCGCTCTACACCTTCGGTACGGTTAAGGAACTTAACCCGCAGGAGTATGCCGAGTTCCACGGACTCAAAGACTCCGACAAGTCTGACAAGTCCGAATCGTCCGACAAAGGTTTCCTCCAGCTCCTCAAAGAAGCACCCTCCGCTTTCTGGACAGTTGGACTCGTTCAGTTCTTCTGCTGGGCGGCTTTCATGTATATGTGGACGTATTCCAACGGTGCCATCGCTGCCAACTGCTTCGGCTGGGACGGCTTGAGTGCCAAGGCTGCTGAGTTCCAGGATGCCGGTAACTGGGTAGGCGTCGTCTTCTGCGTACAAGCCGTGGGTTCGCTCCTCTGGGCGGCATTCCTGCCGAAACTCGAGCATTGGTTCGGCAACAAAGGTGCGTACGCCATCTCGCTGCTCGTCGGCGCTATCGGATTCATCTCCGTCTATTTCGTTCATGACCAATATGTTCTCTGGCTCAGTTACGCGCTCATCGGTGCGGCGTGGGCAGCTATGCTGGCGCTCCCGTTCACTATTGTAACCAACGCTATCAAGGGCGGAAACATGGGATACTACCTCGGTCTGTTCAACTGCACCATCTGCGTTCCGCAGATCGCAGCAGCCCTCTGCGGTGGCTTACTCCTTAATTATATATGCGCGCACGTGCAAGCAGGTATGCTCATCGTTGCCGGTGTCCTCCTCATCCTCGGTGCCGCCTCTGTATTCCTCATCAACGAGAAAAAATAACTAACAAACAAAAATATCTATTTATGAAAAACAAATTACTTGTAAGTGTATGCGCAATGGCGGTGGCGGCTTTTGCATTCACCTCTTGCGAGACCAAGTCTGAAGTGACGGATGTCTGCACGAACATGGTGAAGGAGAGCTTGCACAAGTCTGCGCGTAGCCTCCAGCAACTGGACGGTCAGACACTCACAATCTCGGAGTACGAGTTCTTGGGAGGCGTGAACGACAATCGCTTGTTGTATCGCACGATCTCCTTCGGTAATCTGACCGGAGCAGCCAAGGTAGTGGACACTCTGACCTATGAGTATGGCGAGTGGCAAGAACACAACACCGTTTTCACACTCCTCGTTACACCTCGCGTAGGAGATCCGTACGTCCTCAAGTACAGAGGCAACGGACTCATCACACCGGACGGAAGAGTGATCGGTGGTGAAGGTTTGGACAACTCTGCACGTGTGGAGAAATGGGAGAAAACGATTGCTTCCTTCCCCAATACCGATTGGGAAGCAACGTTCAAAGGCGAGTTTGTAACTGATAGTATCTTCGAGGATTCTATCCGTACAACATTCATCCCGCCCGCAACCTTCAAGAAAGATACCATCAAGGTCTTCAAAGGTAAGATGGATACCCTCAGCGCAGATACCATGTGCTTCATCCGCTTTGAGGTAAATCGTGATCCGGCTACCAACGCCAATACCGGACATTATTACAAGAGAAGCATCCGCTCTACCTATGATCGCGATACCAAAGATACCACAATCGTAAGTGATATCATCAAGGAATATGACTGCACTTGGTTCTTCTCGGACGTATCGTCTGATGCAAAATTCACGATCATCATGGATAGCGGTTCGAAAACCTTAGGGACAGACGAACTGAAAATTTCCAAATACAAAACGGATGATGCTGGAAAGGCTGAAGAGCTCTTGCTCGGCGGCTTGACCTTCACGCGTCCCGCAAATCCTTAATCGTCTAAATCAACTATCAAAAAACATTTGCAACAATGAAAAAGAGCAATTTTAATATGTTTCGTACTATTTCCCTCGTCATGATGTTGACGTTGGGCTCTTTAGTAGCATTCGCGCAAACAACCGCCAGTGGTACGGTAGTTGACGCAGCGAATGGAGAACCGATCATTGGTGCTTCCATCCTCGAAATGGGAACAACCAATGGTACGATTACCGACTTCGATGGTAATTTCTCACTCAAAGTACAACCGGGTGCTAAACTGCAAATATCTTACATGGGTTATAAAACGCAGGAGCTGCCCGCAGCAGCCGGCATGGCCGTTAAACTCGGTGAAGACTCCGAGCTTCTCGACGAAGTCGTTGTCGTTGGTTACGGTGTAGTTAAGAAAAACGATGCTACAGGTTCTGTAACCGCCATCAAACCGGATGACATGAACAAAGGTCTGCAGACCAATGCGCAAGACATGATCCAAGGTAAAATCGCCGGTGTGAACGTATCTACCGACGGTGGTGCTCCTGGTGGAGGCGCAGCGATCCGTATTCGTGGTGGTTCGTCCCTGAACGCATCCAACAACCCGTTGATCGTCATCGATGGTTTGGCTATGGATAACAATGGTATTCAGGGTGTGTCCAACCCGCTGTCGCTGGTGAACCCTGCAGATATCGAGACCTTCACCGTCCTCAAAGATGCTTCGGCTACCGCCATCTACGGTTCCCGTGCTTCCAACGGTGTCATCTTGATTACCACCAAGAAAGGAAAAGCCGGATCGAAACTGAAAGTTTCGTACGACGGTAACGTAAGCTTCGGCTCCGTGCTCAAGCACCTCAACGTCCTCACGGGCGATGAACTGCGTGCGTACGCTACTGCAGCAGGACAATCCGCAAAAGCTAACTATTACCTCATGAACGATAACGTAGATTGGTTCAGCCAGATCTACCGCACATCCGTTTCAACGGACCACAACGTTTCATTAATGGGTGGTGTGAAGAATAAGATCGTCGATATGCCCTATCGTGCATCGATCGGTTATACCCTGAATAACGGTGCTGTTAGAGGTTCGCAGATGCAGCGTGTAACGGCTTCGCTCAACCTCAATCCGTCCTTCTTGGATAACCACCTGATCTTCAACCTCAATGCGAAGGGAATGTACATCTATAATAAGTACGAACCGGGTATCGCAGGTGCATACTTGGATAAAGACCCGACGCAACCGATCTATTCCACCGGTGACTTGACCAATATCGATGGTAATCCTATCTTGGCAGGTGTAACCAACGGAGTTGACTATTACATCACCAAAGAGGAGTTGGATGCACACTGGGGTGGATTCTTCCAGCCGCTTGGTACTTCGTCCAGCCAGTACGGTCCGTACGATGACCCGTATTGGATGTATAGCCTCCGCTCATCGGCGAACCCGCTGGCGCAATTGGCACACCAATCCAATACCTCCAATGCCGGACAATTCGTAGGTAACCTCGATGCTACCTATAAAATCCACGGCTTCGAAGACCTCGTGCTCCACGCTAATTTCGGTGCGGACTACTCCTTCGGTAAGCAGGTGAATGACAACAGCCCGTTCGGTTCGGCAAGTCACTATACCGGATGGCACGGCGTTGACCAGAAAATGAAATATAACCTCCAGTTCAACTGCTATGCGCAGTACGGACATGATTGGGAGCAAGCTCAACAGCACTTCGACATCATGGCGGGTTATGAGTGGCAACACTTCTATAATGAATACGAAGGATGGGGTAATGGTATGTACCCGGATACCTATATGGGAGACCCCGCAAAAGCTGGTAAACCGGCTAACGCATTCCGTTCTACCGGTAAGGGTGAGAACTACCTCGTTTCCTTCTTCGGTCGTTTGAACTGGATCGGATGGAATCAAGTCATGCTTACCGCTACCATTCGTGGTGATGGTTCCAGCCGCTTCTCCAGAGACCATCGTTGGGGTGTATTCCCATCTGTTGCGCTCGGTTGGAAAATCAAGGAGACTTTCCTCAAAGACGTGAACGAAGTGGATGACCTCAAACTCCGTCTCGGTTACGGTATCACCGGTCAGCAGGAAGGTATCGGAGACTACTCCTACATGCCGTCCTATAGCCAGACTACCGGTCACACCTCTTACTATCCGGTCGGTGGTGAGAACTACGCTACGGAGGATTTCAATACCAATATCGTGGATAAAGTGGTCGATGCGGATGGCAACGTGCTCTTTATCTCGGATCGTCCGAATGCGTTCAACCCGAATCTGACTTGGGAGAAAACAACAACCTACAACGCAGGTATCGACTTCTCCTTCCTCAATAACCGTATTTCCGGTTCTCTCGATTATTACTTCCGTTATACCACCGACTTGCTCAATAATGTCAATGCGCCGATGGGTACCAACTTCCGCAAGCGCGTGATGTCCAACGTCGGTTCGCTCCAGAACCAAGGTATTGAGTTCGCCATCAACGCCGTAATCCTCGATTATGGTAAGAAATTCAAATGGGATCTCGGTTATAACTTCACTTGGAACGAGAATAAGATCACCAAAATCAACGGTGAGGAAATGATGATCGATGGTAGCGGTTATGGTGGAGCCGGTTTGAGCGGTAAATCCATTACCAAATATGCTGTCGGTTATGCTACCGATGTATTCTACCTCTATGAGTCACGCAAAGGTACACGCGATGATGGTTCGCAGTACTGGTACATCGTAGATCAGCAAGCTGAAGGCGAAGAAGGTCATGGTAAGATCGACGAGCAGGATAAGGTCTTCAAGCAAAGCCCTGTCGCTCCGTTCACCATGGGATTCCAGATGAAGTTCCAGTTCTATAACTTCGACCTCGGTATGTCCTTCCGTGCGAACATTGGTAACTATGTATTCAATAATGTCATCTCTACGCGTCTGCAGAACGTGGCAGCCGGTAACTTGGCTCGTGATGGATACTACAAGAACCTCCCGACCGATGTGTTCAATACCTATTATAAAGACGGTTATAACATGACCATCTACGATGAGGCAGGTAGCACAATCATCGGTAACGCCGAGTATGATATCACGGATCGCTTCTTGGAGAATGCTTCGTTCCTCCGTTGCGATAACATCACCCTCGGTTACTCATTCGCAAAGAATAAGATTTCGGGTCGTGCATTCTGTACCGTTTCGAATCCGTTCGTGATTACCAAATACACGGGTCTGGATCCGGAAGTAGGTCTCGGCGGTGTGGATAACTCCATTTATCCGCGTTCGATGACTACCGTATTGGGTATCAACCTGCAATTCTAATAAGCTGATAACTGAAACTGATAATTGAAAAACTCATTCTATTATGAAAAGTTTATTAAAATATGTATCGATGGCTTGCGTAGCATTGGCGTTCACCTCGTGTATTCAGGACCTCGATACCAAACCTATTGATCCGAACTCCTCTACATCCTTTAACCAGGATCGTATGTTCACCAAGTGCTACTCTTGTATGGCGCTGATTGGTCAATCCGGACCGGGCGAAAACTCCGACGTAGAGGATATCGATGCCGGTACATCCGGTTTCTATCGTACCATTTGGTATTGCAATGAGTTGACTTCCGATGAAGCATGGTGGATCTGGGATGATGCAGAGGCAAAGCAGATGAACCAGACCAACTGGACCGGTACCAATACCATGATCCAGGCTATCTACACCCGTCTGAATCTGAATATCAAGTATTGCAACCACTATCTGACGTACGCCAGCTCAGAGACACAAGAGGATCAGAATCGTATGGCGGAAGTGCGCTTTATTCGCGCGTTCCACTATTTCTACCTCATGGATATGTATCTCTATGCGCCGCTGATCACCACGGAGTCAAGTGATTACCCGCACTTCGTTCCCCGTCACGAATTGTATAAGTGGCTGGAGACGGAGCTCAAGGACTTGATCACGGTATTGCCTGCTCAGCGCGTATCCAAATACCGCGTAGGCAAAGCTGCTGCACAACTCCTCCTCGCGCGTATCTACCTCAATGCCGATATTTACAATAAGTACAATGCGGATTGGACAGCAGATGCAACATGGACCAAGGCATACGATATGGCTACAGCTACGATTACTGACAACCCGCAGCACTCGCTCGTTGGAGTTGATCAGAAGATCGTAACAGACTCCGGCTTTATCTACACTCCGTATCAGCAGTTGTTCATGGGCGACAATAACCGCGATGCAATCATCAAAGAGTCCTTGCTCCAATTGTACCAAGACGGTCTTTATGCGCAGAGTTATGCCAGCTCGCAGATGTTGGTGGCTGCCAATCGTAACCCGGGCTTGATGCCTTGGGGCGTTGAGGCAGAGTGGCACTCCATGCGTACGTCGCCTACCTTGGTGGATAAATTCCTCAAACCGGCAGGTATTGATCGTGAGACAGCCAAAGATATGGTGCATAATGAATATGAGATGCGTGCCTATCTGGGTGATGACCGTGCAATCCTCTGCTCCGATGGTATGAGTACCGGTTATAAATTTGACCTGAAGGGTAACCAAGATCTGGGTGATACCAAGTATATGTTCGATTCATGGGCTGGACTCAAGTTCACAGGCGTATATTCCACCGCTTCGCTGCCGAAGTACTCGCCTCGTCAAAGCAAAGACTGGCCGGATACCGATATCCCTCTGCTCCGTTTGGCAGAAGCGTACATGATCCAGGCTGAAGCACTCTTCCGCAAAGGAGACAAAGCCGCGGCACTCAATATCATCAATAATGTCATTCGTGCGCGTGCTGCAGCAGACCCGCTGCCTTCGCTGGACGAAGAGACATTGCTTGATGAGTGGAGCCGCGAGTTCTACTACGAAGGTCGTCGCCGTATTGACCTCATCCGTTTCGGACGTTTCTTCGGACCGGAATCTGATCTCCACCACTACCATTGGGAAGGCCGTATGGGCAAGAACGATGGTCAGGCATTCTTCGTAACCGGAACGCCGGAGTATATGAACTGGTTCCCTGTTCCCTCTGTGGACAAACGTGCTAACCCGAACTACAAGAAAGATGTAGAGGAGGATCCGAACAATACCTTCGCTGCACAAGGTGGTGACGGTTATACCTATTAATTGTAACTAATGAACTAACATTCATTATATTTAATTAACTAACATTATTAACTAAAATTTTTCTATTATGAAGAAATTTTATGCAATTATTGCGGCTGCGCTCATGAGCGTAAGCGTATTCGCAGCGAAGGACGTAGTTCCCTCAGATGCTGTCCTTGCAGAGTATTGGACTCCGGGTCAGGTATGTATGTGTTTCTTTGTACCTGCTGACATGAACTGCTTCGACATCGTTGTTACCGGTTCGTTTAACGGCTGGAGTGGCGATCTTGCAAAGTGTTTGCCTGTTGAGGCTGTAGAAGGTTACGACGGTTGGTATGTAGTAGCTTACGATCCGGAAGATGAGCCTGATGCAGAAAAGGGTCTCCAAGCAAAACCGGTTATGAAAGGTGGCGACGGTGCATTCAACTGGAACTATCAGATTGGTGCTGCTACTGTTATCCGTGGTAGCGTAGAAATCGTAGCTGGTCTTCCTGGTGAGATCGATATGATTCACTATGGTACTGATGCTCCAAACGTATTTACGGTTGATGAGTGGAAAGCTAATCCGTGTACTGCAGTATACCACAACTACATTGTATACGTTACTAACAACTTAGGTTGCGATGGTTTTGCAGTTCCGTTCCTTATTGGTGAGATGACCGGTTGGGAAGAGAATTTCATGCAGATGCAACTTGACGAAGAGAGGTCTGCTGCTGTGCTTAAGGGTGTGTATAAATATTCCTTCAAAGCTCGTGAAGGTGCAGAGTATCAAATCGTTTGCGGTTTGATTGATGGCACTGGCGCAGTAGTTTCTAAACCGGGTTGGAACGATGACTCTTATCTCCAGGAGAATATTGATGGCGATTGGAGCCGTATTAATGGTGGTGCAAACTTCACAACCGGTACAGATGCTACAATTGAGTATGACTGGAGCGATTTGACGAAGTTCCAATGGGGCCGCTGCAAAGCAAAAGTTGAGCACACCTATACTATTACCGCAAAACTCCCGACTGTTGAGGCTCCTGCGCAAGTAGAAGTACGCGGTGGTTGGAGAGATGCAGACGAAGAGCAAGGTATCAAGTCTTCTTGGGATGAAGGTGCTATCATGACTCCGGGTAACACACCGGGCTTATGGACCGTTACCATTGACGCATACGAAGGATGCCAATTCAAGTTCTGTTCGCACGCTATGGGTTGGGCTAAGCAAATCCAAGTATATGATTCTGAAGGTGATACTTGGAAGGATGCCGACAACCAGAAATTTGGTTCTGATGAAGCTGTTGCTATCGACTTCAGCGATCCTGATTCGTATCAATGGACTCCGGGCGAGGAGCAAGGTATCGAGGATATCGTGCTGACCGAGAAGGCTCAGAAAGTTATGGTTGATGGCGTTCTCTACATCGTTCGTGACAACAAGATGTTCAACGTACAAGGTGCTCAAGTTCGCTAATCCGAACTGATACCAAAAAAGAATAGGGACGCTTCGGCGCCCCTATTTCTTTTCTCTCTAACCCTCTAATCTCTAACTTCTAACCTCTAATCTTTGTAACCATCCATTAAAGTACAGGTGGTTACATAAAGTTAGGGCTGCAACATTGATGTTGCAGCCCTAATTGTGTATGGCTAAAGTAGTGGATTATTGATTGGATGCATCCAATTTAGCTTCTGGATGCGATAGGATCCAAA
>JAILMN010000008.1 GCA_024692565.1 Paludibacteraceae bacterium
GCTTTCGTCAATTATTAAGCGCTTTGAAGCAGACGAAGCCCCTTTGACGGCACACGAATTAGCCATTCGCGACAATTTGCCCATCCGCTTGGTAAATCAGTTGTTGTCCCGTTTAGTGGAGGTAAATGTGCTGCGAGAGATCGTTTCCGAAGAGAATGAAGAGAAGACATATCAACCTGCGCTGGATACACATAAGATAAGTCTCGGTATGGTGATTGAGCGCATTGACCATCAAGGCACGGAGGACTTTTTACACGCTCCTACTCCCGAGATGCGTTCCTTCAAAAACCATTATCTGAAGATCAAGAAAGACCATCAGATAGACGATATATACATTCGCGATTTATAAACACTTAATACGATGAAAAAAACGATTTCCGTAGTCTTCGGACTGCTTCTGATGAGCGCCATGATGCATGCAGCGCCAAAGATTCAACAAGTGGAACCGCTCAACTGGTGGACGAACATGGAAACGCCGCTGACGCTTATGTTCCATGGTCAAGACCTGGCAGATGCCAAAGTGAGTGTACAACAGATCGTGAACGGTAAGGTGGTTCGCGGCGAGTGTCTGGGCCTCGTGCCGGGCAAGCAACATAATGCTGAGAGTCCGAACTACTTGTTTGTGGACTTTGGTGTGTTCCAGCCGGGCGTATACCGTATTACGTTGAAGAAAGGCAACAAGAAAGCGACCTATGACTACTTGATCGCCGAGCGCAATGCAGGAAGCCGCGAGCGCAAGAGTTTTGATGCGTCCGATGTGGTGTACCTGATCATGAGCGATCGCTTTGTAGATGGTGACGAGAGCAATAACAGCACTCCTAACACCCGCGAAAAAGGCAACAAGGACGACGTGAACGGTCGTTGGGGCGGTGATATACAAGGTATCATCAATAGTTTCGACCACATCGTTGAACTTGGCGCAACAGCTATCTGGCCGACTCCGATGCTGGGGGACGACGAAGAGGCTTGGTCTTATCACGGCTACGCATGCTCGGATTATTACCACATCGATCCGCGTTACGGCACTAACTCGCAGTACGCACAGATGGTACAGAAAGCGCATGAGAAAGGCTTGAAGATCATCATGGACATGGTGCCGAATCATTGTGGCGCAGCACACTGGTGGATAGCAGATCTGCCGTATCAGAACTGGATTAACCAATTCCCGGAGTTCACGAATACCAATAACTGCTTCACCGCCAATTATGACATCAATGCATCGGAATATGACCGTTTGCTGAGCAACCGCGGTTGGTTTGATAAACCCATGCCGGATATGAACCTCGAGAACCCGGATCTGCTGAAGTATTTCCAACAGTGGGCAATCTGGTGGATCGAATATGCGAACCTTGATGGTCTGCGTGTGGATACCTATCCGTACATTGAGAAACTGCCGGGCGCTGCATGGTTAGCAGCAATCCGCAAAGAGTATCCGAACATCAATATCGTTGGTGAGTGTTGGACACGTCCGGCACCTGCTGTCGCTTATTGGCAAAGCGGCACAAAGAACTTTGACGGATTTGACTCCAACCTGCCTACCGTAATGGATTTCCCTGTAGAAGAGGCGATTCGTCAGGCATTGGAGAATGACGGTAACTATTGGGGCGGCGGATTGACGAAGGTCTATGATGCTGTTGCGATGGACTATCAGTACGGCGATGTGAATAAACTGCTGACCTTCCTCGGCAACCACGACATGGCGCGTATCCGCGACGTGGTAAAGGATCGTGACCTGCGCCGTGTGCGTCTGGGTTATGTACTGCTGGCCACAATGCGTGGTATTCCTCAGCTGTTCTATGGCGATGAGTATGCCATGAGTGCCGGAGATGATATCAACAACCACTCTTATCTGCGTATGCCGCTTCCTCAGGGCGATCAAGTGACGCCGGAGATGCAGCAGATGTTTGATTTCCAGAGTGCACTATTCCAATGGCGTAAGAACGAACCGGTACTTCATTTCGGCCGCACTATGCATTTCATGGCGCGTAATAACACCTATGCGTTCTTCAGGTATAATGACGATGAGGCGGTGTTTGTCTTCGCTAATGCAGCAGACGAGCCGCGTACCATTCCTACGGCCAACTACGCAGAGATTCTAAGCAAGTATAATGCCAGAGGCATTAACCCGCTGAACGGCGAAGAAGTGGACCTCAGCCGCACGGATATCGAGATGCCGGCCATCAGCACATTGATCGTTAAGTTGAAGAAATGAAAAAACTCTGTCCTCGTTGTGGGACAGAGTTTCTTTGTCTTCACGACACTCCTGCATTGTGTCAATGCGCAGGGATAAATCTTTCAGACAAAGCACGAACGTATTTACGTGCTTCCTATAAAGATTGCTTATGCAGGGCCTGCCTACTGGAGGTGGCTCGCGAAATGCAATAGACTGTCGGGGGCGTTATTCAGAATATGGATAACGTCCTCTAACATTTCTTCAGGGTGTACTACCCCACGCTCCCAGAAATTATTGGCTCCGCCATCCTTCTGCTGTTTGCGCCAGTTATAGACACGACCTGTCTTGTAGGCCTTGAACCACGCATGCTTCTCATCAAGTTGCGTCAACTCCTCCAGACTGTTTCCAGATGCGCCAACCCATACATCGGCATTTCCGAAATAACGGAGCGTCTCTTCAATCGTCAGCGGGATAGAGGTCTCGCGCATATCGTCATAGAAGGGGTACTGTGCGCCTGCATCCTTAAAGAGGTACGCCAAGTAGTTCTTGCCGCTCGGGACGTACCATGTGCCGCGGAAATTATTACCGCTCATGATGGCTATCGGCTGCAGACTATCGACCACTAACGCGTTATAACGCGTCTCTATTTCCGTGAAGACGCTGTCCGCCTCATGCAACTTACCGGTGAGGGCGCCGAGCACTCGGATCCATTCGGCACGAGCCAACGGAGAAGCTTCTTGCCACTCGTTGATATAAATGGTGAAGATGCTCAATTTCTCTAATCGCGCCGCCTCGAGGTTGTCATACTGGCCGTAATTGACGGCCAAGAGGGCGTCTAAATTGGCTTGTAACGCTCTTTCGGCGCTGGGCTTCATACTATCCCCTAAATCAATTTCATCGCCGCTGATAGGCGTATAAATGAGTTCGGGATTGCATACAGCCACCAAACAGTCCAACGCGTCTATCGCATAGAGAAATCCCACCTGCACGGTGCTCATGGTACCCAGCCTACGCATAGGCTCTTTGATACAAACGCGTTGATACGGTTGGAATACCTCTACAATAATGCCGGTGTCGGTAGGCGTTATCTGAAAGCCTGTGGCGTACTTATTGCCGGCAGGGATACTCCCCTGCTCTGCGGACTGTTTGGCACAGCCCGCAAAGCAAAGCAGCAATCCTAATATCGGTAAAAACCGTCGCATTACTTCTTTTCAGGAGCCTTAATGCCCAGATCGTCGATGCAGAAATAACTCGGTGTATTCAGACCAAAGTCACCCGTGCGGCTTCCGATCATCGAGAAGACGATCGCATCAATCTTGCCAAGTTTGGACAGATCAACAAAAGTCCACTCTGTAACAACGTCGGTGCCGCGTGCGAGATCAAATTCCACAGTCGCATTAACCGCTACGCCATTAAGCAAACCACCAACGATCAAAGTGAAATAGTCTCCATCTACGAAGGGACCTCCGGCATAGTCATCGCCCTTGGTGATAGACGAATAAGCGTACGAGTTGTTGCATACATACATGCCCGGTACAACAGCAGCTGTCGTGAGACGAATGGTATCCGGAGTCCAAGCACTATGGTACCATACAACATAGTTCTTACCCGTGTGAGCACCTCCGGCCATGGACTTGTAAGCATCTGCCAACTTAGCATACGCTTTATCCGTGCGGTTGGATATGACCGCACCTGATACAGCGCCTCCACCCCAAGATACTACTTGTGGCAACTCAAAATTACCGCTCTTGAACACAACTGCGGTGTCATGATCGTACACTAATTCGCTTTCCGGTGCTTTGGGGCTATTGGCTGCCTCTTCAAAACCGGCTTCGAATTTAACGACTTCTTCATTGTTACATGACGCAAATACCAGCGCCAATGCAGCTACAAATAAGAAACTCTTTTTCATTTTTGTTTTGTTTTAAACTGTTAATAAATAATTGATTATGAGTGTGTTATACGCACTATTGCTTCATATGCAAGTCGATAGCTCCTGTGATCTCTGTGCTCAAATCTCCGGTCATGGACAGAATCTCGTCCACCGCGGTGTAGACACGAATGAAGTCCACATTCGGCAGATTAACCGGACTTCCGTTCTCATCTACTGCCCATGAGATATCGAAGGAAGTGCCATCTATGTCTGTATTGGGTTTATTATCTACGTATCCATATTCTAGGATCCGCTGTACATACTGGTTATTGACTTTCTCTGACTGCGACGGCAGTTTGGCGCCATGGAGTGTGTATTCGTCGGCTTCTATCCACAGCGGGTAATATGGTTGCTTGTAGAAATCATTTTGCAGTGTGTCACCTGCACGCGTGTAAGTTCGTGTGAAAGAATGATCCGTATTTGGATCATCGTATAGAGAACCCTTCAGTTCGTACCATTTATCATCGGGCAAGCCATTCCTATTATCATCCCTACTCACCAGCACAATGCCAGGTTCACTACTGCCATAAATATTACTTCCGGACTGATAGAACGCATTACCGAGGATTTGAATATCCCGGCCTTCTTTATTCTCTACCGCATGGTCAAAGCCAAACGTGACATATCCGCCCCAACCTCCTAAACTAATCGTTCCTTTCGCATTGTTGGCAATTGCCTGTTCACACTTACGAAGCATAATCTCTTCATTATCCCCCTCCTCATATTTGGGCAATAAGTTGACGAATTGTCCCATGCCCGGCATGAACTCATACACTTTGTGTATGTAAGGCGATAAAGTGGTCGTTGTGTCATGTTTGGTAGTATCCGGATACAGGTCGTACGCACCCGTTACGCGGCATAAATGACCGGGTATGTCTCCCGTCTTGACTTTCCAGCGTTCTGTGCCTTCGTAACTATAGCAATATAACACTCCTGACGAGACATAGTTCTTGGCGTCCGTGATATAAAGAGCATCCGGTGTCGCCAACAGTCCATACGGGTGTTCGTAGTTGGAAATATCTATTGGTTGTGGCTGTTCCGTAAAGTCGATGGTCGAAAAAGCTCTCAATGCATGTGCTTCATTATCCAAAATATAAGCCGTTGAACCTTGTATGGATATATTCGCACAAGGCGTCTCTATACGCTTCAAAACTGCGGTATTATCAATGATGACCACATTCGGCTTCGTTTTTGCGTAATTGCCTTGACAGCAAACCCACAGGCGGTCCTGATTATCTTTGCGTAACCGCGTAGGATTAAGACCAACAATGATTTGTTGCGTTTCGGTAAAAGAGTGCAAGTCTATTACGGAAAGCGTGGAGTCGTATTGATTAGTGAGGTATCCGCCGGAATTGCAGACATACAACTTATCGCCCATTACACATAGTTCATCCGGCTGATGCCCGACTTTGACCTCTCGCGTCACTTGAAGCGTCGCTGTGTCCACTTCGTACACCGAGCCTAACATCTCCGGATCGGCGACAGAGCCCACATACGCGCTGACATATAGTTTATTGCCATAGAACGCCATGTAGCGACAGTTAGGCAGTTCTATTTGTCCGATATGCCGCGCTTGCATATCCATCACTTCGACTTTATGCGAGCAATTAATCACCGCATACAAGCGCTGCCCATACTGCTGCAGATCATTACCAACATCGCCCAATTCCTTTATTTGGCGAGGGTTTTGACCTCCGTACCAATTGGAATAATACGTGCCATTTTCCAGGTTGATATAATCCAAACGGGCTTTATTAGAGCCCATATTTCCTTCGCATAGCACATATAATCCGCCCGTACGCACTTCATCTGTAACGTGGTCTCCGATGGTAGGATACACGATCTCATCGCCGCGACACGCGGTGAAGAGCAAACAAATTACAAATGTAAAATGCAAAATGTCAAATCTCAAATGATTTAATATCTTACTGCGAGTGTACACCGTATATTTTGTTTAGGCATCGGGTAATTCTGGATTACTTCGTAATCCTGTCCGAGCAAGTTATTGATTTCGATATTTGCCTTTAACCACACCGCACGCTGATTGACGTCGGATGTAGGGACAATCCATTCGCCATAAAGCGACAAGTCGTGGGTGTACCAAGGCTGTACATAGTTATAAATCGTGTTCTCCTGTTGGCTGTATCGCTCGCCTACATAGATGAATGAATAATTGAGACCGTAGTGGTCTCCGCGTTTGCTTTGCCAGTCCAGGCCGAGCACCACACTACCGCTGTGCCACGGTATATACGGAATTTGGTGTCCGTAATAGGTGTCGTCAGGATTCGTGACGTCGATGGCCGTCTGATAGGTATAATTAAGGCGTCCACGCAACACAAAGCGCAGCGGCAGATAGAACGACATATCTGCCTTGGCATCCACGCCGTTTATCTTCACCGTGCCCAGATTGAGCATTGTCCAGCGGAACTGTTGCCCTTTCGGGTAAGCGATAATCTTGTCCGTCACGCGATTGTAATAATATGAGGCTGCGAAATTGAGTTGATAGGCCTTATTGACCTTCCTGTACGCAATTTCAACACTATGTTGACGAGCTAATTCCGGACGTAACGAAGCGTTACCCAAATCGGTATAATAGAGGTCGTTGAATGTCGGATAGCGATAACTCTGCTTATAGAAAGCATTGATACTGAGGTCGATAGCCGGATACGGTCTGAACGAGAGGAATACACCCGGCGTCACACGAGGTTTATCATTATCCACGACCGTCATCAGCACAGACGCTTGCATGCGCAGATATTCCTTGATATTCAATGCCGTTGCAGCACTCAGCCAATGGCTATGACGGCTGAAGTATTCCGGTGAGGCGTCTAACAACAAGTTCTCTCGCGCTAAGGTATTATACTGATAGTCATACGCAAGCGAGACGTCCCACCATTTGAAAATCTGCACTTTATTGGCAAGCGACAGATAGACTTCTTGCTGCAGATACTCGTTGTTAGAAGGCAATAAACGCTCGTCATAATTGATATAATGCGTGTAATCATTGGCATATTTGACCAGAAGGCGGGTATTCCATCGCCCGAACCACTCATCCTGCCACTGGGCCTGTACGAATGAATTGCGGTCCCATAGTCTTTCTCCGTTTCGCCATACATTATTGACAATCGCTCCGGGAATACCGCGTTCACTCCAGTAGTTATACGCATGAATGCGCCAGAAACCGGTTGTACGATAATAGTGATGAAGGCCTAATTCCGCGCGCACGGCATTAATATCTCCGTTCTGGCGGATAGCCGTAGTATCGTATGCCGTCTCGCCTGTGGGCAACACACGACGGTAACGGAACGGATATTTGCCATTTGAATAGACGTACTCTGCATCCATGGTCAGCGCCAAGCCTTCTGCCAGCTTGACGTCTACGCCCACATTCGGATTCGCCAACGCAAACGATCCGCAACGTATCTGCGCATGTACATGCGCGCGCTCGCCCGCTTTAAAATAAGGTTTACGCGTAGTGAGATACACATTACCTGCGGCACCGAACTCGCGCGCAGACTGGAATATATCGGATTTCTGGCCGTTGAAGAGTTGAATTTCCTCCATGTTATCCAGA
>JAILMN010000016.1 GCA_024692565.1 Paludibacteraceae bacterium
TTAGCGATGATAGCAATCTTCTGCGGGAGCAGATAGTTGCGTCCGTAGCCATCACGTACTTTTACGATGTCTCCTTTGAAACCGAGGTTTGCAAGGTCTTGAATCAGAATTACTTCCATAATTTTTCCTTTCAATTAAGTCGGTTAAACAATTATTTCATCATATCGGTTACGTAAGGCAGCAGAGCCAAGTGGCGTGCTTTCTTAACGGCCTGAGCAACTTTGCGTTGGAACTTCAGCGAAGTACCGGTGATGCGGCGAGGAAGAATCTTACCTTGCTCATTCAGGAACTTCTTGAGGAACTCAGGATCTTTGTAATCGATGTACTTGATACCGCTCTTTTTGAAACGGCAGTACTTTTTCTTCTTCTGATCCGAACCTTGCGGAGTCAGATAGCGAATCTCGTCATTCTGTGCCATGATTAAGCCTCCTCTTCTTTAGGTTGAACTTTTTTACCACGACGCTTCTCAGCGTACTCGAATGCGTACTTGTCAAGACGCGTTGTCAGGAAGCGGATTACACGCTCGTCACGACGGAACTCAGTCTCGAGGGTAGCGATTACTGCGGGCTCTACATCAAATTGAAGAATGAAATAGAAACCCGAATTTTTACCTTGGATGGGGTAAGCGAGTTGCTTCAAGCCCCACTCCTCACGGTTCAGAATGGTACCACCATTCGACGTGAGAAGATTCTCGAATTTTTCTGCTGCCTCCTTCGTCTGCGGTTCAGACAAAACGGGAGTTAAAACGAAGGCAGCTTCATAATGATTTACCATGTAGTAAATGTTAATTTTAATTAGTTAATAATGTTATCGCTCACGCGCATCGCGCGAAAAAGCGTGCAAAGGTACGACATTTTTTTGAAATGACCAAATATTTCGGCAATTTTTTAACAAAAAAAAGCATTTTTGTCACTTTAATTTGCGTATATGCGGAAAAAGCAGTATCTTTGCCGCCGAATTTGAATTTAGAAACAAAGTCAAGATTTTATTATGAGCAAACAGAAACGATTTATTTTGACGGAGGACGAGTTGCCGCGTCAATGGTACAACATCCAAGCGGAGATGGTGAACAAGCCTATGCCGCTGCTGAACCCTGCGACCAGAGAGCCGCTGAACGCGGATGATTTGGCGCATATATTTGCGGCAGAGTGCGCGAAACAGGAGTTGGATCAGACGCACGCATGGATAGACATCCCGGAAGAGGTTTTTGAACGATACAAATACTACCGCTCGACGCCGCTCGTGCGCGCGTATGCATTGGAAGAAGCGTTAGGTACGCCGGCACACATATACTTCAAGAACGAGAGCGTCAATCCGCTCGGTTCGCACAAGTTGAACTCGGCTATCCCGCAATGCTACTACTGCAAGCAAGAGGGTGTGACGAACGTGACGACAGAGACGGGAGCCGGTCAATGGGGCGCCGCGCTGAGTTATGCGGCAAAGACGTTCGGCTTGGAGTGCGCGGTATATCAAGTGAAGATATCGATGCAGCAGAAGCCGTACAGGAGCTCTATCATGCGTACGTTCGGCGCCACGGTGACGGGTTCGCCCTCGATGAGTACACGCGCCGGCAAGGATATCATCACTGCTGACCCGAACCATCCGGGCTCGTTAGGCACGGCCATCTCGGAAGCGGTAGAGTTAGCGACGACGACGCCGAACTGCAAGTACACGTTAGGGTCGGTGATGAATCACGTGGCGCTGCATCAGACGGTGATCGGTCTGGAAGCGGAGAAGCAGATGGCGCTGGCGGGTGAGCAGCCGGATATCATCATAGCCTGCTTCGGAGGCGGAAGTAACTTCAGCGGGTTGGCTTTTCCGTTCATGAGACACCAATTGCGCGGCGAGAAGAAGATAGATTTTATAGCTGCTGAGCCGGCGAGCTGTCCGAAGTTGACGAAGGGTAAATTTGAGTACGATTTCGGCGATACGGCGGGTTACACGCCGCTGCTGCCGATGTTCACGCTCGGTCACGATTTCAAGCCGGCTAATATCCACGCAGGCGGTCTGCGCTATCACGGCGCGGGTGTGATCGTGAGTCAGTTGCTCAAAGATGGCTATATGCGCGGTGTGGATATCCCGCAGTTGGAGTCATTCGACGCGGGTCTGCTCTTTGCGCGCACGGAGGGTATCATCCCTGCTCCGGAGAGTTGTCACGCCATCGCAGCCACGATTCGCGAGGCGCTGGCCTGCAAAGAAAAAGGCGAAGAGAAGGTGATTCTCTTCAACCTGAGTGGTCACGGTCTGATTGATATGACCGCGTATGACAGTTTCCTGAACGGCGACTTGGTTAATTACGCGCCAGCTTAATCACCTCTTCGGCGATACGGCGCGCTGAATCGGTTTGAGCGAGTTTCAATACATTCGTATGGAGCTGCTCAAGCCGTTTTTTATCGTTGATGAGTTCGATAGCGGTAGGCACGAGTTGCTCCGCCGCATCCGCATCGCGCACGAGCACCGCAGCGTTCTTATTCACCAGCGCCATCGCATTATGCGTCTGATGATCCTCAGCTACGTTGGGCGAAGGCACCAAGACGGCAGGTTTGCCGAGGAGGCACAGTTCGCTGATGGACGAAGCGCCGGCACGCGAGATGACGAGGTCGGCTGTCGCGTACTGATCCGGCATGTCGGAGAGGAAATCGTGCACTTCTATATTCGCCGGTTTGCCTGCTGCTTCCCATGCAGCTACACATTTCTCGTAATAGATTTTGCCCGTCTGCCAAACCACATGAATATCACTCTTCGCCAACTGAGGCAACGCCGCTTTGATAGCATCGTTGATTGTGCGGGCACCGAGGCTGCCGCCGATGATCAATAAATGTTTATGGGCTTCGCCGTTTATTGTGCCTTTGGAACGTTTATGGGCTACACCGTTTAAGAGGTTTTGGCGGACGGGGTTGCCGGTGAGGATGATCTTATCGGCAGGGAAGAAGCGGTCCATGTTCTCATATGCCACGCAAATCTTAGCGGCTTTGTCCTTGAGGATTTTGTTGGTCACTCCGGCGAAACCGTTCTGCTCCTGCAGCAGGATAGGAATACCCATTCGGGCTGCCGCCCACATCGCCGCACCGGACGCGTAACCGCCTACACCTACGCCTACGTTGGGTTTGAAATCACGGATGATTTTCTTTACTTGGCGAATGGATTTGACGAGGTCGATGAGCACCGAGATGTTTTTCCACGGCTGGGCACGGTTGAAGCCCCGTACGGGCAAGCCGACGATGTCATAACCCGCTTGCGGCACACGCTCCATCTCCATACGACCGAGCGCACCGACAAACAAAATCTCTGCCTCCGGATCGAGTTCCTTCAGCGCATTCGCGATACTGACTGCGGGGAAGATGTGACCACCGGTTCCTCCGCCTGAGATAAGGTATTTCATATTTTATTCAAGAGTTACAATCGGGGCATCTTCGGCACTCTCTTCGCGGATCTCTTCGACACGTTCGCGGAGTTCGATCTGCTCGCGGCTGACACCCATCATGATGCCGAAATAGATAGAGGTGATGAGCACGGATGTGCCGCCTCGTGATATAAGGGGTAGGGGTTGACCGGTGACGGGTCCGAGTCCTACAGCAACGAGCATAGAGATGAGCGCCTGGCAGGTTATCATGAGCGCCAAGCCCATCGTCATGAGCATCGCCGGCATGTCGGAATAGCGGCTCGACACATTGCATGCGCGGAAGAGGATAGCGAGATAGAGGAAGATGAGAAAACCTGCGCCTATGACACCGGACTCTTCGACGATGATGGCGAAGATATAATCGGCGAAGGCGAGCGGCAGGTAGTCGCGCTCCTTACTATTACCCGGCAGTACGCCGATGGGTGAGACACCTCCGCGTGCGATGGCTACGGCTGCGTACACCTCTTGGATATTGGTTTGATCTTCATTCAACTGATATTTGGACCCGTTGTCTTCCACAAAATGGCGGTCGATACGTTTGACCCATGTGGTAGCACGTTTGAAGGGTCCTTTCATCTCCTTGTCGTGTTGCACAAAACCGAATTCTACGATGGCGTAACCGAGGCCGAGCACGAGGACCGCGATGCCGACGACGGACAGCGTGTATTTCCAAGGGATACGCGCGAGGATCCAAAGACAGAAGACGATGAGGCCGATGAGTACCGCTGTGGACAGGTTAGACGCCATGATAGGCAGCATGACGATGCCGGAGATGATGAGCGTGCGATAGAAATACTTCTGTTTGTCCGCTTCGGATCGAATGCGCGCGAGTTGGTCCGCCACGACGATGATAAGCGACAGTTTGGCTAACTCGGAGGGTTGGAACGTGATGCCGGCTATATGTACCCATCGTGCGGCACCATTGATGGAGACGACCATCGGGTTGCCCGGAATCATGGTTGAATAGACGAGCAGGGTACTGATGCCCAGAAGGAGATAGCCGCCGAAACGCACCCAGTAGGTAGGTACGAACTGAATACCATACGCGGCGATGACGCCGAGCACGATGAACAGCATCTGTTGCCCGATGGGACCCAACGCCGAATGATGCATATAGACGAGGGTCGAGGACGCCGAGAACAGGGCGATGATGGCGACCACGATGAGGATGATAAACAGTCCCCAGAAGGTGCGGTCAATATTTTTGAAATTTAATTTCATAATTTGCGTACGGCGTCCATGAACTGTTCGCCGCGGTCTTCGTATGATTTGAAGAGGTCAAAGGATGCGCAGCAGGGCGAGAGCAGCACCGTATCACCTTCGTGCGCGGCATTGTAGGCGCCTTGGATAGCATCGTGCAAATTATCGGTGTCGATAATTTGCAAACCAAAACCTCCGAAGTGTTCGCGCAGTTTCTCGTTGTGGAGGCCCATGAAGACGAGCGTATGGCATTTCTCGCGCACGAGGTCGTCAATCTCGCTGTAGTCGTTGCCTTTGTCCTTGCCGCCGAGGATGAGGACGGTAGGCGTGGTCATGGCTTCAAGCGCGTACCAGCAGGAGTTTACGTTGGTTGCCTTGGAGTCATTGATCCAGCGCACGCCTTTGACGGTAGCTACATATTGGAGCCGGTGCTCCACGCCTTGGAAGGTCATCAGGCTCTTGCGAATGACTTCATTCTTGATTTTGAGCACATTCGCAGCGATGGTTGCCGCCATCGAATTGAGGACATTATGCCGACCCTTGAGCACTAATTCATCTTCGCCGACAGGCAGCGGGTTGGGTTGGGTGAACCCATACGGATAGAGCGTCGCTCCCAACTGGATTTTTTTCATCTCGCGGTCGATAACCGGGTCTTCCGCCCAATAGATGAAGGCGTCATCCGCCGTTTGGTTGCGCGTGATGCGGAACTTGGCATCGACATAGTTTTGGAACTGAAAATCATACCGGTCGAGGTGGTCGGGTGTGATATTGAGCAAGATGGCTATGTCAGCCTTGAAATCATACATATTATCAAGTTGGAAGGACGAGAGCTCGATGACATAATAGTCATGATCTTCGTGCGCTACCTGCAGCGCGAGCGAATTACCGATATTGCCCGCGAGGCCCACGTTGAGACCTGCCTGACGGAGGATATAATGGATGAGCGAAGTGGTCGTGGTCTTGCCGTTCGAACCCGTGATACAGATCATCTTGGCATGCGTATAACGCGCCGCGAACTCGATCTCGGAGATGATGGGCGTATCTTGTGCCTGCAGCTTCTGAATGAGTGGTGCGGTCAAAGGGATGCCCGGGGATTTGACGACTTCGTCGGCATTGAGAATGAGCGCCTCCGTATGCTTGCCGTCTTCCCAAGGCACGCCGTTCTGGTCGAGCAACGCACGATAGGGATCGGTGATGGTGCCGCAGTCCGAGACGAACACATCAAAACCTTTTTCTTTGGCGAGTATAGCCGCGCCTGTTCCGGATTCTCCGGCACCTAAAACAACAATTCTTTTCATAATTACCTTATTTTAAGGGTTAGGATAGTGATGGCAGCCAAAATGAGTGTAACGATGCAGAAACGTAGAACAATCTTTGTCTCATGGTGCAGTTTAGTGCTTCCTTTGAAGATAATGGCGCATGTGGGGTCGATTTTCAGTACTTGTTCGACAGGGGTACGGAAATGGTCATGTAACGGAGCTCGCTTGAAAATACGAACGTGGCGCCCACGTTTCTTATAGAATTTATACACCTGAGTCTGTAAGATGACGGAGACACTCTCCATGAGAAATACCCCGCAAAGCACAGGAATCATCAGCTCTTTATGTATAACCATGGCGCAGACCCCGATGATTCCTCCGACAGTAAGACTCCCCGTATCTCCCAGAAAGACCTGCGCAGGGAATCCGTTCCACCAGAGGTAACCCACCAGCGCACCGATAAATGACGCAAGGAAGACCACCAGTTCTTCACTACCCGGGATATACATCACATCAAAATACTCCGCCCACACGACGCTACCCGAGGTATATGCCAGTATAAGCAAAGCGATGCCGATGATAGCCGAGTTGCCGGCACACATACCATCCATGCCGTCATTGAGGTTAGCTCCGTTACTTACCGCCGCCACTACGAAGACGGTCAGCAGCACGAAGAAGATCCATCCGAAGCGGTATTTATTTTGCTCGCCGGTCCAAGAGAAGAGGTCGGCGTAGTTGAAGTTATGATGATTGACGAAGGGAATGGTTGTCTGCGTGGACTTGATCTCCGGGCTCTTATCCACCACGACCATGTTTCGCTCGATATGACTTGTTACCACTTCGTTCATCGTGGTCATTGGCGCAAAACGCAGCGTCAGGCCTACAATAAGTCCCAGAATAACCTGTCCTCCGATTTTAATCCATCCGTTGAGTCCGTCTTTATTCTTGCGGAAGGTCTTGATATAGTCGTCTGCGAAACCCAGCGAACCCATGAGTAGGGTGGTGACGAGCATCAGGATCATATAGACGTTCGTCAGTTTTCCGAGCAGCAGACAGGGCAGCAGGATAGCGGCGATGACAATGATGCCGCCCATGGTAGGCACCCCTTTTTTCGCTACGTTGAACGGGTCTATTTTCTCATCTCGCTGCGTCTCGGAGATGTTATGACGCTTCATATAATTGATGAACCAATTACCGAACCAGATACTGACGCACAGCGCCAAGACGCCTGCGGTGATGGCGCGGAAGGAGATGTAGGTGAACAGTCGGGCACCTAACAGATCATTGAAATGATGGAAAAAATGATATAGCATAATTTAACAGTATTTACGGACCAGTTCTCTGCCGCAAGGGCGCGATTAAATTCGCCTATACGTACCGGCGAATTTGTTCGTGGTCGTCGAAGTGATGCTTGACGCCTTTGATGATTTGATAGTCTTCGTGTCCTTTCCCGGCGACGAGGATGACGTCGTTGGCTTGGGCAAGCGTGCACGCCGTCTGGATAGCTGCGGCGCGGTCTTCGATGACGAGCGTGGAGCGCAGTTCTTCTTCGGTGAGCCAGGCTTTCATATCGTTAAGGATATCCGCGGGCTCTTCATCACGGGGGTTGTCGGATGTAAGGATGAGTTGTTCGCTACCTTGTTTCGCGATTTTCGCCATCATGGGTCGTTTGCCTTTGTCGCGGTTGCCTCCGCAGCCTACAACCGTGATCAGTTTGGCTCCTTCTTTCTTGATCTCACGGATGGTCTGGATAACATTATCCACGGCATCCGGCGTATGCGCGTAGTCCACGATAGCGGTCCATCCTTTGGGGCTGTGAATCGTTTCGAAACGACCGTTTACGGGCTTGAGCGTCGAGAGCACACGCAGTACATCGAGTTCCTCGAAACCGAGGTTGAGTGCTGCTCCGTAGATGCAGAGCAGGTTGGATACATTGAAGCGTCCGACGAGCGGCACAAAGACTTCTTTCCCGTTGAGACTGAGCAGCATGCCGTCGAAACCTTCTTCCAGAATCTGCGCCTTGTAATCAGCCAACGAGCGGGTGGAGTAGGTGCGTACGGCAGCCTTGCAGTTTTGCGTCATCACGAGGCCGTTCTTATCATCTTTGTTGGTGACGGCGAAGGCACTTTTTTTGAGTTCGTCGAAGAGGCGTTTCTTAGTGTCGCGATAGTTGTCGAAAGTCTTATGATAGTCGATGTGATCGCGCGTGAGGTTGGTGAAAAGGGCACCGTCAAAATCGAGTCCGGCGATGCGTTCTTGTGCAATCGCGTGTGACGATACTTCCATAAAAGCGTACTTGCACCCGGCATCCACCATGCGTCGCAACAGACCATTTAGTTCAATCGCATCCGGCGTGGTGTGGGTAGCCGGCACGGCTTCATCTTCGATATAATTGACCACGGTGGAGAGCAGACCGGCTTTGTGGCCCAACGCGCGCACGAGTTTATATAATAAGGTGGCGATGGTCGTTTTGCCGTTCGTACCCGTCACACCTACCAGCGTCAGCGCTTTGGACGGTTCGCCGAACCACTTGCTCGCCAACAGGCCCAGCGCCTTGTCTGTGTTCTCGACAAGAATATACGTGATGTTTGATGTTTGATGTTTGATGTATTCCTTGTTGGAGAGCACCACCGCTGTGGCGCCTTTCTCAATGCAACCCTCAATGAACGTGTGTCCGTCCACAGCTGTACCTACTTGGGCAACGAAGAGGTCACCTGCACCGATCTTACGGCTGTCAAAATGCAGGCCGTTAATCTCTTTGTCTGTCGAACCGATGATTTCAATCGGTTCAATCACTGATAATAATTCTTGTAACTGCATAGTATATCTTGCTCCGGTTCTAAACCGGCTAACGTTTTTCAAGTTTGCGCACGCCGTTTTCATAGACATAGCATCCCGTGTATGCCATCGTTTTCTCGGCAATAACGCGCACGGTTGAACCGCAGTCCATTCCGGCGTCGTACGGCCATTGCGGGTCTTCGATCATGCAAATACAGGTGTACTGCGGGTTCTCTTCCGGGAAATAGCCCACGAACGTGATGCGGTGCCGTTTGCTGGAGTAACCGTGCCCGGGGATGAACAACTGCGCCGTACCGGTTTTGCCGGCGATGTGCACCAGATTGCTCTGCGCTTTGCGGCTCCATAGATGCTTGGAAGCCGTACCTAAATGGTCGTCCCACACGACGTCATGCAGGGCACTGCGGATGTCGGTCAGCGTGCGGGAACTGCATATCGAACTCTCTATTACCTCGGGCTTGAAGCGCTTGATTTCTTCACCGTTCTGCTGGATTGAGGTTACCAGCATCGGTCGAATCATTTTACCTCCGTTGGCGATGGCGTTGTAGAACATCAGGATCTGCATCGGGCTCAGTTCGACCGAGTAGCCGTAACTCATCTTACTGAGCGTCACGGTGTCGCGTGGCACATCGATACGCACTTTGTCGGCACCCGGAATCTCGCAATAAACGCTGTCCATGAGGCCCATTTTTTCTATCTTTCGTACGAATTTTTTCGCCGAACCTTCGTAACTGCGCGTGATGAGTTTGGCGAGTGCGATATTGGAGGACACGGCGAGGGCCGAACGGACGGTCAGCAGTGTGTCCATCTGGTGGGCATCCGTGTGTTGCACCGTGAAATAGCGCCAGGGCTGACGAGTGATACTCACGGTGTCGGTTATCTTAATTTTGCCGTCATCGAGAGCTGCCACAAGGGCGATGGTCTTGAATGTCGAACCGGGTTCGACACGCTGCACGGCATGGTTTTGCGTCTCGTAATAGTCACCGTCCTCTTTGTTGCGGTCGATATTCGCGATGGCGCGTATGTATCCCGTCTGCGTCTCCATGAGAATGGCGCAACCCCATTTGGCACCGCGCTCCGCCGTCTTTATCAACAGCGCATTCTCGACTATATCCTGCAGGTTGGCATCGATGGTCGTCACTACGTCCAAACCGTCTTTGGCTTCTTCGACGGTCACCGACTCATATCGTCCGCCGATTTTCTGGATGTTACTCAGGCCGTCCACACCGCGTAACTCTTTGTCGAAACGCTTTTCCAGACCCGAGTTACCGACTCCGTCTTCGCCGTATATGCCACCGATGGTTCGGCTTGCCAACAGCCCGTAAGGCTTGATGCGGCGGTGCTGGTCTTCGAAGAAAATGCCACTTTTGATCTTGCCTTTTTTGATTAAGATATTCTTCTCCAATTCCTGCCGCTGCAAGTAGTTGATGCGATGCGCGCATACCTTGAAACGACGTTCTCTATTGAGGTACGCACGGGTGATACGGGCTTTGTATTCGGCAGCAGGCAGGTCGCCTACGATGGTTGCCAAATCCTGCGCCAAGGAGTCAATCGTGGTCTTGAATAACGCGCCTTCTTTCTCGCGCAGCGCAGGCACACGCGTATCCATATATACATAATATTGCGGCATACTGGATGCGAGCAGACGACCGTTGCAATCGAGGATATTGCCACGCGTAGCCTTGATGGGCTTGTGCGTCGGCACCTGTTTCTCTGCCACCTTCAACCATTGCTCGCGTTCGACGGTCTGGATATAGATGATCTTACCGATGACCGCCACAAAACCGACCGCAATGATGGTGAAAATCATCGCAAACCTCCACACCGTATTTCTTTGTTCGTCACTCATTTGATTTTAGTCGGCGGCACAGTGTTCTCCTGCAGGGTACTGTTATGCTCTTTGAGCGCCTGCACGATCTGTGATTGCCGCGTGCTGTTGGTCAGCTGTGCGCTGATGGTCATGTATTTGAATTTGGCATCCAGCATCTCTTTCTTGGTGTCCGTTAGCCGATGCTGCTGTTTGGCAGACTGATAACCCGTCAGGATGTAAAGGAAGATCAGACCCACGATCAAGCCGATCAGCGGATATTGCTCCCTGATGGCTTTGCTGCGGAGTTTGTCGCCGTTCAGCCAGGATTGTATGTTATGTGCGTCGGCCATTATTTCTTTTCTGCTACGCGCAGTTTTGCGCTGCGGCTGCGCGGGTTACGCGCCACTTCTTCTTCCGAAGCTTCGCGTCCTTTCTCAATCAGTTCAAACGGACTTAAGTTATTGCCGTAGAAATCTTTCTCTATCGTGCCTTCGAGGTTGCCGCTTCTAAGGAAATTTTTCACGAGACGGTCTTCGAGCGAATGATAGGTTAATATCGCAATTCGTCCTCCGGGTTTGAGCAGATCCCGTGCGGCAACCAACATCTCGCGCAATGCGCTCAACTCATCGTTCACCTCGATGCGCAGCGCTTGAAACAGCCGCGCCAATTCCTTGCTGCGCTCAGCAGGAATGCGCGATGCTGCCACCAGATCTTCCGTGCGTAGGATGGGATTCTTACTGCGGCTAAGGCAGATGTTGTGCGCTATCTGACGGCCGTTTTTCAGTTCTCCGTAAAGGTACAAAATCTTCGCCAACTCTTCCTCGCTATACCCGTTCACGATATCTGTGGCCGTGCGCTTTGCCGTCTGGTTCATGCGCATGTCGAGCGGTGCCGAGAAGCGAAAACTGAAACCGCGTTCCGGGCAGTCGAAATGATGAAAACTAACCCCCAAATCGGCTAACAAACCGTCTATCTCTTTCACCCCGTAATAGTCCATCCAGTTGCGCAAGTACCGGAAATTCGAATGCACAAATGTCCAGCGCTCGTCGTCTATCGCATTGCTCAGCGCATCCGCATCCTGGTCGAACGAGTACAGATGCCCGGCACCGGCTTCGAGGATGGCACGACTATGTCCGCCTCCGCCGAATGTCACGTCCACATAGATCCCTTCGGACTTGATGTTCAAGCCCTCGATGGTCTCCTTCAGCATCGCCGGTATGTGATAGACAGTGTTCATATTGACGATTGAACGATTGACGATTTACGATTTGCTCATTTTAGCACGCAGACGTGCTGCGAGTTCGCTTTGACTGAGTCGCTTAGCCGCAAAGGTCTCCGGAGCCCAAAGCGCAAAGCGATCCAACATACCTACGAATAGCACGTCTTGCTGCGCACCGATGGTCTCTAAATTCTTCTTTTGCAACAAGATACGTCCCTGTCCGTCCGTCTCCATGTATTCGGCATCGGCCATGAACTGCATCAGGATTAACTGATCCTCGGGATTCCATTCATCCAGCGCAGCACGCAATGCCTCCACTTTCTCGTTCCACACCTGCTCGGGGTAGAACATGAGGCACTCGTTGTCCGTATCGCGACGCATCACGATGCGCTTCGAATCCGCTTCCGCCAAGATCTTACGGTAACTCGCCGGCACAAAAATACGTCCCTTGTCGTCCAACCGTCCTTCAATATTTCCTACAAATGTTTGCATACTAATTGATTTCACGCTGCAAAATTACAAAAAATAGTTGATTTTCCCCACATTTCCCCACAAAATAATTTTTCAATTGTTTTATCAACAGGTTTTCAACAAGTGCAGACATAAGATAACCCGCGTAATTTCAATCAATTACGCGGGTTATTAACATTTTAATAAAAATGTGGTGCTTGGTGGGGAGTTATTTGATGATTGTGATGGCACTGCGGAATCTGCCGTTATAAATCAGTTGTTCCAGACGTGCGCGATAGACACTTTGCAGACTGTCTTGACGCAACCGTTCCTTCAGGAAATCCTGTTTGGTATATTCCCAATTATCTTTGCGGTCGATGACTTCCGGCACATCTTGCGTCGAGAAATAACGGCTCAGATAAACCGGTGCCAGATGGTCGGTGGATAGTCCTCCGCTGGTGCGTCCCCAGGGTCCGGCTGTCGTGGCTTCCGGAGCAGGAATGATACCGGAGCGCAAGTCGATGTCGCTTCGCAGGGCTACTGCGATCGTGTCGATAATACCGCTTGCGGCACTTTCAAAATCCGAGCGCACATACGAGGCATCCGGTTCGCGCACATCCACCCAACGCATCGGCAACACGCAATGCGCATAACTGAGGTACAGTCCCCATTTCCAATCGACCAGGTACCAATTCCGTATGGTGTCAATTCTGATGAACGGATCGTGCAACATAAAAAACTCTTTGCACGTACCTCCGTTTTGCAGGCTTCGCATACGATAGACGCCATTGGCATCGGGAACCAGCATCACGTTCGGCCTGTATTCGACAGCCTGCGGATTGAATTTGACGAGGTAATATTTCCCCTCTTTATATTCCTCTTTCCAGTTCGGGTTGTTCCGGTTGCAGGAAACGAGGCACAGCGGCAACAGCAGCCACAGATAGGCAAATAGACGTTTCATTATTTATAGATGATTTTGATCCACGGCGCTTTACGTCCGAGTTTGTTCTCCGGCAGATATTTGATGATATACACGGCATCTCTGTGCATTTCGCCATCGGGCAGCACCACGATATTCTGATGCGGCGCTACCGGAATCTGCTTTACCAGTTCGCCGTTAGTGGTATAGATATATATGCTTCCGGCTACCAGTGACTGGGGCAGATAAACGACATGGGTTGCCGGGTCATATGAAATGGAGTCATATGCAAGCGTCAACCGTTTCGAATCGGGCAATTCACCGGGCTTGGTATGTATGAATAGCGGCATGCTCATTTCGCTGAGATGTTCCGTACAACCCTTATTCTCAGAGCATTGAAGTGCTACATAATAATCCATGTCGGGAATCAGGTCATATGCATAGAAGGAGGTTTGCTCTTCCACGGTGCTTTCGCTTGTGCTGATGGCGTAGTCTCGGCCTTTGTAGGTGTAGATCGTCTTTTGATTAAAGGTCGTGGTGAAGGCATCCAAGCACACACCCTCGCCGCCGATAGAGGTGTAATGGAGCGCAAAACGGCGATAACCTTTTGCTTCGTCGAGTGAGCGGGTGTAGGTGTATTTCTTGGTGTTCTTGGTCACCGTAATCTTGTCCAGTGTATCTATGCCCACTTCGCCGAATGCCACCAGCGTGAAGAAGCCCACCTCGGTGTCGGTTGTAGCCGGCGCATTAAGCCAGAAACTGATTTCCGTTACAGGAAGATGATAGATCGGAGATATGATATTCTCTGCGTTTTCTTTGAACCACATCGATACCGCGCCTTCCTCTTTGGCTTTCGTCGTGGTGCGGTAGAAGCTGGTGTACCAACCGGACTCTTGGACTACCGATTCATCGTCAAAACCTTCGAAACTCTCCATGGTTGACTCGGTGCCGTCCTCCATGTGATAGAGCGTGACGTAGTAATACTCGGCATCGGTTTGCGGCGTCCAGCGTATTTTGAATGATGTGGGCGTCACTTCGCTGAAATCCGTGATGTCCGGAGTTTCGATCAGTACCGGTCGGGGACTTGTGCCGCGTACTACATACGTGCCGGCAATACCGCCTGCATAGCGAACACTCATGCGTCCCTGCTGTATGTCGCATACTTGTTTTTTGGGGGCATAGCGCACATACACATATTGCTCTATCAGCGAATCCGCGCCTATCGTCAGCGTAAGCGAGGTGTTCCAAGCGCTGCTGTCTTTGGATACCTGGAATCCGGAGCCGGTCATCGTGATAGTCACGTCACCCGGTATCATGCTTGAACCCACCAATTTCACTTTCTCCGCCGGAGTAACGGCTACCTTGTTATCCGGATTATAGGTGCTCTGTATCACAGGCAACTGGGCGGGTACGAACATGAAGTTGTCTCCGCTTGCGGACTTGAAAGTAAATACGATATTTTGTCCATCCTGAGCAATATCAAGAAGAGGTTGATCGAGCATCTCATTATTATGCAGCACCGGAGTAAAACTGGTTACGTTTCTGCTTCCCGGGAACGGGTCGCTGGCTGTCGAATAGCCTTTCTGTCCGCCGGCCTCTTCGATATCGTAGCGCAGCGGCAGGTAGTTATTCGGGGTGTTAGAGCCCCATGCAGAGGCATTGTAGTCAATATGCCAAACCAACATACCGGTACTCGGCAGACAAGTGGAGGCGGCGTCCCAGCCTATGCGCTGGCGGTTCTCCAACAACCAGTATTCGCTCGGGGAAGCGCTGCTCCAACTGAGATTGTGCTCGCTTTTTGCAATCAGATATGCCGACGCATGACCATTCTCCAGCGGCTCTAAGATGTACGGCCCCGCGCTCTTTAACTGAACCGGTGTCAACCAGCCTAATTCGAAGCGCTCGCCCGAAGTGTAGGTCGGGGGCGTCTTGCCGTTGCCGTTGTAGCTGCCCGAACACATGATATCCCATGTGCCGACGGTATAGTAGTTATAGCCTGTGTCGTAGTAGTCCGGCAAACCCAGCACGTGGCCGAACTCGTGACAGAACGTACCGATACCGCACATGCTATTTCCGGATGAACCGCGCAACTCCGACGTGCAGGCGTAGTCGTAGATGAGTTTGCCTTGCACGCGCTCGTTGCCGCCTACTATACTGCGGTGCGGCCAAATCGTGTTGGCGCTGGCGCCTTCCGCCTCGTTATGTCCGGCGAAATAGATGAAGACATTATCCAGACGGCCGTCATCATTCGTGTCGTATTGCGTCATATCAACGCCCAACTCGTCGGCTACTAAGTTACATGCCTCCACTACCATCTGGCTGGCGTGGGCACTACTGCTGCCGCCCGAGTTGCCGCCGTAGTAAGCGTAGCCGCGACTCAGCGTCACCGGACCGTAACAGTCGAACTGCGGCGCAAACACGCTGTCTGAGCAAGCGATGAAATAGTCGCGTGCCGAACCGATACCGCCGTTCTTGTTGTAGCCCGACTCATTCAGCATCATCTGAAAGTCTTCCAGTTTGTATTGGAATTTCAAATCCGAGAAATTGACCAAAATCACTACGCTCTTCGGCGAACCCGTCAACGGGAAAGTACCGCTCAGGTTCTTCTCCTGTGCGATGCGACGTGCTCTGCGTGCAGACTGCGGCTGCTCCGCTACCGAAGCGTCCTTCACCCACATGCCTTTCTCCAGACGCACGGGAGTGCCGTCCGTCAGCGTATAATAACTATGGAACTCATCGCCCCTTAACTGCAGCGTAATGCTACTTCCGTCCGATTGTCTCTTCACTATCGGTTCCGGGGTTGCCATCACCGCCCACACACTTGCGCTGACCATCAGCGCTACAAATAAACTGACTAAATATCGTTTCATAAGATTGTTGATTTCAATTTTGCGGCGCAAAATTACAACAAATTTTTCACATATACAAGAATTTTTAAGAAAAAATGTATTTATGTTTCTATTTTGTTTGCATTGTGGCACTTCTATAGGAGGGGGATAGGCTCTAAAAACAAACCAGGCCACCCGAAGGCAGCCCGATTCGATGATATGAAATAACAAATTACTTCTTGCTGAATTTGTCTTTAGCACGGTAACCCAACACTTTATTCACTTGTGCTTTGTTGAAAGAAATCGGTTTAACCTTGTGCTTCGGAGCTCCTGCTTGAGGAAGCAACTGGTAGGTTCTGTCAAATCTGGAGGTGAACTCATAAGGCTCAACAAAGTGCCATTTGCCGTCTGTGCCCTGTTCCATCTTCAAGCCATACAAACCTTCTTCCATATCGAACCATGTGATTTCCATGTCATAGAAAGCACCTGCTTTGGAAATCAGCAATGCGCCTTCTTTTACGAAGCCAATAAAGCTCGTTTGGTCTTCTGCATCAAAATCTACAAAATGGATAGGAGCGCCCTTAAATGAACCATCTCCATCGTAAGTACTATCATTGTATAGATACTCATGCCACTCTGCAGCGTCTGTAAGAGATCCTGCAGGGATAGCACCTTCTGCAGTCGGAGCAAGTGTGTCTGTGAACAACAATTCCGGCATGTAGTAATAACCAGCCCAATTGCCTTCTTGGATAACACCTACAGGAGCCTCGATTTCCATGAAGAAACCTGCACCGCTAAAACCAACACCGTTAACAAATGTAATGCCACTACTCCAAATGTAGAATGTACCTAAGAAGTTTTGTGTTTTGTAATAGCATGAGTCATCATTATCCCAATGTTGATACTCGGTACCGATAGAGTCTCCTAACTCACCAAAGAGACCACCATCACTCCATTCCAACATGTCATAGATACTCTTAACGGTTACATGGCAAACTGCCTTCAAGGCGTTTTCGCCTTCGCCATAAGTAGCGGTGATGTTAGCTTCACCGATAGCAAGAGCAGAAATGTTACCGTTTTCGTCAACAGCTACAACAGTGTCTTTACTACTTTCCCACACGCAAACAGGAGCGTCTTTGATAGTAGTCGGTTGCCATAAAAGTTGCAGTTTTTTCACAGAACCTTCAGCGACTGTAATTTCTTGTTCTTCGAATGCAATGCTGGTGTATTTTACACCACCATTGTTACAGCTTGCCAGCGCTACAACGGCAGCTGCTAATACAATCAGATACTTTTTCATAATTGTAATTTTTTAGTTAATAATGTTTGTTATGTATAAACAGACTTTCGTCTTAGTTTTTATGCGTTAATGATGTTTTGCCGGTTCCGAGACTTGGGTTGTAACGAACCTCAGAAGTCGGAATCTGGCATTGGAACAACTCGCCGTCAGCGCTGATACTGATGGTCTTGTTCGAACGGCTGAGGTGATTCTTACCCAATGTCTTGGTCTTTTGAAGACGGCGGAACAGTTGCATCGAATAACCTTCGCCCCACATCTCGACACGCCAGTTGTAAATAATAGCATTCTCCACGGAGGTAGCCGCTTTCCATGCGGAATATTCTGCAGATTTGCCGTCTGCAATACGCTCTGCGCACAGCAGATCAAGATAGTCCATCGCGGTTGCATCGTCGCCGTTGCTATAAGCTGCTTCGGCGGCAATCAGGTATGCTAATTCTACGCGCATAAAGACGTTGTCGCACAGCCAGTCGCGATCCACCTTACTTAAATCGGTAGTATGCTTTGTCTTCGGGCAATAGAACTTGCCGTCTGGACAATATGCAAATCCGGATTTCTTGGGACCGTTCCCAATTGGACTTTCACCAGCACCGTCTCGGAACCAATCTTTTCGTGCATCCCAGCCGGTCGCTGCAATCTCGTCATACAAATTGCTGTCAATACTTTTGGTATCTCCGGCTGCTGCATAACTATAGGTGTGGATATCTACCTGTCCGAAGAACGAACCGAGCGCTGTCGTGTTCTCAACCGTTACGTCCTCAGCCCACATCCAGTTAGCCGCTTGTACGTCCGAAAAACCGGTGGTAGTCAGAGCGTTCAGTTTCAACATCGGATATTTGCCTCCGGAGATAACAGCTTGCGCCTGCTCCAAAGCAATTTGATAACAGTTTTTTCCATCGGCTACAATACTGCTTTGATCGCCGTGGTTCAACATAGCATATGCTAAAATCAAACGAGCTACATCTGCATCTACTTCCAGTTTGGAACCGCGTTGGTTCAGCTTGCCGTAGAAATCAAGCAATTCAACTGCCTCAGAAAGGTCTTCGTAGATACGGCTATATACTTCTTCTACAGTAGAGAGCGGACATCCTAAGGTGTCGGCTGCTACTTCTGCACCGGTATAAATCGGAAGCACTTTGTCATCCAAATTGGCATTGTCTTTATCGCGCGGGTCGGCATAGATATTCAGCAAGTGTGCATATGCCCAACCGCGAAGCGCCAAAACCTGACCGTAGTAATAACCCTGTTGAGCAATCGTTTCCTCCGGATCGCCACTTACAATGCCATCGAAAATCTCAGTCTTATTCGGCTCGATGGCGATATCGCAAAGGTTGGCGAGGTGGATAATCTCGTAATAGAAGGACCAGGCGTAGCTACGTGTATATGCGTAATAGTTACCGCGCTCGTAGCTCTCAAACCAACCGTAACTGCTCTTTTTCATCGCCATGTCGCCTGACTGAATGTCGGCATACATGTCCATTGAGCGCTGGCCGAAGGTGTCATGATCGCCGTACTCATAAAGTTTGGAGTATATACCTTTGATAGCACCTTCCAGTTTATCCGGCAGACTCTTATATTGATCCTCCAAAAGGACACCGCCCTCCGGGTATTGCGTTAAGAAACTGTCACCACAAGAAGTGAGGCCCAAACCCAATACAATGGTTAATATTGCATATTTAATCTGTTTCATTGTCGTAACCTCCTATGTTTAGAATTGAACTTTAATACCACCCATGATCGTGGACAGCGGGCTATAGTCGTTATAACCGTTCGAACCATCAATAGACATCATCGGGTTATAACCCTTACGTGCGGAAGCAATAGCGATATTGTCGGCTGCTACCCACAACTGCAAGTTGTTCAGTTTGATCTTCTCAATCAGCTTTTTCGGGAATTTGTAGCCCAGATTGATGTTGTTCAGGCTCAAATAGCTGTTGCTGGTCAAGAAGCGATCCGAAGCAGCATTGGCATATTCATCTGCGCCGTTGCTTAAACGCGGGATATTGGTATTTTTGTTGTTCTCTGTCCACGCGTTTTTGATATCCTTGTGCCAGTTCATGCTACCAATCTTATCGCTGTGCATCAAACTTGCGTACATGTTATCATATCCGTAGCCACCGATGCGATAACTGCAGCTTACGCTCAGCGTTACGCCGTAAGCCTCAAAGTCAATACCGAAACCACCATCGAGATCTGGCATGTAGCTCTTGCCAACGTAGTTGCTACCGGCATAGGTGTATTCTGTATTAGGCACAGCAACCGATTTAATGTTTGCATTCGGGTGTTTGAGTTGGTACTCATATACGGAACTAATGTAGTTGTCGCCTATCTCGCCATCATTGATTAATTCGGCTGAATTATGACCAAAACTACCCTTGTCAGCATCATAATAGGCGGTGTACATCGCTTGGCCTACGTCATTCACACCCTCATAGTGTGTCATGTACCAGTCTGCCGTGGAGTGACCTACGGACATACCGCCCGACATTACCATGCGCTCTGGATTGCCGTTCTCATCATAGCCGTCGATAGGCATCTGCAACATCTTGTTGCGATAGAAACCGCCGTTCAAACGTACATCCAATTTGATATTACGCATATCGATGGCGTGCGCTTTGAAGTCGAATTCCAAACCTTGGTTCTCCATCGCGGCGTCATTTACATAGTAACCGCCGTAACCCAACGAAGGAGCTACATAGCGCGGGAACAACATGTTGTCCGTTTTCTTGTAGAAATAATCGATTTCTACATCCAGATATTTGGCAATCGAGAATTCAAGACCGAGGTCAATCGTACTTGTGCGCTCCCAAGTCAACTCCGGGTTACCTTTGTAACTCCAGATATATCCTTTATCGCCGCCTACGTTCTCAATGTTGTATTGATCAACAAACATCATGTCGCCGATATCCTGGTTACCAAGCACACCCCAACTCAGACGCAACTTACCGTTTTTGAGCCATTCCGATGCGGTGGTGCCTTCAAAGAAGTGCTCATTGGTGAAATTCCATGCACCACCGACGGATCCGAAGTGACCCCAGCGGTGACCCTTAGCGAACTTACTTGAACCATCGGCACGGTAGTTAGCCGTCACCAAATAGCGGTTGTCATACTCGTACGTAGCGGTTGCCAGCGCGGACTCCAAGGTGCTCGTGCGGGTGTAACCCTCTACAGCGTCCATGCTGACTGCGTTGCTCAACTCGGCTACATTATCCAATACGATATTTTTCTTATATCCATATTGATAATTATACGTGAAGTATGTGGTCTCGTGACCTGCCATCACGCGAATCGTATGCTCGTTGAAGGTCTTGTTGTATTCCAACAACTGGTTGCTCGTAACCGCCAGATAGTTGTATTGCGCAGTAGCCACACGACCCACACCGGCTGCATCGCCGTAGTACTTGTTGGTCAAGCTGTTGATACGCTGGTTCATATACTGTGCACCGAGGTTCACCGTGAATTTCAAACCTTCGTATAGCTTGAACTCCAAGAAAGCGTTTGCTACCGTCTGGTGACGGGCAACTTTGTTCTTATCCCATTGCAGAGCACCGGCAGGGTTGATACCGAAGGAGTACGGACGACCACCCTCTTCACCGATGGCTTCGTTTCCGTTGTCTCCGTAGTCATACATCTTGCCGCCGGTCTTCGGGTCCACTTTCGGTTTGCCGGTAGCCGGATCATATACATATACCGGATAGATAGGCGGAATCTGGTTGACGAAAAGGAAACCGTTATTCGCTGCTACGTCATCTTGTACAGGATTACTCATGCTGGCATATGAATACTGGATGTTCAAACCACCTTTCAGCCATTTCTTCGCCTGATAATTAATGTTTGCACGCGTATTGAAGCGCTGGAAATCGGAAGCGGTATAATAACCTTCGTCCTTCAGGTAACCGAAAGAAGTATAGTAATTCAACTTCTCGTTACCACCACTGATCTTAGCTGTCGCCTCAAGTTTCATACCATTGTGGAACAAGGTATTGTACCAACTATCCATATTCGCAAACTGCGGCAAACGATGTGCACTGGCATAATCAAAGTGAGGACTAACTATGCCATTCTCTTTAGGAGCAATCAGCAGATTGCCGGTTTTATCCCAAAGATTGTATATCTTAGGAATACCGCCTGCGCCAAACAAATTGTTATTAGCATAATCAATAGATTGTTGCTGTGTGTGCGAAGTTTTATACTCACTATACAAACTTTGCCAACACAATACTACGTAATCCTCCGGGGAGTCAATTACATCGTACATCGGGAGCAAACGCATGTTTGCACCGCCTTTGACGTCAATCTCAATCTTTGCTTCATCACCATTCGAGCTACCTTTCTTTGTTGTGATTAAGATGACACCGTTCGCACCACGGCTACCGTACAGAGAGGTAGCGGTTGCATCTTTCAAAATCGTCGTGCTGGCGATATCGCCCGGGTCAATGGACGAGATAGAAGCTGCATCCAATGGAATACCATCTACTACGTAGAGAGGGCTGCTGTTCGCTGAAATAGAACCGATACCGCGAATGTTAATCGAAGCTACGGTACCCGGCTGACCGCTCGATGTAACGACCTGTACACCGGCTACCTCACCGGCCAATGCCTTTGTTACATCAGACGGGTTCTTCTTCTCAATGTCCTCGGCCTTCACAGCTTGTGCCGAACCGGCATACGCACCCTTGGCAACCGTACCGTAACCGGTAACAACCACCTCCTGGATGACCTCGCTGTTCTCAGTCATCACAACGCGGACATTCTTGCCGGCTGCAACCTCCTGAGTAGCCATACCTACGAAACTAACGACCAGAGTCTTCACAGATTCCGGTACCTCCATCTCAAATTTACCATCGTAATCCGAGATTGTACCTTGTGTGGAACCTTTGGCTTGGATACTCGCTCCGATAACCGGATCTCCGTTGCCATCGACTACCACACCGCTTACTTGCTTCTGCGCGAACAGACTAACGCTTAACAGAGCAAGAAACAAGAGTGTAAAAATCTTCTTCATTGTTTGTTGTAATTGATTAAAAATGATTGTTTGCCGCCTATTAAAAACGAAAAATCGCGCAAAAGTACAACATTTTTGCGACATAACCAAATATTTTATAAGAAAAATGCAAAAAAGAGCCCAAAAACTTAATTTTGCAACATAAAGTGAACAAAAACGGGCGCAATTGATGCACTAATGTTGCTTTTTCGCCTATTCGTATGTCAAAATGTAAGTGCAAACTGGACTTAGCAATTCGTTTGCTACCTCTTTTAGTGACAAAGTGTCAGTTTGTGCAATTTTTTGCATTGTCTCTTCCCATAATGGTGCATGGCCGTGATAGAGCATCGATTTGGCCATCGCTAACGCGCTATTCTCTTGATTCTGAGCACTTATCGCCAATTGACCGCGTAATTGTGTGATCGCATTTCGGAGCGCCGAGTCCGACAACGGTTGCGTCATCAATTTGTCCAATTCAGCCCGCACAAGTCCCAAACTCTGCTCATAATCCTCCGGGTCGCACGCCCAATAGACGCACCAGTATCCCGTGTCGCTCAGCGGCGTGTACGTGGACTCAACCGTATAAACCAAACCTTTCGCTTCCCGCAAACTCAGATTCAACCGACTGTTCAGACTTCCGCCGCCCAAGATATTATTGAGCAAAAACATCGCCAACTGCTTCTCGTGCCCTAACGGATAAGCCCTGCCGCCTAACATCGCATGCACCTGATGCGTGTGCCGTTTGAAGGTTGCTTCTCGTACTGAAGTTGTACTTACGTTGGCTTTGACTGTCGGTTGACCGTCGGTTGACTGTCGGTTTTGGAGCTTTCCGAACTCGTGTTCGGCTATACGAAAGATGCGTTCGGGTTTGACGTTGCCCTGGCAGAAAACGACCATCCGCTCGGGTGTATAGTGCTGCGCCATCCAGTTGCGTGCGAAATCGGGTTTGGAAGAGATATGCCTGAGCGTTTTCTTGGTGCCTAAGATCGGCTGCGCCAGCGGTGTGCCGGCAAAAACGAGGCTCTCAAAATCGTCGTAAATCAGTTCGCTCGGGCTGTCGTTGTAACTCTCAATCTCGTCCAAGATCACCATCCGCTCTTTGTCCGTTTCCTCTTTTTTGAAGGTCGGTTCCAGCAGCATCTCCGCGATCAGATGAAGCGTCAACTGCACATGTTCCGCCAAGATAGCGGCATAGAAAGTGGTCTCTTCTTTGGTCGTGTATGCGTTGATCTCGCCGCCGATGCCTTCTATTGCATGGATGATCTGTCGCGCCGAATGGTGCGCCGTGCCCTTGAAAACGCAATGCTCGATATAGTGCGCCATGCCGTTCTCTTCCGGCAACTCATCGCGTGTACCGGTGCCCACCATCACACCCACGTAAGCTACCGGCGAAGGAGTCCATCGATGCACAATTTTAACGCCATTTGGCAAAATATGATAAAAAGTTTGCGAATTCTCTTGCATAATTCAAAAAAAAGCAGTACTTTTGCAGCCGAAATTAAATCCTCGGGAGGTAAGACGCAGTTTTGCCGACCGAAGAGCGTAGCACACAACGTAGCGCTATCACGAGGGCTGTGCCCGAAGTCGCGCGAGTTGTAGTGTAAGCGAGCGGTATTGGCGGAATTGGTAGACGCGCCAGACTTAGGATCTGGTTCCGAAAGGAGTGAAAGTTCGAGTCTTTTATACCGCACATTCCAGCGCTTTGGCCTCCTGCCAGAGCGCTTCCATTTCGGCGAGCGTCATATCTTTGAGCGCTTTGCCTTGTTCCTTCGCGCGCGATTCAATATAATTAAAGCGCTTAATGAACTTCAGGTTCGTCTGCTCCAGCGCGTTGTCGGGCTTCAGTTTGTAGAGCCGTGCGGCGTTGATGAGCGAGAACAGCACATCGCCCAACTCCGCTTCGCTCGGGTCTTGCTCGAACTCTGCAATCTCTTCTTTCACCTTCGCCCACACATCCTCGCGTTTCTCCCAGTCAAAGCCTACGTTCGCTACTTTGTCCTGTATCCGGTAAGCCTTGACGAGCGAAGGCAGACTGTCCGGAATACCGCCTAACACGGTCTTGTTGCCGCCTTTTTCTTTCAGTTTCACCTGTTCCCAGAGATGGCTCACTTCCTCCGCGTTCGCGGCGGCTGCTTCTCCATAGACGTGAGGATGACGGAAGATGAGCTTGTCGCTTATGCGGTTGCAGACGTCCGCAATATCAAAGTCTCCGGTTTCGCTTCCCATCTTGGCGTAGAATACCACATGTAGCAGCACGTCGCCGAGTTCTTTGCTGATCTCGTTCATATCGTGCCGCGAGATAGCGGTTGCTAACTCGTAGGTCTCCTCAATCGTATTCTGACGCAGGCTGTCGAAGGTCTGCTTGCGGTCCCACGGACACTTTTCCCGCAGGTCGTCCATGATATCCAGCAGCCGTCCGAAAGCCTCTAATTTCTCCTCTCTGCTACTCATAACTATGAAGCGTTAGATTGCCCTTATGGTCGAGTTTGGCATAGGTGTAGTGTTGGAAACAATCGCCGAGAATGACTACTCTCGAACCGCTTGCGATCTGCAGGTCGAGTTCGATATGTCGATGTCCGAAGATATAGTAATCGCGGTGGTTGCGCTGCTTCTCCTGGTCTTTGGCGAAGAGCACCAATTCCTCTTTGTCCTCGCCTTTGTACGGACAGGGATTATTCAGCTCTTTGAGTCTGCTGCGTTTGGCCCATTGATAGCCGAACCAGTTGCCTACTTTCGGGTGCAGGCAGCGGTAGCATAACTGCAGGAACGGGCTGCGGAAGACCTCGCGCAACTTCATGAAACGCTGGATTTTTTTCTTCACATCCTTCGGATAAAGCGTTTCCCAGTTGCTCGGCAACAGTCCGTCTCCGTGCGCGAGGTAGAGCGCCTTGCCGTAACGGATGATGGTGCACGGGTCATAGTGAATCTCAGCGCCCGTGAGTGCCGCCAAACCGCCGAAGGTCCACAGGTCGTGGTTTCCTGTGAAAAAATGCACGTGGATGCCCTGTTTGGTCAACTTGCGGATCTCCTTGCAGAACGGATGGTACTGACGTTTTTTCTTGTCGTGAATGAAGTACTCCATCCAGAAATCGAACATGTCGCCGAGCATATAGATCGACACGGCGTCCTTACTCATCATCTCCAACATCTCGATGAGTTTCTTTTGGTGCGCCCAGCCTCGTTCTATCGCCAAGCTGCCCAAGTGCGCGTCACTTAAAAAATATATCATTACCTATTATCTTGTTACCTGCGAGGCTTTTACAAAAAGCCGAGCTCCAACTTTGCTTCTTCGCTCATCATGTCTTTTGTCCACTCGGGCTCGAAGACGATGGTCACATTCACTTCGTTGATGCCGTCCACGCTGCCCACTTTCTGCTTGATGTCCTCTACGATAAAGTCTCCCGCGGGGCAAGAAGGCGCCGTTAGAGTCATCGTGATATCGCATACACCATCCGGCTTTATGTCAATACCATAAATCAGGCCCAGGTCGTACACGTTGACCGGAATCTCGGGATCGAAGACCGTTTTCAGCATCTTCAATATCGCCTCTTCTGTCTCTAAAAACTCATTCATTTCGTAAAAAACGGCTGCAAAGGTACAACAAAAAAATGACATACACAAGTGTGCACGTCATTTTTTCGCTATTTAATGGAATTTAGAGCAGCTCCACGGAGCGGTTGACGAACTTCGCGAGGGCTTCGCCTTTCAGCTGTCCGGACGCCAGCAACGCGATGTCAATCAGTTGTTTGAGTCGCTCGTTTTCGCCGTCCAACTTATACACGGTTTTTACCACCGTCTCCTTTTTGCCGTCTTTCTCCTGCTCTTCGCTTACCTCCTCGCTTGTCTCTTTGGTGACGAGTTCCTGGATCAGCGGGTGGTTGGTGTTGAGCACGAGGTTGTAACTGTCCGGCATCTGGCCGTAGAACGACATACCTTGCTGGTGCGCGGACATCTCTTTCATTCGGCGCATAAACTCGTTCTGCGTCAGGAAAACAGGCAGCGCGTCTGCGGCTGCGGCTTCGCAGGTAACGGTATATTTGAGTTTGTCGGCGTCACTCGGCAGTTGTGCTTCGAAGGCCTTGCGCAGACCTTCTTTCTGCTCGTCGGAGTAGGTGTCTTTGGCGGCATCTTCCTTCTTGATGAGGTTCTCGATGATGTCGGAGTCGATACGCACGAAGCGCAGTTTCTCGTTCTTCTGCTCCGCCTGACTCATGCAATGCACGTCGAGCTCGCCGTCCATCAGCAGCACGTCGTAACCCTTCGCTTTGGCGCGCTCGATATAGGAGTAGTGCGCGTCGGGATCGTTGGTATAGAGCAGCACGAGGTTGCCGTCTTTGTCGGTCTGCGCGTCCTTGACCTGCTCTTTGTATTCGTCCAGCGTCGCGTACTTACCGTCGAGGTTCTTGAGAAGCGCAAAACCGGTTGCTTTCTCGTAGAATTTCTCGTCGGTCAGCATTCCGAACTGAATGAACATCTTGATGTCGTCCCATTTCTTGGCGAACTCGTCCTTGTCGGCTTTGTAGAGTTCCGCGAGCTTGTCGGCTACTTTCTTGGTGATGTAACCGCTGATTTTCTTGACGTTGTTGTCGGATTGCAGGTAACTGCGGCTGACGTTGAGCGGGATGTCCGGGCTGTCGATCACGCCGTGCAGCAGCGTCAGGTACTCCGGCACGATGTTCTCCACCTCGTCCGTCACATAGACCTGGTTGCAGTAGAGCTGGATCTTGTTGCGATGCACGTCGAGGTTCGATTTGATCTTCGGGAAATAGAGGATACCCGTCAGGTTGAACGGATAGTCCACGTTCAGGTGAATATGGAAGAGCGGTTGCTCGAACTGCATCGGGTAGAGTTCGTGGTAGAACTTGTCATAGTCCTCGTCCTTCAGGTCTGCCGGCTTGCGTGTCCACGCGGGGTTGATGTCGTTGATGATGTTCTCTTCGTCCAACTCCACCTCCTTGCCGTCTTTCCATTCTTTTTTCTTGCCGAAGGCGATTTCGACGGGCAGGAACTTGCAGTATTTCTTGAGCAGCCCTTCGATGGTCGCGTCCTCAAGGTACTGCTGGAACTCGTCATCGATATGCAGCACGATGTCCGTACCGCGCTCAGCTTTGATGGTGTCCTCCATCGTGTACTCGGGATTACCTTCACAACTCCAATGAACGGCTTTCGCGTCCTCTTTGTAACTCTGCGAGAAAATCTCCACTTTCTTGCTGACCATGAAGGCGGAGTAGAAGCCCAGGCCGAAATGACCGATGATGGCTTCGGCTTTGTCTTTGTATTGGTTGAGGAACTCCTCCGCGCCGGAGAATGCGATCTGGTTGATGAACTTGTCCACCTCTTCGGCGGTCATTCCGATGCCGTGATCCGAGACGGTGAGGGTCTTTTTCTTTTTATCTATTGACACGCGTACGCGCAGGTCGCCCAGGTCGCCCTTGACTTCACCTACCGAACTCAGCGTCTTCAACTTCGTGGTCGCATCCACGGCATTCGAGATCAACTCACGCAAGAAGATCTCATGATCCGAATACAAAAATTTCTTGATGACAGGGAAAATGTTGTCACTCGTCACCCCAATGTTACCTTTACTCATATCGTTTAATTTTTTGATTTCACCATTTTATCATTTCATCATTTCACCATTGAGCTCGCCCCGCGAGCGCTCATTTCATCCTTATCAATTCCCGTGCCAAGGTGCTTTTTTCTGCCAAAATGGCAGTTGCGCTTGCATATATGAAAAATTTGTTGTACTTCGGCACGCCCCTCTGGTCTCTCGGTCGGCTTGGTCTCCCCGACCGCCTTCCCTTTTCGAAGCCAAAAGTCAATTGGCTTCTCCATCTCCGAAGGTACGGTCGCGTCCCGCAGCACATACGCAAGTTTAGCATTTTTTGCATGCCGCTCCTATCGTTGCTACTGATTATAGAGAGCCTTCGTCCCCGACGTATAGGTATATGCCCCGTAAAAACAGTGGTATCCGCGGCTTGAGCTTGCGGACGGAAGGGGCGTTGGGGAACGCCGTTTTCGAGGGGCATATACGCTATCCGAATGGCCTAAATGCTCTCTATAATCGCGGATTTGCAATCCGCCCTGCAAAAAAAATGCAGAAAAATTTGCATATGTGCGATTTTTGTTGTACCTTTGCAGCCGAAATGAAAGAAGGGCTGAAAGATATATTTGCGCCGAAGTTATGGAGTACGCTGCGCGGGTACAGCGGTGCGCAGTTGGGTCAGGACGCGTTGGCGGGCGTGATAGTAGGTATCGTAGCGATTCCGTTAGCGATCGCATTCGGTATATCGTCGGGCGTGGGTCCGACGGAGGGTTTGGTGACGGCGATTATAGCCGGGTTGATCATTGCTCTATTCGGCGGAAGCAAGGTACAGATAGGCGGTCCGACGGGTGCATTCATCGTCATCATATACGGGATCATCCAGCAGTACGGCTTAGGCGGACTGATGATCGCGACGATCATGGCCGGCATACTGCTGATAGCCATGGGTCTGGCGCGATTGGGCAACGTGATTAAGTTCGTTCCGTACCCGGTGATAGTAGGCTTCACAGCGGGTATCGCCTTAACGATATTCAGTACGCAGATGAATGATTTCTTCGGGTTGGGTCTGACGAACGTGCCGGCGAATTTTATCGAGAAATGGATATTCTATGCGCAGCGTCTGAGTGTTAATGGCTGGGCATTAGGCATTGGGATGTTCTCGCTGCTGATCTGCATCTTCATGCCGAAGATCACTAAGCGCATCCCGGGCAGCTTAGCGGCGATCATCTTAGCGACGGCCGCGGTATGGGCGCTGAAGAGTTTTGCTCCGGCGAGCTGGGGTGCGGCGAGCGTGCAGACGATAGGCGATCTATATGCATTACCTCACGGGATACCGGCTCCGAGCATGCCGACCATCGATTTGGCAGACGGTCAGTCGGTATTCGGGTTGATCCGCGAGCTGTTCCCGGCAGCCTTCACGATAGCGATGCTCGGCGCGATAGAAAGTTTGTTGAGCGCGATGGTGGCCGACGGCGTGATAGGCGACCGGCATAACAGCAACACGGAGCTGATTGCTCAAGGCATCGCGAACGTGGTGGTGCCGTTCTTCGGCGGAATCCCTGCGACGGGCGCGATAGCACGGACGATGACGAACATCAACAACGGCGGTCGCACACCGATAGCGGGTGTGATACACGCGGTGGTGCTGCTGTTGGTTCTGCTATTCTTAGGCGAGTTGGTGGGGATGATACCGATGAGTTGTTTAGCCGCTGTGCTGATCATGGTGGCGTACTCGATGAGCGGATGGAAGACGATCGTGGGACTATACAAGCATAGAAACCGCGATTTCTGGGTGCTGGTGATCACGTTCTTCCTGACCGTAGTGTTCGATCTGACGATAGCTATCGAGGTGGGATTGGTGCTCGCGATGGTGCTATTCCTGATGCGGACGAACGAGCAGACGCATATACGGACCTTGCACAACGAGATAGACCCGAACGAGGACACGGATGTGGAATCGAACCTCGAGCATCTGACGATCCCGGAGGGCGTGGAGGTATATGAGATAGACGGGCCGTATTTCTTCGGCATCGCGAACCGATTCGACGAGGTGATGACGCACGTGAGCGGGGAGAAATATCCTGTACGAATCATCCGCATGCGCAAGGTGCCGTTCGTAGATTCGACAGCGATGCATAACCTGAGTATGCTGATACAACGATCGCACAACGAGGGGATTACGATTATCCTGTCGGGAGTAAATGATCATGTGCATAAGCAGCTGATGCAAGGGGGGATTGAGCAGATGATGGATCCGCATAACATTTGCGCAAACATACATTTTGCGCTACGAAGAGCAAACGATTTATTAACCCTTAAATATTAAACATTATGGTAAAGAAATTTATTTGCCCGATATGCGGGTATGTACATGAAGGGACAGAGGCACCGGAGCGCTGTCCGCAATGCAAACAGATCGTAACATGGAAAATCGCATCCGACGAGAAGTTGAGTTTCGCATGCGAACATATCTTAGGCGTAGCCAAAGATGTGAAAGACCCGATCATCGCCGAAGGATTGCGTGCTCATTTCATGGGCGAGTGCAGCGAGGTAGGTCAATACCTTGCGATGGCTCGTCAAGCGGACCGCGAGGGTTATCCGGAAATAGCTGCTGCCTTCCGTCAGTACGCCTACGAAGAGGCAGACCACGCTTCGCGTTTTGCGGAGTTGCTCGGCGAGGTGGTATGGGACACGAAGACGAACTTAGAGAAGCGCATGATGGCCGAGGCAGGCGCATGCGAAGACAAGCTGAAGATCGCTAAACGCGCGAAGGAGTTGGATCTGGATCCGATCCATGATACGGTTCACGAGATGGCTCGCGACGAGGCAAGGCACGGAAAGGGATTCGAAGGATTATTCAAGCGTTACTTCGGGAAGTAATCGGTAGTCAGTAATCAGATTATTATTCCTCCGGCGAGGACGAGGTCGTCCTGATAGATGACGACGGATTGACCGGGGGTGATGCCCCAGACGGGAGTAGCAAAGACGATGCGACTTCCGTCTATTTGTTTGATGGGGACCGCTAAGCTTCGGTAGCGAACCTTAGCGGTTAATCGAGATCCCGAGATATCGAGATCTCGAGATATCGAAAGACCTTCTGCCGGACGGAAAGTTAGTTCCGAGGATAAGAGGTCGTCGTTGGAGCCGAGGGTGATGCGGTTGGTGGCGGGGTCAATATGGGTGATGTAAGCGGGTGCACCGAGGGCGATACCAAGGCCTTTGCGTTGACCGATGGTATAGTTGACGTAGCCCTGATGATGGCCGAGGATTTTGCCGGCCTTGTCGATGTATTCCCCTTCGCGCACGCGGTCGTCATAGTCGGGTACGTTCGCGCGCAAGAAGGCACGGTAGTCATCGTTGGGGATGAAGCAAATCTCCTGGCTCTCGCGTTTGGTAGCGAGCGATTCATAACCGTGCTGACGCGCAATCTCGCGGACCTGATCCTTGGTATAATCGCCGAGGGGGAAGATGGTTCGGCGGAGTTGTTCTTCGGTCAGGCGCCAGAGGAAATAGGTCTGGTCTTTTCGTGTATCAGCCGCGGTTCGCAGGAACACATGTCCGTCTCGTTCGGCGATGCGCGCATAATGACCGGTAGCGATATAGTCGCAGCCCATCTCGTCCGCGACGCGGAGAAGTTCGCCCCACTTGATCTCGCTGTTGCAGAGGACGCAGGGGTTGGGCGTTCGTCCCGCCATGTACTCATCGATGAAATTCCGGATGACGCAGCGCCGGAAGGGTTCCCTAAAATCGACGATATGGTGCTCAAAGCCCATGCGCTGCGCATTATGCTTGGCTTCCATAATCGAATCAATCGTGCAGCAACCTTTTTCTTTGGCGATACAGGACTCCTTCATGGAGTCAAAGGTGCGGAAGGTGGCACCGACAACCTCGTAGCCTTGCTCGAGCAGGAGCATGGCGCTGACGGTGGAATCGATGCCGCCGGACATTCCTAATAAAACCTTTTTCATTGCTGCATATCGACGAGTTTGGTGTAGTAGCCGCCGAGGGCGTAGAGTTGTTCGTGTGTGCCGCGCTCGACGATACGTCCCTCATGCATGACGCAGATGAGGTCGGCATGGCGGATGGTGGAGAGGCGGTGCGCCACGACGAGGGTGGTGCGCTCTTTCATCAGGTGCTCGAGTGCTTCCTGAACGAGCCGTTCAGATTCGGAATCGAGCGCCGAAGTAGCTTCGTCGAGCACGAGTATAGGCGGGTTCTTGAGTATGGCGCGTGCGATGGAGAGCCGTTGACGCTGTCCGCCGGAGAGGCGTGAACCTCGGTCGCCGATGACGGTGTTGTATCCTTCGGGCATGGCGCAGATGAAATCATGTGCGTTAGCGATACGCGCCGCTTGCTCAACGGCTTGTTGCCACGTGAGTCCGTCCGGTGCGGGTTGGGCGGTATCGACACCGAAAGTGATGTTATTAAAGACCGTATCGTTGAAGAGCACGGGTTCCTGGCAGACGATGCCCATAAGGGCACGCAGGTCGTGGGTGGTAAAACGACGGATATCCACGTCGTCGATGCGCACGGCACCGGATTGCGGGTCATAGAACCGCGGTAACATATCGGTGAGGGTCGTTTTGCCGCTGCCCGACTGTCCGACGAGTGCGACGGTCTTGCCTTTGGGTATGACGAGACAGATGTCGGAGAGCACCTCGCGGTCGGGTTGGTACGCAAAGGAGAGATGGTCGAAAGTGATGGCGTTGTGGAATGTGGATTGTGTAATGTGTAAGGGGTGCTCCGGTTCGACGATGTTAGAGGGCGTATTAAGAACGGCATCGATGCGCTCGAGCGAGGCTTGTCCTTTGCGGATGCCGTACGCTGCCCGACTGAGGTCCTTGGCGGGATTGATGATGGAATAGAAGATGACGAGATAATAGATGAAGGTCGCCGCATCGATGGTAGCATGATCGGAGAGGATGAGCAGTCCGCCGAACCAGAGGATGATAGCGATGAGCGCCGTGCCGAGGAACTCGGAGAGCGGGTGCGCGAGGTAATAACGGCGGTTGATGCGATTGAAAGTAGCTCGTGTGGCATTGATGAGCGCCAGGAAACGCGCCTGCAGTTTCGATTGGGCATTAAAGCCCTTGACGACGCGCAAGCCGAGGAGGGTCTCATCGATAGCGGAGAGGATCTCTGCGTTCTGCTCCTGTCCCCGCGTAGAAGCACGCTTGAGGCTGCGTCCGATGCGTCCGATGAAGAAGACGGCGATCGGCATGAGCAGCAGCACGAAGAGCGTCAGCTGCCACGATATGCAGAGCATGGTAAGCAGATAGACGAGGATCATGATGGGGTCCTTGAAGAGTATATCCAGCGCCGACATGATGGACGCTTCCACTTCGCCCACATCGTTGGTCATACGGGAGATGATATCGCCTCGTCGCGCTTCGGTGAAATACCCCATCGGCAGGGAGAGGATCTTGTTATAGAGCAGTTGCCTGAGGTCGCGGAGTACACCGGTTCGGATAGGTACCATGAAATAGTTCGCGAGCCACGCGGTGAGGCACTTGAGTCCGGTCATGAGGACGAGGAAGAGCCCGAGCCAGAGCAGGACGGAACCTGTGCCGCGGAGCGCAATCTGGTCGTTGAGCAGGCAGTACATATTCGTTCGCAGAGCGGCGAGCGTGTCCTGGATACCGCTCACTTGGGTCATGTCCATACGCTGCACCTGCGCCGTGGTGAGTCCGAAGAGGATGCGCAGCACGGGAATAATCGCCGCAAAGGAGAAGAGCGACAGAAGCGTGGAGAGGAGGTTGAAAAACAGATTCAGGACCATAGCCCCTCGGTAAGGCGGCACGAAACGGCGAAGAATGCTAAACATATTGACGATTGACGATTTACGATTTACGATTGATTTTGTTTTCGCGGACGTAGGTAAGTATCTGCCGGTCGAAGAGTTCGTGCGGCGTGCAGAACCGTACGCGGATGGGCAGGGCGATGAGGCGTTTGCCTTGTTGGTTCAGTTGCTCGACGAGCGGCGTGGTTCGCAGACGCTGGATGTCTTTCTCCGTAGTGAGCACAAAATCGAAGTGCTTCGCCCGGTCGAGGATGGCTTCGATGTCCTGCGGCGCATAGCGATGATGATCGGGGAAGGCCATGAGTTCGGCTTTCGGATAGTGCTGCAGCACATAGTTCATCATGTACTGCGGTTGCGCGATGCCGCAGAGCACGAGCGGGTTGCCGTCTTGCTCCATCGGCGCGTAGTCGAGTCCGGCGAAATGCAGGAGTTGGTACGTAGGCAGATGGAGTCGGTTGTCCACCACGCGCATGTCGATAGGCCGTATGTCATCCGGACATTTGGTGACGACGATGGCGTCGGCTTTGAGCGAACGCGAAGGCAGGTCACGCAGCATGCCCCAGGGGAGCATGTGGTCGTCGATATAGAGGTTGTTATACGGCGTGAGCATGACGGTGAAACCGCATCGGATGGTGCGGTGCTGCATGGCATCATCGAGCACGACCACATCGACGTCGGGCAGGAGTCGCTGCAGCTGCTTGACCCCGCGCACGCGGTGCTCGCAGACGGCAACCGGCAGGTCGGGGAACTTACGATGGAGCTGCATCGCTTCATCTCCGATGGTGTCCACCGTTGCCGAATCGTCGGCTAAGACGAAGCCCCGCGACAGACGTTTGTAGCCCCGCGAGAGCACGGCAGGATGGAACCCGTTGTCTTGCAGCAGGCGCACGATATACTCCACCATGGGTGTTTTGCCTGTGCCTCCCGCCGCGATGTTGCCCACGCAGATGGTGGGTATGTCCACGGAGAAAGAAGGCAACAGGCGTTTGTCAAACAACCAATGGCGAATCAATACGCCGAGGGCGTAGAGACAACTCAAGGGAATATAAAGCAAAGCTTTAAGCATTCAGTAATCAGTTATCCGTTTATTTGATGATGACGTCGTCCATGCGGGCCATGATACGGGGTTTGGAGCAGAAATCACGGAGTTTGAGGAGCAGTTTCTCCTCGTCGGTGGTTTGGTCGAACATCTTCAGCATCTCTGCGAACGGATCTTGTTTCTCGGGGAAGTAGGTGAGTTGATAGGACTCAAGTTCCGCCAACTCCACCGCCATGGCGATGGCGTTATCGATGTTACCGAGTTCGTCCACGATACCGATCTCGACACCTTTGGTACCCAACCACACACGTCCTTCGCCGATGGCTTTGATAGCATCCTGGCTCATGTGACGTCCTTCGGCACAACGGCGGGTGAAGAGGTCATAGCCACGCTCGACCATGGTCTGCATGAGCGCGTGCTCTTCGGCATTCATGCCTTTGTAGAATATGTTCGCCTCGAGGTCCGAGTGCTGGTTGGTCTTGACGCCGTCGATATCCAGACCCACTTTGTCACGCAGTTTGTTGACGTTAGGCACGGTGCCGAAGATACCGATGGAACCGGTGATGGTGGTCGGCTCGGCGAAGATATAATCGGCGCCGCAGGAGATGTAATAACCACCCGAAGCGGCGTAGTCACCCATCGAAACGACAACCGGTATGCTGTCCGCTTTGATCTTCTGCACGGCGCGCCATATCTGCTCGCTGGCATCTGCCGAACCACCCGGGCTGTTGACACGCAGCACGAGCGCTTTGATGGATTTGTCTTTGCGGATTTTCTTGAGCGTCTTGATGACGTTTTTGCCCACGATGCCGTCGCCGGACTCATCGCTGATCTCACCCTCGAGGTAGAGCACCGCCACTTTGTCTTTCGCTTTGGACTCCGGACGTTTGACGAGCGCCAGCTTGCCGGTATTGAGGGTCGTGTAGTCTTTCGTTCCGGCGAAGATACGGATGAGCGAATCCATGTCCTGACCATAGACGAGCGTGTCCACGAGGCCTGCTTTGAGTTGCTCGTCGGCTTCCTGAAGACCCATATAGCGGTCCGCGAGTGCGCTCAGTTGCTCCGGCGTGAGCTTACGCGAAGCACCTACAGCGGTTTTGTATTCGTCCCAGATGCCGGCGAGGTACTGCTCGGTCTGCAGACGGTCCGCTTCGGACATCGAGGTGCGGAAGAAGGGTTCGACCGCCGATTTGAACGTACCGACCTTGAGGATCTGCATCTCCACGCCGAGTTTCTCCATGGCGCGGGTGTAGTACATCTTCTGCGCCGTCAGACCATTCCACTGCACCTGACCGGTCGGGTCGAGGCAGATACGGTCCGCCACCGAAGCGATGTAGTAGTTGGTCTGGCCGTAATTAGCCGCCGAAGCGACGATCCATTTGCCGCTGGTTTTGAAGTCGAGCAGCGCATCGCGGATGGTTTTGGCACTCGCCGGAGCCATGGCTAACTGACCGCCGTCTAACCAGATTCCGAGGATCTTGTCATCGTTCTTAGCCAAACGGATGTTGGACAAGATCTCGTCCAGACCGACCGTGCTTTGGTCGGCATAGTTGCCATAATAGGGCATCTGGCCCATGAGGTCGGCAAATGGGTTCTCCTCCTGCGCCTGCTCGACCAAGGTGCCATTGAGCTCGAGGCGATAGACCGTTTTGTCCTTCAGGGTAACCGCCGACGGGGACAACATATCGCCCATCAACCAACCGAGGATAGCACTGCAGATGAAATACACTGCGAAGAAAATGAGGCAACCACCGAGGCAGCCTACTCTGCGGCGCGGGCGAACCTGGTCGCCTTCCACCACTACTTTACGACGAAAACACATAATGATTTACGATTTACGATTTAACGATTTTTTATTTATTTAGTTTCAAATTGAATGTCATCCGATGGTACGGCGTGGGGCCGTATTTCTTCAGCGCGGCATAGTGTTCGGCAGTCGGGTAACCCATGTTGGTGTTCCATCCGTACTGCGGGTACTGCTCGTGCAAGCGCCGCATATAATCGTCCCGGTAGGTCTTCGCCAGCACGCTCGCTGCCGCTATCGACATGTAGGTCGCGTCCCCGTGCACCACGGTGTCTGCTGGTATCTCCAGCAACTCGCCTTCCGGCACGTACGGCTTCCATTTATTGCCGTCCACGAGGATATGTTGCGGACGAACGGACAGCTTATCCAATGCCCGCTGCATGCCCAAAATCGAGCACTGCAGGATGTTGCGTTCGTCGATCTCCTGCGCCGTCACTTCGACCACCGCCCAGGCTACCGCTTCCCGCTCGATCACCGGTCGCAAGGCATACCGCTGCTTCTCCGTCAGTTGCTTCGAGTCGTTGAGCCATGCGAACTCCGGCACCTGCTCCACGCGTTCGGGGTCGAGGATGACCGCTGCGGCAAACACACTCCCTGCCAACGGTCCGCGTCCCGCTTCGTCACAACCGGCTTCTATCAGCCCTGATATCATCTGCGTCTTTAACATATTTTTCTTTTAGGACCTGTGGTCCTGGGGTCCCCGGAAATTTTAATTTTTGGGGAGAGCCGAGCTATTTCGAGTACCTTTAGCCAAGCTGCGCTTGAGCTCGTGTACGAGGAATTTGCCGGCGACTAAAAGGGGTGCCCGATAGCAAAATGGAACGTCATATCGTCTTTCCAGCATAGTCCGTGCGGCGCGGTACGCCATTGTTTGCCTTCGGCGATGCGACTCGGGTCGTGCAACTTGACGCCGAAGTCCACGCGGAAAATGAGTATCGACAGGTCGAAACGGATGCCAACGCCATAGCTCCACGCGATCTGCTTGTAGAACTGATCCCAGAGGAACACACCGCCGGGTTGGTTATCATAATCGCGGATGGTCCATATGTTGCCCGCGTCCATGAACGCCGCTAACTCTAAGAACTTGAGCACCTTATAGCGGTACTCGAGGTTCATATCCAGATGGATGTCTCCCGCCTGCAAGTCATAGACGAGCGCGTTTCCCGCACCGCGGAACGTACCGGGTCCGAGCGTGCGTGCCTGCCATCCGCGGATACCGTTCGCGCCACCGCCGAAATAGCGTTTCTCGAAGGGCACGATGCCGGCATTCAGGTACGGCACCGCGACACCTATACCGATGTGCCCCACCATGTGGTGCTGCGGCGTGATGATGCCGTGGTAGGTGAAGTTGATATCGCCTTTCGCATACTGCGCAAACGGGATGTTCCATATCATGTACGCGCCGTCTTTGTTCTTCGGGAAATTGAAGATCCGGCTCAGGCCATACAGGAAATTGCCGGCGGTCTCCACGCGCATCGCGAGCTGCAGATAGGAGCGGTTCGGGAAACGCTGGTTGTAGGTCGAATAGGACGCCGTGTAGTTCCAATCGACGATGAAATGGTCCTCGTAGCTCGCTTTCAGCACCGACGAGCGGTCCATGAACTCCTTCTTGAATCGCTCCGACACCCACGGCAAGTAGATATAGTTGATATCGACGAGGTTGAACTGATGGGTCCAGCGGCTGCCGGGTCGGCGCGGCAGGAAATAGGCTAAGGTTGCCGTGGCGATCGTACGGGTGTACTCCTCCGGACGCTGCTGATAGTTGTAGGCGATGCTCACTTTGACGTTCGACGGGAACAGCAGTCCTGCCTCCGCTTTCGCCTCGATGGCACGACCGCCGTTGGCGCGCCATTCGTACGACGCACGACCGCCCAAAGAGAGCATCTCCGCGCCGTGGAAAATATTCTTGTTGCTATACGTCAGACCCGCTGCCACGCCCCAATCGCCGGCGCTGTAAGTACCTTCTATCTCCGCCGAAACGGCATTGAGACGACCTCGCGAAACGCTGATCGTGCAGTCTAACAGGCTGTCGCCTACCGGTGTGAACGCGATGTCCACGTACTTGACCGGAGGCAGCGCACTCATGCGCGCGTACGTTCGCTCCACGCGCCACTCCGCATACCGCTCGCCTTCCTTGATGCGCGTCGCACGCTTCAGCGCACTCTTGCGCAAGAACGGATGGTCCAGTTTATACTCGATGCTCCGCACCGTGTAGCGGCGTTGATAGCGTTCGCGCGTAGCCGAATCCAGATGCAGCACATAGGGCGCGGCATGAATCACCACGTCCACCTGGTGCGAGTTCAGCGAGCTGTCCGCCGTGAACTCCAACATCGATTTCTCAAAGTAATAATAACCGCGGTTGCGAAGAACCGTCGTGATACGTTCGCGCTCTTCATCCAACATCGCCGTCGAGAACTGATCGCCCGGATGAACCTTGCACGCCGGACTCTTCGCGATATCCGCTATCGCCTCAACCGGCAAATCGACGTCGTAGTTGCGAATGAAATAGGGCTCGTTCGCCGTCACCACATAGGTCAGGTCCACCTTGCGGTTCTTGATCTTCACCACCGTGTCCACTTCGGCTTGGAAATAACCCATGTTGTTCATCTGCTGACGCAACTGCTGCATACTGATGATGGTCAGCGTGGAGTCGTAAATCACCGGCGCCTCACCCATCTTGTGCGCATTCTCCGCCAATTTCTTCTTCGCCTTCGTGCTCGTGTCCGCCGGAGCCGTGTTATACACATCCAACTGCAGCTTCCAAAAACCGAAAATCTCCGTGTTTTGCTTCTGACGCAAGTACGCACGCAGATCGACGTCCTCCTGCACTTTCGGGTCCGAACATTTGACGCGAGCCTTGTTCAGCAAATACTGACCCTCCGGCACGAATTTCGTCGTGTTGCAGGACGAGAAAGTCAACAGCAAAACACCGATGACCAAAGGCAAAAATCCATATGTACGGAGTACGCGTAACATAAATAGCCCGCAAAATTACAAAAATATTTTGACATGTCAAAATTTTTTACTACTTTTGTCGCCGATTTCGGTATTATTATGGAAAAAATTGCAAAATCGCAGGTCAAACTTGTAAAAAGTTTGCAACTTAAGAAGTTCCGGGACGAACTCGGACTCTTCGTCGCAGAAGGCGAAAAATGTGTGTCTGAACTCGCCAAATCCTTCGAACTTGTTCACCTGTATATAAACAGCGAAGCAATAAACGGCGAAGCCTATCAACGCGAAGCAATAAACGTTCCAAAGGAACAACTGGAGCAGATGAGTGGCTTGCGCACACCCCAAGGCGTCATCGGTGTCTTCAAGAAAAAGTCCGACCCGTCCGCCCCGTCCGACAAGTCCGAAGCTATCAACTCCCTCGCCCTCGCCCTCGCCCTCGACGGCATCCAGGACCCCGGCAACCTCGGCACCATCATCCGCACCTGCGATTGGTTCGGCGTGCATGATATCTTCTGTTCGCGCGACACCGCCGATTGTTACAACCCCAAAGTGGTGCAAGCTACGATGGGTGCCCTGGCTCGCGTCCGTATCCACTACGTGGATCTGCCTGCCTGGCTCGCTGAGCAACAATGCCCGATTTTCGGCACACTCCTCGATGGCAAAAACATGTATGACGTCCTGTCGGCAATCAATCGTCAATCGTCAATCGTCCAATCGTCAATTATTGTGATGGGCAACGAAGGCAACGGCATTTCTTCCGCCGTGCGTCAACTCATCACGCACCCCATTCGCATCCCCTCCTATCCAAAAAACGCTGAGACTTCGGAAAGCCTCAACGTTTCTATCGCAACCGCCATTGTCCTCGCGGAGTTTCGCCGTTAGTACGCGGACATCTGTTCGCGTACCGTATTATTGATGAACTCCGCGAACTCCTGGATGGTCATCTGACCCTTCTCTTCCGCACCCTGCTGGCGAACGCTCACAAGACCCTGTTCGGCCTCTTTCTCGCCCACAATCAGCATGTACGGAATACGTTTCAATTCGTTGTCGCGAATCTTACGTCCGAGCTTCTCGTTGCGGTCGTCCACAATCACGCGAACATCCTGATCCTCAAGCAGTTCCTTCACTTTCCATGCGTACTCGTTGCTCTTCTCCGAGATAGGCAGAACGACCGCCTGATCCGGCGTCAACCACAGCGGGAATTTACCCGCCGTGTGCTCGATCAGAACCGCTACGAAACGCTCCATACTGCCGAACGGCGCACGGTGAATCATCACCGGACGATGTTTCTGGTTGTCCTCGCCGGTATATTCGAGTTCAAATCGCTCCGGCAGGTTGTAATCCACCTGGATCGTACCTAACTGCCAACGGCGACCCAACGCATCTTTCACCATGAAATCCAACTTCGGACCGTAGAAAGCGGCCTCGCCCGTCTCTTCGCGGGCCGGCAGATTCATCTCCTTGCATGCCTCGCGAATCGCATTCTCTGCGTGCTCCCATATCTCGTCCGAACCTACGTATTTCTCGTGATTATTCGGGTCGCGAAGCGAGATCTGCGCCTCGTAATTCTCGAAGTTCAACGCCTTGAAAATAATATTGATGATCTCCATCACGCGGATGAATTCCTGCTTCACCTGGTCGGGACGGCAGAAGATATGCGCGTCATCTTGAGTAAAGGAGCGCACGCGTGTGAGACCGTGTAACTCGCCGCTTTGCTCGTAGCGATAAACGGTACCAAACTCCGCACAGCGGAACGGCAAATCCTTGTAACTACGCGGGCTGTTTTTGTATATCGCGCAGTGGTGCGGGCAGTTCATTGGCTTCAGCAGATATACCTCGCCCTCTTCCGGCGTCGTGATCGGTTGGAACGAGTCCTTGCCGTAGTGATCCCAGTGACCCGAAGTCATATACAGCTGCTTGCTTCCGATATGCGGAGTGATAACTTGTTCGTAGCCGTAACGCTTCTGTATCTTCTTCAGAAAATCTTCCAGACGCAGACGCAGCGCCGTACCTTTCGGCAACCAGATAGGCAGGCCTTTGCCCACCATGTCGCTGAACATGAATAGCTCCAAATCTTTTCCGATCTTGCGGTGGTCGCGTTTCTTGGCTTCTTCCAGCAGCGCCAAGTACTCATCCAGCATCGCTTTCTTCGGGAATGAGATGCCGTAGATACGCGTCATCATCGGGCGTTTCTCGTCGCCGCGCCAGTATGCCGCCGAACAACTCAGCACTTTCACCGCCTTGATCGGCTCGGTGCTTAGCAGGTGCGGACCGCGACACAAATCTGTGAAATTACCCTGCGTATACGTGGTGATATGTCCGTCCTCTAACTCCGATATCAACTCGCATTTATACGTCTGACCCTTGTCGCCGAAGGACTTCAACGCATCTGCCTTGGAAATCGATTGCTTCACCAGCGCCTCTTTCTTCGCGCGCAACTCAAGCATCTTGTTCTCGATAGCGGCAAAGCACGTGTCGTTGATCACCACGCCCTCAGGCGGCATCACGTCGTAATAAAATCCGTTCTCGATCGCCGGACCGATACCGAACTGAATACCCGGATACAACTCCTGCAGCGCCTCTGCCATCAAGTGCGAACTCGTGTGCCAGAAGGCATGCTTTGCCTCCTCGTCCTCCCATTTATGGAGTTTGATTGCCGCATCTTCGGTAATAGGATGGTTGAGTTCCACAATCTGAAAATCTGATTTCTGATCACTGAATACTGAATACTGAATACTTGCGCACAATACATCCTGCGCCAGACGATTGCTGATCGACTCAGCAATTTGCAACGGCGTCACGCCGTTCTCGTACTCACGGACGCTCCCGTCCGGAAAACTAATTTTTACCATATTGAATAAACCTACAAATGTTTACGGCTCGAGGCCAACAACTGCCCCTTCGCACAAATCGGCTGCAAAATTACTACAAATTATTCAAATATACAAGATTTTTAGCAAAAAAAATTAATCTAAGCTAGCTTGAGCATGGTTTTGTTTGCTAAAAAGATTGTAGTTTGCACGTTAGTGCGAACGTAATTTCGGAGATGGAGAAGCCAATTGACTTTTGGCTTCGAAAAGGGAAGGCGGTCGGGGAGACCAAGCCGACCGAGAGACCAGAGGGGCGTGCCGAAATACTGTTTTTTTTGTTGTCTTTGTTATTTGCGGGGCGCGGCGGCAAATTCTGCATTTTTTTCTTGCATATATGAAAATTTTGTTGTACCTTTGCACCCACAAAAAAGTCTGGCTATGATTGATTCTTCATTTATCATATCGCCCATAAGTGCCGATTTCTCCGATGTATGGTCGGAGCCGGAATTGTTGTCTTCCAAGGGACATAATGCTATTTATGTAGCCAAACGTTTCGGACGTCGGTATATCTTAAAGGCGCTTGCTGAACCGTATCGGGAGTCTACGCCGCACGTTGAGATGCTGCGCAAAGAGTTCTCGATAGGAGTCGGATTGGATCATCCGAATGTTGTTCGTTTGCTGGATTTCGGACGTATGGATTCCATCGGCTGGTACATCCAAATGGAGTATATCGATGGTATTACTTTGGACCAATTTCTGGAGACCAAACCTTCTGCTGCTACACGTCGCAAACTGCTGAATCAACTTCTGGATGCGTTGTCTTTCTTACACGAGCGGCAGATCATCCACCGCGACATCAAGCCGTCCAATATCCTCATCACCCGCAATGGAGCAACCGTCAAACTGATTGATTTTGGTGTGTCCGATACAGATGATTATGTGACCTTCAAACAGCCGGCAGGTTCGATGGCGTATATCGCTCCGGAGCAGTTAAACGGAGAAACAATTGACAACCGCGCAGATATTTATGCCGTAGGACGTATTATCGAATTACTCTTTCCGCATCGCTATAGAGTCATAGCACACCGTTGCACGCGCGTGAAGCGTGCGCGTCGATATCTTTCATGCGCCCGTGTAGCGCGTGCGATAAAGCGCTCGGACAATTTGCGTTTATGGCTGCCATTGTCGCTACTGCTATTACTTATGTCTTGTGCAGCGGGATGGGGAATATATACCGGCTATCAGCGTTCGGAGCGCGCGCATAGTGAAAACGAAAACCAATTGTTTATCAATATTGATTCGCTGCGTGCACAGAATGAAAGACAGGAGGTACAAGTGGATTCGCTGCGTGTACAAAATAAGCAGCACCAAAAGCAAGTGGATTCTATAACGCACACAGTGAGCACCTTGGATAAACAAATCAACGCCCCATCACCTAAAGTTATGTTAGATACTAAAGCGCGGCAAATGTATGCTGATTATATCCGCTCTACGCGCATCGCGATTTCAAAAAGAGACACGGCTGCTTTGTTGCAAAACCATCCAACCCCTGCCGATTTGTTCTGGCAACGTAGAAAAGAGGTTCTGGATTCTATTTCAGACGATGGACTAAAAAGCTATTTCGATAGCCGTTTGCGGCATCATCATTCTACAATATACATGCCGTTTATCAGAGAGATAGCAGAAGAGCGAGCTCAGTTTATGCCTTCTCCGAATGATTGGTATCAGATGGGAATAGATATGGGTTTGGGATTATGGTAAAATAAAAATAAGAAGTAACAAGAATTTCTCGTATATCAAAAAAAAGCAGTACCTTTGCACCGGATTTAAAAATTTGATCATTATGAACAAAAATGCACCCGAGGTTATCCAACTCCGCAAGGACGTAGAAGCGCGTTTAGGAATGCGCCCGGCTACCCCTGCTGACTTTGAAACCCTCATTGCGCAAATCTGGTTGCGTCTGCACGAGAACATTGCCCTCAGTACGTTAGAGCGTTTGTGGGGTTATGTAGAAGGAGCGAACAACACGCGTCGCTCCACGTTGAATATTCTTTCGCGCTACGTAGGCTCACGCGATTGGGATGATTACAATGCCCATCTGTTAGCCGAAGAGCACGGAAGCAGTCACCCGTTCATTGCAGAGGGCGTTCACACCCAAGATTTGCAACCCGGTCAGAAATTGGAAGTGACTTGGTTGCCGAACCGCCGCTGTGTATTCCGTTATTTAGGCGACATGCGCTTTGAGGTTGTAGAGTCATCCAACTCCAAGTTAAGCGTTGGAGACACCTTCACCTCGACCTTCTTCTTGACAGGTCAACCGCTGTATATTGACCACCTTGTACTAACGGGCAAAAATACCGTTTCGTACGTGGCGGGCAATAATGGCGGGCTACAATCTATTACCTTATTATAAACCCTCAAATCCTTTTTGCCTTATGAAACGGAACCTAACACTTTTGTCCGTACTATGTCTGTACCTATTTGCCATTGAACCTAATTCCGCATCAGCCGAGAATTACACCTATTCTGTGCGCCGCAATCCGGAGCCACAGCAAAGCGGTTATTATCTTGACCGCAAGTTTGATGAAGCGCAACAAAAAGACGACCCTATTTCAACGGGTATTCTTACTCGCGCCGGATATGCGTTCAACTACGATGCGTTCACTTATGGCATCTCACTCTTCTATCAGTGGGATCGTTTGTGTGGGATAACTGCCGGTTTTGACGGCTATTTTATTCCGAACAAACTGATTTATCGCACACTTCCGAATGACACCGTGTCTTCGAATATCTTCTCACTTCCTTTGTGGGATGTGCGTGCCGGTTTTATGATATCGCGCTATTTCCTTTTCGGAGCTATGTTGGGCAAAACCAATGTTGGCGACGCAACGAATCTGATTAATATGCGTCATGACGCGTGGTTTATCAACAATTCGGAAAGTAACTTTATGTATGGCGGTTTCATAACCTTTGTTCTGCCGGTATCCAAACATTTCGGTTTTAACATCGATTTTGCCGTAACAAACAAAACCGGTTTCAATGTCGGAATGGGTGTAAATGCAACCATCCCGATTCGCTGATTTTAAATATGAAATAACAAGAAATAACAAGACGTAACAAGAATTTGGCGTGATTCAAATAATTGTTGTACTTTTGCAGCGGAATTCCAAAACGGAGTTCCGCTGTATTAAATATTAACTCTTTAAAACTAACAAAACAATGAAAAAACTGTATTTTTCTTTTCTCTGCATGGCGGTGGCAGTGCTGCTGAGCAGTTGTGCACATTCTGTGTATCCGTTGGACGTTCTGTACAGCAATTACAACAGCCGAATGCGTAGTCCGGAAGATTTGGCTATCAAGGCTAATGTGTGGATCTATTTCAACGAGAAAGACATTCCCGGCGAGTACGCCATCATTTCCGCCAACACCTACAGTCCATTCTGCCTGTTGCCTTTCCAGGGAATCCGCGTAAAAAAGATGAACAAGCGTTTTCTGGAGCAAGCTGTTAAGCAAGCTGACAAAGAAGGCGGTAATGCGGTATTAATCCATGGCGGCGGCATATTCTACGTGCTCAACATGAAAAATCGTGATGGCATTGAAGCTCCTGCAGCTAATTTTATCAATCCTATTTTGGATATGAAAAAAGCAGACATCGTCAAGAGCGGCTCTGTCGAAACGATGAAGCGCGGCGAACGGACACGTACCATCAATGCTTTCATGGATGAAATTGACTCTAACATCGACTATCTGCAAACGGCAGAAGAGATTGCGGCTGTACGCAAGAAAATCGACGTGCTCTCGCAGTACAACTTGAAAGCGAAGAATCCGAAGAAATCCATTGACAAGTTTGTCCGCAAGAAAACGCGTAAGGTGAACAGCATCGAGAAGAAGATGGCCAAACAGGCAGCTAAGCAAGCCAAGCAAGCGGCTGCTACTTCATCGAAGAAGAAATAAATGCGTAAGCAGTACGTACCTTGAAAGTATGGTAAATATGTGCTTGTAAATAGCAAAAAAGCGAGAAAAAACAAAATAAATTTGGCTATATCAAATCTTTTTTGTAATTTTGCAGCGAATTATCAGCGGATAGTTTGGTTGCGACATCGCAACGCACATATATTTTTACTGACGAGTCAATCTGTGTAAACATAAGTCTGGCAGCTTATTTAACGAATATGATTGGCAATACGTCGGTGCATACTTGGTATGTACTGCTTTTGCTTTTATATTCGTGGGTTATGCCAGACACCCTGTTTACACGAAAGCAAAAGCAGTATTTTTATTGTACCTGCTTGTGATAAAATGTGATCTTTGACGTATTGGATTACCGTAAAACCTCAAATTACTGAATAAAAAATCCTTAAATGGCTAAAAATTTTCAAAAATATTTGCATATATCAATAAAATGTAGTATCTTTGCAGCCGAAATGGTGACCAAACGGCCACCTTATAGGATGTTTTGTTGATAAATTACAGTTAAAAATGAATTAAAAGGTTACACAATAATAACCTTTTAATTGCAAAAACAGATAAGATGTATATGAAACAGGTAAGCGTAAAGAAGGCATTGCAAGCTTGGGAAGGCATCCAACCAATCTCGGAGAAAGACCGAGAGCGCCTGAGTCGTCGGTTTACCATTGACTACAACTATAACAGCAATCATATCGAGGGTAATACCTTGACCTATGGTCAAACTGAGATTCTGCTATTGTTCGGAAAGATAATAGGTGAAGCGACTGTGCGTGATATACAGGAAATGACGGCAAGTAATGTGGGACTTAAGATGATGACGGAGGAGGCCAAAACGCAGGACATGCCGCTGACCCAGAATTTCATCCGCACATTGCATCAAACATTACTGCGAGAAGATTATACTGTCTATCGTAACTTGCCGGGTGGAGTTCAGACAAGTTATACCATTCATGCCGGACAATACAAGACGCGCCCGAACTCGGTTATTACGCGTTATGGTGACCGCTTTGAGTATGCTTCTCCGGAAGAGACGCCGGCATTGATGACCGATCTTATTAACTGGTATAACTCCGAGGAGGAAGCCGGTCGGTTATCGCCAATTGAGTTGGCGGCGTTGTTCCATTATCGCTATATCCGTATTCACCCGTTTGAAGACGGTAATGGTCGTATAGCCCGGCTAATGGTGAATTTCATCCTGTCGCGTCATGGTCTGCCGATGATTGTGGTGCGTAGTCGCAAGAAACAGGATTATCTGGAGGCGTTGCATCAGGCAGATCTGATTGTGGGCAATGTGCCGAGTGATGGTGCACATGCCACCATCAAGGATATTGCACCTTTCGTACAGTATTTCCAAGGATTAGTTGCCAACGAGATATACCACGATTACTTGTTTGTGACGCATAAAGCGGAGAATGTATGGTGGTACGACGGAGAGATGATAGAGTTCAGAACGCCGAACTACGCGAAGATTCTGCGAATAATGCAGACGCAACCGGCATTGACGCAAGAAGATATGCGGGATGAGTTAGATATCAGTTTGACAGCAGTGCGTAAATTAGTAGGACAACTGACTGAGAAAAACTATGTGGAGAGGAATACGAAGGATGGTTGTTGGCGAGTGTTTATTACTCCGTCCATCTAATTATATGTAATAGAACAACATCCTTTCAAACAAAAGCGGTAATCCAAAGCGGTTCACCGCTTTTTCATTTTTGAGAACAGGTCGAATGTGAGGATTAGTAATAATCGTTCCGAACGAATGTGAGGATTAGAACAGGACCATCACGGGACCTGGAGAAGTGCCTTGACTTGGCACTTCGAAAAGGGTAGGCAAGCGGGGAGCTTAAGCCGACCGAGAAAGAGACAACGGAGAGATAAAGTATAACAAAACATATAAATCGTATGAAAAACAAAATCCTTTTTAGCATTTTAGGTGTATTGATGAGCCTAAGTGTAATGGGTGCTTCACAAGTAAAGAAGCCCACGTTAATGATTCTACCAAGTGATCACTGGTGCCAAACGCGTTTCTTTATGACAACTTGGGACAACCAAGGCGTCAAAGTCAAAACTGCCGATTATCAAAAAGCCTTTCAGCAAGATCGGGAACTAAATCAAGTTATTAGCAAAATTGGTCAATTGCTGACCAAAGAGGGTTACTCTTTGAAAGATGCCGAGCAAGAGACTAAAGCAGTTTTTAATCGTACAGCGGAAGACAATGTTACCATGAGTAGCACTGGTTCTACTATTGCTGAAAGTCCGTTGGATATGATTAAGAAACGGGCGAAGATGGATATTCTCATTCAAATAGATTGGACTATCAATAGCGACCGCAGTGTGTCATTTACATTAGAAGCCTTTGATGCTTATACCAGCAAACGTATAGCTACTTCTACCGGTACGGGCAAGGCAAGCGACGCGATAATTCCTGTTTTACTCGAAAATGCAGTTAAGTCTAAAATTAAAGATTTTGACAAGCAAATGGATAAGTATTATGCGGATCTCAACAAACGCGGTCGCGAAATTGTACTTACTATTAAATGTTGGGCTAATTGGGATGGTAACTTGGAAAAAGAGAACGAGGATGGAGATGAGTTAATAGATGTTATCCAAAAATGGCTAAAGAAGAACACTATAAATGGTGTTTTCAATCTCAGTGACGCAACAGAGAACTTCGCACAATTTGAGCAAGTGCGCATTCCGTTACGAGACGAAGAAGGCGATGCTATGGACGCTCGTGCTTTTGCGGTGAAGTTGCGTAAGCACATCTCAAAAAAGTGCGGTATTACCAGTAAAGTAATGACCCGCGGTTTAGGAGAAGCTATTATAGTACTTGGAGAAAAATAATAATAAGACTATCATGAAACGAACAACATTATTTATTGGAAGTCTGCTGTTTGCAGGTATTCTGTGTGCGCAAACATTGGATGACGTCGGTCGTATGGCTATCAATGTGCAACGCCCTACAAGTAGAAATATTCCGGCAGAAGCATTGAACCAGTTGGAAGACAAAATGCACCAAATCATCACAACGGCCGGAATCTCGGATAATGCCATTAACCGCCGATTTGCTCTTACGACAACAGTGAGCGTGGTTAAAAAGGATATTATCAGTGGCTCCCCGGCTCGTGTCAGCCAAACATTAGAGATTGCTTTTTATGTAAAAGACCTGATTGATAAAAAAGAATATGGTCACGCGACTATTTCTTCTGTAGGTGTCGGATTGAACGAGAATAAAGCCTTTATCATGGCTTTCAGTAATATAAAACCAGGCAACCCGCGTTTGCAGAAAATGATAGATAATAGTAAAGAACTTATCGTTGCATACTATCGTACGAACATAGATAATATCATTGCAGACGCGTACATCCAAGTGCAACAAGGCAATTTCGACAAAGCGCTCTATCAAATAGCCCAAGTTCCTGATGTTTGCACAGATTGTACGCAGAAATGCCGTGCGGCAACAATAGATATCTATCAAAAGAAAATTGATAGTGCCGGTGAGAAATTGTTACAATCAGCAAGAGCCGCATGGACAGCAGAACCTAATGCCGACGGTGCGGTCAAAGCGTCACGATATTTGGCAAAGATTGATTTGCTTGCCGCTTGTCAACCTCAAGTAAGCGAATTAATGGAAGAAATGAAAGCTAAAGTCATGGACGATGAACGTAAAGCATGGGAATTCGCATTGCAACAATATGAAGATGAGAAAGCACGAGAGCAACGTGACTTCGAATTCCATGTTCAGCAGTACAAAGATCGTCAGGCGAGAGAAGAGCAACTTCATCAAGAAGCTTTAGAGCGCGAAAAACGTCAAGAAGCGCGTGAACAACGTGACTTTGAATATGCGCGCGAGCAATTTCATATGGAGCACGAGAAAGATATGGCTATCATCTCTGCCAGCCGCCAAGTCGCTCTTGAAGTAGCAAAACAAATACCATATATGAAATAACTATTAAATCAATAATAACGACAATGAAAACTATTAATTTCCGCAAATCATTCGTATTTGCATTCGCTATGGCCATTTTGACTATTTGCAGCATCAATGTGAACGCACAGTCAACAACAAAGCCATCACCAAAGGCAAAACAATCTTCTAATTACATTTTCTTGGCTCTTCCCAGTGGAACTGTATGGAAAATAACCAATGAAGAAGGGTTTTATACCTATGAAGAGGCTCAAGCAAAATTTGGTAAGCAGTTACCCACAAAAGAGCAATGGGAAGAACTTATCAAATGCTGTACCTGGACTTGGACGGGGAAGGGATATAAAGTAACCGACAAGAAAGGCGCCAGTATATTCTTGCCTGCAAATGGGTATAAAAGTAGTTTCGGCAACCTTATGGGTAAAGATGAGAATGCATTCTATTGGGCAAGGACATCCAAAGACGAAGAAGAATCTTGGGGGCTATGGATGGACTATAACCAAAACAAAAATAATATTCACATCTTTTATAGCAAGCAGAACTACAAACAATCTGTTTGGTTAGTAAGATAATCCATTAACTAACTTAAAATATTATCAATATGGAATACAAATTTGATGTTAATTATATAATGTATAATTGCAAAAACACACAAGAAGTAGAGAATTACTTCAATGATATTGCTACAAAAATTAAAAGTCCTGCTTTAGAAGAGACTGAGTACACATTATTTATTGTATACGCTGAATTATACGCAGGAGTTCGTAAACAATTAGAAATGTATCCTTGTTTGGGAGAGATATTCAACTGTGGCGATGGCAAGACATATGATGCAGATGTTGTTCTCGGGAATTTAAAGCATGCAGCAAAGCGCTTAAATGAGCATATGTGTAAATATCTTAACACACCAATAAATGAATACAAGGCGTAATATGAAGAAATTATTTGTACTACTAACTGCGATGATAATGGCAGTTGTAACTTCTGCTCAAGTTAGAGAAGTTACTTTAACAGTTTTAGGATCCGGACGGACAGAAGAAGAGGCTACATTACAAGCTCTTCGAAGTGCTATAGAACAAACGTTTGGTACTTTTGTGTCAGCAGAAACAAAAATCTTAAATGATAGATTAGTTCAAGATGAGATTGTGAGCGTTTCGAATGGCAATGTCAAGCAATATCAAAAGCTAAACGTTGCGGTGCTACCTAACCAACAAGTTTCAGTTTCGTTATCGGCAACAATATCAATTAATAAATTGGTCGCGTTTGCTCAAAGCAAAGGCTCAAGAGCAGAATTTGCAGGAGCTACTTTTGCAACCAATTTCAGATTGATGCAATTACGCTCTTCCTCTACTCAGAAAGCGTTGCAGCACATGATGGATCAATTAAATATTATTGCACGTCAAATGTTTGATTACAAGATTGAAATAGGGGAGTCTTCGTTTTGTAAGTGTAATATATACGGAGAAGTTTATTCTTTCCCGACACGATTGGTAGTATACTCCAATGCTAACTCTTCGCAATTTTATGATTTACTAAATTCTACATTGGATAATTTGCGATTAAATAGCGCAGACGAAGCATTCTGTAAACAGGCAGGTATACAAGTTTCTAACCTTTATAATAGAAGGCTTCCTATTTCTCAAAACACATGCGATCGAATGAAACTAGCTATTGAGGATGCCATTGATAATGCTCTTCTGTATAGATACGAAATAAGAGAGGTTAGTAACCGTTCTCACAAATTCCAAATCAAAAAAGAGGAAAGACGTGCATATAAAGTTTCTTGCGGAAATAATCCACAAGGAATGAGTGCTGAAATGAAGTCAGAACACAATAAGGCTTATTGGTCTTTTTGCTCATCTACATGGCCTAAGAATCTTAGAGTTTATTATTCAGGGAAGCCCTTCTATTCTCCTTCAGATTACTTAACGCCATCTCTTCATATGACAGAAGTACGTACCCCGATAAAATTATCCAAAGAACAGAAAAAACTTGCCAAAAAAGGAGAATATTTCGGACCTACTTATTCAATAGAATACACAAACCCGAGGGTCATCTTTTCAATAGGGACTAGCCTTCCTGTAAAAAAAGAAGATATGCAGTCTGGAAGATTTCAAGGTTTTGAAGTGGTAACAAAATAAATGCTGAATTTATGGATAAAGGAAAAACTCCATTAGATGTATACCAAGATCAGGTAGGTCATCATCCCAGACCTCAGACAAAAGAAGAAGTAGAGGCTCGTTTTAATGAACTACTTACCGCAAGAGACGATGATTTCTTGCAAGGTATAGTCCATTCTGGTGGATTAGTGAAAAATGAACAACTAAATAGAGATAAGGAGTCTTCAAAATGAAAAAACTATTATCTTTGGTCGGAGCAATAATAATTGCTGCCACCACTTTTGCCCAATCGTACAATTCTGATCTCAATGATTTGGGGCAATATGTACAACGCATGTATTTGAACGAACCTTTTGAAGGGGCGCGTATCGTAGAAAATGTTGATAAATGCTATCTAATCACAGTAGTAGCAGAAAGGTCCGGAAAAAATGATTATGCTACTAATAGAAAAGCAGAAGTCAAAGGTTTGAGTTATGCCAATACATTCCTTAATGGGGCCGTAGTAAGCCAAAACACAGTAGTGCATACTAAAGAGAACTCTAGAGGGTATTCTTTCGAAGAAATAGAAGATTTTATAGAGTCTCGCTCTATGGGTTATGTGCAAACCATGCAATTGCTTTCGACTTTTACTGGCGACAAAGGCAAGAAAGTGTTTGTCTATTGCAAACAACTCCCAATGCCTGAGAAACCACAGGGTAAAAAGAATCGCAAGCGTAAATAAATGTTTAACTCAAATGTTTAATACAATGAAAAAGATGTTAATTACATTGCTTTGCGCAATGTGTGTTTGCGGATTAAACGCAAAAAAAGTTAAAGTTCCTGCCGGCTACGTAGATCTGGGACTCCCTTCCGGAACGCTCTGGGCTGTTCAAAATGAAGAAGGATATCTTACATTTGACGAAGCAGTAGAACAATTTGGTGCGGCGTTGCCCACAGAAGAGCAGTTTAGGGAGTTGGTTAAAGAAAGCAAGTGGTCATGGAATGGAAGCGGGTACACGTTCGTCGGGCCCAATGGTGAATCTCTCATTATACCGGCGGCTGGTAATATTGCAGATTATAATGGTCGAAAGGCTCATCTCAATGGTACAGTAGAACACGAAGGGGACTGGGGACGCTACTGGTCTTCTTCATTACGTAAGGGCAAAGATGGCACTATTGCTGAACCCCATGAAGGACTATGCTTGTCGTTTGAGGGACACAACGAGATTGATGATGGATTTCCACTTATGCGCGTTTCTTCCAACCGAACAAACAAGAAATATTCTATCCGTTTGATCTATGTAAAATAACCATCCTCCGTGGTGACAATCCGAGACGCATCTCGCGCCTCGGATTTTTTTATGCCCGAAAGTAACCTAAACCGAAAAATTGTTGTACCTTTGTGGTAATGTCTGATTTTGGACAGAAACACAAATTTACAACATCATGTTTTATCTATTAGAATCAACGGCTGAACGCCGTGCACGTCGTAACAACGACATCAAACACCTTTTCCAACACCTCACCATCAACGAGGGCATGTCCTTCATGAACGCCTACGAAGCAGTCGGGTATCATTTTTACCTCTCTTCCGAGCAAATTCGGCAGATAATTGCAGGTCGCTGTTAGAAGTGGTGAAAACCACCATAATAGTCCCGAAAATTAGCAGTAATTTTGTCGTCGGAAACGGTGATCCATGATTAAGTTACAACGTAACAAATGTAATGGTCACGTTTCCTCCTCTTCGGTCCGTGAACACGATGTTGGTTCACGTCCCGAGGTTTAGATAACAATATTATTAACACGCGAAAGTTTTGGTTTGAGCTTGTTAACACAGAATGGCCATTCGTAAAATCAAAGCCAAGCACAAATCATTTCGCATTATGAGTAAAGTTAATTTATCGGTCATCGACCAATTCTTCAGTGCACAACTGGCAGCTAACGAGAGTGAAGAAACGCTGAAAGCCCTCCGCCCGCAGGTGGAAGAGGCAGTACAGGAACTGATTCGCCGACAGGGCAAACCTGCTAACTTCACAGGCACGCTCGAGTACCACGGCTTTAAGATCGTCGTGCGTCGTCCGACCTCGTACACATGGGAGAAGAACACCCAGATTAACGACCCATCGCTCGACTATTACAAGCAGCTGCACGGCTATTACGAGAAACTCCAAGCGGACGTCAAAGAAGCCCGTGCGGACCTCAAACGTACTGCCGAGAAACTCGCCAAAGCGCACCCTGATTCCGAGTCCATCAAACACGGTTTCACCATCGCTATCATGGCGTAAAAGAAAACAGAAAAAAGAACCAAAAAAGAATAAAGA
>JAILMN010000021.1 GCA_024692565.1 Paludibacteraceae bacterium
CTTGTCGGGAATAACGGTAAAGGTAGCATACACCGAGCGTACCGTATCCTGCATATCCACTACAATCGCTCCGCTACGTTGATCCGTATAAACGGAATCAGCAGGATTGATGGAAGTAGAGTAACGGGCTACGTCCTGATAGGTTGCATACGCTATTCCGGCTTTACCCTTCGGCTTCGAGCCATCCGGAGCCGCTGCGTAGAAATACGGGTCAAACAGCTCCGGACTCTGCAAGTTATCAACCGTGTATTGCTCACGCCACTGCCAGAAATAGTTGTTGTGCTCGTTGGGGTAATAAGAACCGGGTACAACTTGCAAGTTCGCAAATTTCGCATAGTGGTCGCATACGTTCAGACCGATGTAGAACGTTTTGCCCTGTAGCGACTCAGGGATATACCAGTCAAGCACCAATTGCGTGGTGTATTTACCGTAGGAGGTATTCGTTCGCGTTACCTCCAGACGATGAGCCTCATTCGCCTTGGCTGTATCTACATTGCTCACCGGCCAATAGGTGTTATCATTAGGCATCATCGTCAGCGCCTGACCGCTATAGGTATTGCGAACTACCATCGCGCCCGCTCCGTCACCTACGAGCAGGTAGGCATACCCCACGCCACCGGACTTACGTCCGTTGTAGTTCGCCCGACCCGGACCGCCGAACGAAGCGATACGATGCACCGTCGACGAACCGCGCGTGTCGTCGTTCGTTTCGCTATACCAAAGGTACGAGTTCTTTGTGTTGTTGTCGTTCGCCGGATAGGCGCGCAGGTAATAGGTATTGTCGTCACCCTCACCATACACCCAGATAGGGATCGTGAAACGCAACACATTACCGCCCATGCTCATCACGGAATAGTTCTCAAATTGTTGCAAATACTTGTTACCAGCCTGCGCAGTTGCCGCTGCGAGCAGCAGCACGAATGCTACATGTAAAAATTTCTTCATATAGTATTAATTATAGCTTTTTTATAATTTTTGTCCGAATACCGTGTAAGCCTCGCCATTGATTTCAATCACCACGCGTCCTTCGCGCAGCATTTTCCGAGCGCTCACTGCTGGTTGCTGATTACCCTCCAGCCCCGTAGGAAGCTTCACATCATGCACCAAACGAATGCTGTAGTAATTGGCCTTTGCAAACTCATATTGCCGGTCGTTTATAGTGCCATCCCAAAAACTGATGCGGTAACCATTGTCCGAACTATATGCATCCGAAGCCCAATATGCACCGAGGGTAGTTTGGTCTTCCACGATTGAGCCATCCGTAGACGAGCCTCCGCAAGGCAAGAACACTGCGCCGGACTCCGCCATCAATGCCCACGTTTCGGTAGTATAGGTGTTAGCGCCAAAGCCATCAGACATATACGCTGTATTAAAATCATCTACCCCTGCCGGTTTTACCCATCCGTCAGGAAGAATGATTAATACATTCGCTCCATTAATCGTTCCTAGAGAATTAAGATTCGCTGCATCGACACGCCCGGATGCTAATAGATAGGTCCACTCTTCATGGTTCAGCACATACCAGCCGTTATGTCCTTCGGCATCTTTATTGGCCTCACCCCATTCATTCGCCACGCTCCATTGTGCCAAGTCGTGAGTCTCATAGGTCTCATTCTCAGCCTTGAACTGCACCGTCTTCTCCGCACTCACAGAGAACACTCCTTTCGAGTTCTCCGCACGCACCGCCCCAACCAGGAACAACAAGCCGGCTAATAACACATTTATCCTTTTCACGTTCATATATTTATTTTATTAGCGTTTTCTTGATTTTTTATGTTTACATAAACATTCAGCGCGCAAAGGTACTGCTTTTTTTTGACATATGCAAGAAAAATCTGGGATTTTTTGTCTAATTACATGTTGATTATAGTGTTCTTATACTTAGAGTCGCTAAATATAACGTGTATCTATCGTATATGTTTCGTATATCTATCGTGTTTGTATCGAGATAGGAAGCATAAAAGACGCTGCAAAAGTACTGCTTTTTTCGATTTAGGTTTACTTTCGGGCATAAAAAAAGTGACCCACGATGTGAGTCACTTTGATCGTTCGATTATTCGATTATTTTACTTGCATTGGGTCGCTATTTTGCTCTTTAACCGCTTGATGCGCGGCACGTTGGGTAAGCCGCTGCTGCGTGCGTGTCATGCGGGAGTGGCGATAGGGGTTGCGTCGCACATCACGTCCGGTGAGAATTTCGTACCACACACAGGCAGCGGTATAACGTCCATAGACATAATTCAGATGATAGCCGTCGCGACAAAGGGTATCACCTAATTTCGTGCTACGTGCATTTTGGATGGCGGCGCCGCAAGGAACCATAACCAATTGACGATTGACAGATTGACGATTGACGATTGTTTGCACGTAGCGTGTGCAGGCTTGGATGGAGTCCCACATCTCCTGCTGATTAGAATGATAGCGCGGGTAAGCAGGATGTTGGGCATCGCGGCTATATGCCCAGGTCTGCATCCAACATAGTTGCGCGTCGGGCTGGTAGGCACGCACGGTGTCGATGAGCATTGTGAGCCAGGGTTCATAGGACGCGCGGATGCCGCTGTCGTGGCTTGCCTGCTGGAGCGAGATGAAGTCGTATTGACCGTTGCGCAAGGCCTGCCGCAGCGAGATCGTGTCTTTGATGATGCGCGGACACGCATTGGTACACACACGATGGCTGTATGCCGCGGTGTCTTTGAGCAAAAACTGCGCATGCTGCTGTAACGAACAACCGCCGTAATAGAGGTTATGCACCTCTACCTCCACACCTTTCGCGGCACAGAGGGGCACTAATTCCTGCTCTACCGCATCCCACGAGAAGGAGTTTCCGATACACAGGACGCGGATGACCAATATGATGCTAATGAGCTTCAAGCCAGTTTTTGCCGACCCCGCAGTCAGCGATAAGCGGGATAGAGAGATGCACGGCGTTCTGCATCTCGGTAACTACGATGGCGCGCACGCGCTCCACTTCGTTCTCCGGCACGTTGAAATTCAATTCGTCGTGCACCTGCATAATCATCTGCGCTTTCAGTCCCTCTTCTTTCAGTCTCCGGTGGATGCTGATCATCGCCATTTTGATGATGTCTGCTGCCGTTCCCTGGATTGGAGCGTTGACAGCATTGCGTTCCGCAAACGAGCGCACGGTAGCGTTCTGCGAGGTGATGTCCGGCAGGTAACGTTTGCGTCCGAAGAGGGTCTGCGCGTAACCTTTCTGCCGCGCCGTTTCTTTCTGTTGCTCGATATAAGAGATGACGCCCGGGAAGGCTGCGAAATAGTCGTCAATGAGTTGTTTGGCTTCCGCACGCGGGCAGTCGAGTTGTTGCGCCAGACCAAAAGCCGAGATGCCGTAAATAATACCGAAATTAGCCGTTTTGGCCTTGCGTCGCTGGTCTTTGGTGATGCTTTCGATAGGCTGTTTGAAGATGCGTGCCGCCGTAGCTGCATGGATATCTTGTCCGCTACGGAAGGCGGTCAGCAGGTGTTCGTCCTGACTCATGTGCGCAAGCAGACGCAGCTCAATCTGGCTGTAGTCGGCACTAAGGAACAGACAACCCTCGTCCGGTATCACGACCTCACGAATCAGTTTGCCGCGCTCCGAACGAATCGGCAAGTTCTGCAGATTCGGGTTACTGCTCGACAAGCGTCCCGTAGCCGTGACGGTCTGGTTGTAAGTGGTATGAATCTTTCCGTCCGCAGCAATATATCCGGGCAGGGACGATATATAGGTAGAGATCAGTTTTTTCAACTCGCGGTAGTCGAGTATCAGCCCCACTATCTCGTGTCTTTCTTTGAGTGCCAACAGCACCTCTTCGGAGGTAGAATACTGTCCCGTTTTGGACTTCTTGGCCTTGCTGTCGAGTTTCAGTTTGTCGAACAGCAACTCACCCACCTGCCGCGGACTATTGATATTAAAGGTCTCTCCCGCGAGGGCATAAATACGTTGCTCCAATTCGTTCAGTTCAGCCGTCAGCACCGTCTCCGCCTCATGTAATTTGGCCACATCAAAACGCACGCCGGCATCTTCCATCTCGTGTAATACCGGCACTAAAGGCAGTTCCACTTCGTTGTACAGATTCCATAAATCAGGGTCAGCTTTCAGCGCTGCGAAGTTAGGTTCTTTATAAGGATTGAATGCCACTTCGGGGTTGAGCAGGTACTGACAAAGACGGGCTTCGATGGTGTCGAATGCAGGTGCTTCAGGAACCGCCGTTTCCTGCTCATCGCCGAAGCCGAAGAGGTCTAACTGATTCGGATCAGCCGGCTTGGTTTTCTTCGGAGTATTCAGCGTATTCTGACTAATCGGAGTACTCTGAGCCGTCTGCGGCTGTATCTTCTTGAGCAGCGTGTTAAACTCAAGCTCGCGGTAGAGATTCGCGAGGGCTTCTTCATTCGGTGCCTGCTTAAGCAGTTGTTGCAAATCGAGCGTTATAGGCACGTCGATACGGATGGTAGCAAGAAAACGGGAGAACTTGATCTCCTCCTTTTGACTCTCCACTTTCAGCCGCAGCGCTCCCTTAATCTCCTCGGTATGCTCGAGCATATTGTCTATCGTTCCGAACTGATGCAGCAGAGCTACCGCCGTCTTCTCGCCCACACCTTTGCAACCCGGTATATTATCCGATGCATCACCCATCAGTCCCAACAAATCAATTACTTGCGTCTGATGATGCAAGCCGTACTTCTCGCATACTTCTTTGGGTCCCATGATCTCGAAACCACCTGTATGGCGCGGACGATACATGAAAATATGTGCGGACACCAACTGTCCGTAGTCCTTGTCGGGCGTCGCCATGAATACCTCCAAACCTTCTTTCTCACCTTGTTTAGCCAGCGTTCCGATGACGTCATCTGCTTCAAACCCGGGTACTTCCAACGCCGGTATATTCATGGCTTCGAGGATGTTTTTGATGACCGGAACGGCACGGCGAATGTCTTCCGGAGTTTCCTCGCGTTGTGCTTTGTACTGCTCGTATGCCTCATGACGGAATGTGCCGCCTTTGGGGTCAAAAGCAACCGCCACATAGTCAGGATTAACCTTCTTGAGTAGGTCGTCGAGCGTGACACAAAAGCCGAAGATAGCGGACGTATTCTCGCCTTTGCTATTCATGCGCGGAGCACGGATAAAGGCATAGTACGCGCGAAAAATCATCGCGTAAGCATCAATAAGAAGTAGCTTTTTCATTGACGATTTACAGATTTACGATTTACCAATTTATAGGTTGCAAGCCGTGATTTATCAGATAGTTGTTCGCCGCGGAGAAGTGTCCGCATCCGTTAAATCCGCGATAGACGGAGAGGGGCGAAGGGTGCGAAGTCTGCAGCACAAGGTGCTTGCGTCGGTCGATAAACTGCCCTTTGCGCTGCGCATACGAACCCCAGAGCATAAACACCAAATGTTCGCGCCTTTTATTCAACGCATCGATAGCGGCATCCGTCAGTTCTTCCCATCCTTTGCCTTGATGACTACCGGCTTTATGTGCCTCCACCGTGAGTGTCGCATTCAGCAGCAGCACCCCTTGTTTCGCCCATCGATGTAAGTCACCGCTGGCAGGCATAGGAATACCCAGATCGCGCTCAATCTCCTTGTATATATTCACCAGTGACGGCGGTATAGTTACCCCTTCTGGCACCGAGAACGACAGTCCCATCGCCTGATCGGGTTCGTGGTAAGGGTCTTGACCGATGATGACCACCCGCACTTGATCGAACGGACAGGAGTTGAAGGCATTAAAAATAAGACCTGCCGGTGGGAAACACCGACGGGTCTGATATTGCTGGCGCACATATTGAGTGAGGAGTTCGAAATAAGGCTTGTCAAACTCCGGTTGCAACACTTGCTTCCAAGACTCCTCAATACGTACGTTCATCGTTCATTCATTAGCTCATTCATTCGTTAATCCACTATCATCATGGCGTCACCGTAGTCGCCGAAACGATAGCCTTCCCGGATGGCTACTTCGTATGCGTGCATCGTCTCTTCGAATCCGGCGAACGCCGCTACCATCATCAGTTGACTCGACTGCGGCATATAGAAGTTGACGAAGAAACGGTTGGCTACCGTGAAATTGTACGGCGGGAAGATGAACTTATTCGTCCATCCGTCGTAGGCCTTGAGTAAACCGCTGGCACCGGCAACGTGCTCCAAAGCACGCATCACTTCCGTGCCTACCGCACAGATACCGTGCCCCTCTTCGTGCACCTTATTCACCTTATTGGTCATCGCCTCCGGCAGGATGATCTGCTCCGACTCCATCTTGTTCTTCGTCAGGTCTTCAACATCGATATCCTTGAAAATGCCAAGCGACACGTGGCTGGTGAGGAAGGTCGTTTCGATGCCGTGGATCTCCATGCGTTTAAGCAGTTGTTTCGAGAAATGCAGTCCGGCAGCCGGTGCTGCTACTGCTCCTACTTTGTCCGCAAAAATGGTCTGATAGCGCTCCGTATCCATCTCGCGCACCGGTTGATCTTTGAAAATCTCTTGATATTGTGCGAACGTATCTTCCTCCATCGGACGGCGGATATAATGAGGCAGCGGTGCGCTACCTAAAGCATACAGACGCGGCACAAACTCCTCGTTGTCATAGTCCGTCAGGAAACGGAACGTACGGCCGCGGCTGGTGGTATTATCAATGACCTCAGCTACGATAGCCGGATCCTCATCGAACGTCAGTTTATTACCGATACGTATCTTACGCGCGGGGTCAACCAGTACGTCCCAATAACGCAGACGATGGTTCAGTTCGCGAAGCAGGAACACCTCAATCAGCGCATTGGTCTTCTCTTTGTGCGCCCACAGACGTGCAGGGAACACCTTCGTGTCGTTGAAGATAAAGAGGTCTCCTTCGTTAAAAAACTGCACCAGATCGGTCATCGTCTTATGCTCAATCTCGCCCGTCTTACGGTGCAGCACCATCATGCGCGCATCATCGCGGTACGGCGCAGGGTACTGAGCAATCAACTCTTCAGGCAGTTTGAACTTAAACTGACTGAGTCGCATTTCATTGGATTTATACATAGTTTATTATTTCTTAGCCTTAAGCACGATTATTTCAATTCTTCCAAAAAACTCTCTATGGTCATGCAATCTTCGACGCGCGTGTTACCCACTCTTGTGCGTCGCAGCGCAATCAAGTGTGCGCCGGAATTCAGACGCTGACCGATGTCTCGCGCCAAAGCGCGGATATACGTTCCTTTCGAGCACACGACGCGAATCGTCAGTTGCATCTTCTGCGCATCGAAATTCTGCACCTCAATCTCATCAATCACCAGCAGCTTGGGCTTTAGTTCAACCTCCTGCCCTTTGCGTGCAAACTCATAAGCGCGTTTGCCGTTGATCTGCACGGCGGAGAAGATAGGCGGCACTTGCCATTGTTCGCCGATGAACTCGGGTATCGTCTTATCAATCAGTTCGCGTGTGATGTGTGCGGTCGGATAGGTCGCGTCAATCTCTTTCTCTAAGTCAAAACTCGGCGTTGTAGCGCCTAATTGCAGCGTAGCCACATATTCCTTCACATCGTATTGCAACTGCTCTATGAGCTTCGTTTTCTTACCCGTACAGACGATGACTACGCCGGTTGCTAACGGGTCTAAGGTGCCCGTGTGACCCACTTTCAGCTTTTTCGTTCCCAACTTGCGGCATAGATTCCACCGGATCTTCGCTACGACATCAAACGACGTCCAGTGAAGCGGTTTGTCGAACGCCAGCACTTCTCCTTCAACGAAATCGCGCATCTTAGATCAGGGTTGAGATAATAGCTGCTGAACCTACTATTGCGCAGTAGATGGCGAACCAAATCAAGCGTTGACGGCGCACGATCTCAATCATGAAACGGCACGCGAAACAACCGGTGATGAATGCTGCCACAAAGCCCACAAGCGCCGGTACAAGTCCCAAATCGCTGGTCAATTCACCTTTGAGCAAATCTAACAGATCGAGGAAAGCTTCGCCCAAAATAGGAATCAGCACCATAAGGAACGAGAACTGCGCTACGCTCTCTTTCTTCACGCCGCAAAGCAGTCCCGTAGCGATTGTCGTACCCGAACGGCTCAGTCCCGGCAATACGGCACACGCTTGCGCCACGCCGATGATAATCGCGTCCTTATATGTCACCTCGTGACCTGCGCCCTGACGTTTCTTCTGCAACCACTCACTCAACGCTAACAGCGCCGCCGTAATGATTAAGCAGATACCTACGAGCAACAAGCCGTTACCAAAAAACGCCTCAACTTGGTCTTTGAAGAACATGCCCACGATGAACACAGGGATCATCGACACCAAAATCTTCGCCACATAGTCCTTCTCCACATTCCATTTAGGAGTGGTGAACGTGCCTTTGAACAGTTGCGTCACCTCGCGCCACAAGATCGCCAGCGTGGACAAAACCGTAGCTGTATGCACGATGATGGCGAACGTCAAGTTCTCTTCTCCCGACGTGCCTAACAACGCATGACCGATCTCTAAATGACCCGAAGACGACACCGGCAAGAACTCCGTCAAGCCCTGAACAATACCTAATATAAGTGCTTCTAACCAACTCATTTCTTCTTCGGCTTAAACAAGATGGCAAACAACATGCAAACGAAACCGAACAGCGAGATCATAGGTCCCACCGTAATACGGCGTACGGAGAAAATATCCGGGTTATACTCCTCACCCGACGGAGCACCTACCATCAACGCAAAACCGATTACAATGATGACGAACGAAACGGCAATCAGGATGATATTTACTTTCGATAATGTCTGTTTCATAAACATTCAATTTTTCTATTCTTTAGATCTCGTACAACGAGTTATTATCCATGCGGATATAACGTCCCGTAGCGATGAGCGATGCAAAGAGCGTAATCAGCAAGCCCGAGCACAACACAATCACGGACACAAACGCTATATTCTGCCACGTAAGCGGGAAAAGCAATATACCCAAGCGGAAGTCCACATAATAAACGATTCCGCTCAATACAGCCAACGCTACCAGCCCGGCCATAAAGCCCATGAACATATTGCGCAGCACGAACGGCTTGCGTGTCACCCACGATGTAGCGCCTACCAACGTCATCGTATTGATGATAAAGCGCTTGGAATAGATCTGCAGACGAATCGTATTGACAATCAGCACCATCGACACCAGCAACAGCGCCAACGCCACAATCAGCAGGATAAACGAGAACTCATGCACGTTATTGCTCATCAGATCCGCCAAATCACGCGGATACAATACTTCCGTCACATACGGCAAGTCCTGCAGATGTTCCGCCAACTGCGCCAGACTGTCCGGATTACTGTACGCATCCGTCGGATGAATCTCATAGCTCGCAGACAATGGGTTATAACCCAAAAAAGCACTCGGATCTTCACCTAACGAAGAAATATGCTCCTCCAAGGCTTGCTCGCGAGATACATACGTATAACTGCTGCAGCAATGAGCTCCGTCCAATATCTTCTCCAAACGGGCACATTGCGTGCTATCTGCCTCTTGCGACAACACGGCCGTCACCGTCATATTCTCGCGCATGCGCGTAACAAGCGCTCCTGCCGATAGCAGGAGCACACATTCCAAGCCTATAAGGCATAACACCAGCGAAACGCTTACGGCGGAAGTCAGATACGAATTCCGGAAATGATGTTTTCTCATTAATATTCCCAGAGATCTTGCTCGAAGTTCAGCAACTCGGTTGCAATACGTGCTTGCTCCGCTTTCACTTTCTCCTCAGAACCCGCATAGTCGGGGATCCAGCGGTTGTACATGTTACCCTCACCAACGATATACGACGTGAACAGACGTTTCTGGAAGAACTCGTCAAACGTCACGCGCTTTACTTCGTTGCGGTTAGGAATAGCATACTGCATAGCCAAGTACGGACGCAACTGATCGAACGGAATCCAGAACATGATCGACTCACGAAGCGAACCGATGATATTCGAGTTATCACGCGTCGAGATCTTATCCGACTGAAGCGGAGCGATAGCCATAATCTTCGTGTGCAGACGCGAGGTGTGCTTGTCGAAGAATACTACCTCCTGAATCAGATACTTTAACTGGTTACGAACCAATTTCTCAAACGGATAGAAGTGGAACGACAACTCGTCAGCTACGCTGTCATAGTGAACCAACATAGCATCCGAAGACGTGATGTCAAAGTGCGTCGGGTCATCCGAATAGTCGGCCATAGGATCATCTGCCATGAACATCGTCGGGATGATCGTACGAGCCAACGGCTCCTGATGAAGATCCGGCTTGATGGTCTCGCCGTTCTTCTCATAGATAGGCATACCGTCTACTACGGCATCCGTAATCACCTTAAACAGGTTACGGTAATCCGCATCATCCGACTTCGTCGGGAAATACAGCTGGTAGTTCTGCTTGTATCGCATATCGATGATACGATATACGTAGCGAGCCCAGATGACATCATCAATACGGTGATCCACCATCACGATTGTATCGTGAGCCTGTGAGAACTCTTCCGTTTGAATACGTGCACTACCTACTTCATCAAAGAACGAAGTAACCTGGTGCTGTGCCTGCGCAGTAATGACGCTCAGCATCAAACATGCGACAATACTAATTTTCTTTATCATATTTGTCTGGTATTAATTCAGTGATAGAGGAATAGGTGACAGACGAGTCTCGCGACCATCCGGGCCAACCGCACGGATATCGGTGATAATCACGATGTTACCCATTTTCAATTTCTCCAAACGGCTACGTTGATCTGCCGTGAACTTATTTCCACGTGCCTCCGTCAAGACACCGTTAATATTCACCTTAAAGCTCGTGATACGGAACGGCAAGTCCAACAGACCATCCGGACCATACGAAGCAATCACGTGTGCATTTGCGTTCAGGAGCGCACCACGGGAGATGTTTCCATCCGAATACGTAGCTTCGCCTGATTGGAAGTAAGCGCCCGGCTTCGGCAATGCTTTCACACGATAATCACGGCTACCCATCGATTGCATACGGCCATCCAATTCCGCAGATACAGAGATCGTTACGTTCTTCACTCCGTCACCCGGCTTGATAATCCAGATACCACCTGCCTGATGAGCAGAAGCGCCGCTTACACTCACTTTAACCTTGTCATTTGAAACACCCGGAACCGAGATCGAAAACTTGTTCTCAAATCCGCGGTACATGATGTTCAGGTCGTTATTCGAAATCGTCACAGCCGGCTCACCTACGCTATACTCGCTCGAGAACGGCAATTGTTGCGGCTCACCCGTTGCAGGGTGCATGAAGGAGATATAACCGGAGTATTTCTTAAGACCCGAACCCGTAGCTGCTACTTCGTAGATACCTTCGTCATTCAGTTTCTGACCATCGACGTAGTATTCCGGAGTCTGCGTAGAGTCCACAGCTGCCAAAATGATCTGTGCCGAATACTTACCACCACGAATCACGTAGTTGGAGTTCGGAATCACGTATGCGTTCAGTTTGTTCACACGCAAGTCACCTGCATCTGCCTGATTCATGAGATATTGCACAATCTGGCCCTCCAATGAACGAACGTCATTTTGCATCTTCGTCATAATCGTTATCGAAGCACCTACAGGCATACCTTCGAAAATAGCAATTTCCCAGTCGCAGGAGTCTTTCTCGTGACTGTTATAACCGCGATCTGTCGCCAAAGACTGCTTGATCGAGTTACGCAACTCTGCGTTCGTCTCAATCAAACCGGCCGAATAATCACGGAAATATGCCACGATCTCTTTCAACTCCAGACCATGACCTTCGTTGATAGCATATTGCGCCGTTACGTCCAAGTTCGAGTTACCCTGAATATGCATGGTAGGATCCAAGCCTTCAGCTTTCAGCTGATCCACACGCGCCTGGCCATCCGCCAAGATAGCGATGTGCTCCTTGAAACCTTGGATATAGTTAAAAAGCGAGTCAGCACGCACTTGCACCTCCATGGCCTTAGCGTACCACTCTTTGTTCTTCTCCGGGTTCTCGGCATTTGCGCGCTTGAAATCACGATAAATCTTATCGTTACGCTTGTCCGACGCAGCTATAGAGGAATGCAGACTATTGTCCACCAATGTAAAACCATTCAAGATATCCGTACTTACGTTCAACGCCAACATGGCGGTGAGCACCAAGTACATCATACCTATCATTCGTTGTCTCGGGGTTTCCGGACAGTTTTTTGCTCCACCCATTGCTGAATGTTTTTATTGAGTTTATATTTGTTCTTACTTATTATGCGCGTTATGCGAGTGCGCTCAGCATGTTACCGTAGATACCATTCAGGTCAGCTACCTGCTTCTGCAGTTGCTTCGTACCCTCAGCGAATGCCAATTGAGCATCAGCGGACTCTTTAGCTGCAGCAGCAGCGCTCTTCTGAGCCTCGGTCTGGATATTAACTGCTTGCAATTGCAACTCATAAACGGTATTCAATGCAGCGATGTTCTTACCTACCAACTCAACGCCCTCTTTGTATGCCTTCGTCTCCTCAGCGACACGTTTCATGTCGTCGCTTACTTGCGTGTAGCTCTGAGCCAGAGTAGCGGTTGCATCGGTGTACTTATCCGTTGCAGCACCTGCAGCACCCAATTTAGCTACGTAGTTGTCAGCAGCGCTGGTCATCTTCTCCGAGAATGCCTCGGTAGCTACCTCTGCTGCAGCCAACTTCTCGCCCAACTTAAGACCCGTCTGAGCAACCTTGCTCAACTCAGCAAATTGCGTAGCAGTCTTAGCCAAATCAGCGATACCGTCCTTCAACGATTGCATATCTTCTTCCTTCAAAGAAGGAACTTTAGCGCTCGTAGGAGCAGCAACACCTGCTGCACCAGCAGCTGCCGGAGCTGTGGGAGCTACAAAAGTAGTACCCGAAACAGGATTGCCATCGGCTACACCTGCGCCTAACAAGGTAGGACGAGCCTGTTTTGATTTTTCTTCCAATAACTCCGGTTTCGTACCATATTCCAACAATTGCGGGAAGACGTTATCCCAGTGGAACTCCGGATGCGGGTGATCCAATGCACCGATGATGAACAAGAATGCCTCGGTAAACATACCGATCATCAGCACCTGACTTGCACCCGGCCAGTGCAGAATCTTAAACAACGCACCGATAATAACGACGGATGCACCCACCGAGTAAACGATGTTTACAATGTTTTTTCCTTGGTACGACTCATACCAATGCATGAATTTTGCACCAAAACCTTGCTTTGCAGCATTTTCTGTAGCCATAATTTTTATAACTTTATGAGATTATTTGTTCTTTGTTTGATTATTCTCCAATATAGGAACGTACGCAGCGGAATCCGATGTACGGACGGCTCTCGTACTGATATTCGTATGTGCGAACACCGCACTGCAGGAAGTAACTGATATCCTTCCAACTTCCACCCTTAACGACTTTACGTTTCAAGATGTCCGGATCGGCCTTACGAGCCATGTAAGCATAGTCCGGATTGAGGTCGTGAATATGCGTATTAGCCGCAGTCTGGTATGCCGAGTTGGTCCACTCGGATACGTTTCCGGCCATATCGAATAGACCGAAATCGTTCGGGCGGAACTGAGCCACCTTCATAGTCGTAGTTCCGGTATCATCGTTGTAAGCACCGCGGTACGGCTTGAAGTTTGCGAAGAAGCAACCCTTACCGTCACGAGCATAGTTGCTACCCCACGGATACATCGCCAACTTGCGACCACCGCGTGCAGCATACTCCCATTGAGCCTCCGTCGGCAGACGGTACTCGTTCACCTCTACACTCGAATACTGATTAAACAGTTTGGTACGCCAGTTGCAGAATGCATGTGCTTGCTCCCAAGTAACACCAACCACCGGATACTCCGTGTAGCCCGGGTGCTTGAAATACATGTGCAACATCGGGTCGTTGTACGAATACTGGAAATCACGTGCCCAAACCAAGGTATCCGGATAGATACAGATAATCTTCTCCGTCAACAGGTCTTTCGGCTCACGCAACGGACGGAAGATCGTAGAATCCTTGATCTCACCGCGCTCGTTAACCCAGAAAGTATCTACACGTGCCGTAGCTCCCGGAGGATACGAACTGGTAGCCACATCGAATTTGTTACGTTGCGGCAGCGCCTCGTCCATGTTCACCCATGTGTAACGATAGTGCAGGAAATTGGTGTTCAGCGAACCATCCGAGAAGAACATCGAAGACAGAGCGTCCACAATATCCTCTTCCTTGCTACCCCAAGGCACTTTCTTACGCCAGTTAAGGCGGAAGTTGTCCTCGTCGAAGTCTTCATCTTTGGGCAGAACTGCATAATCCGTCATGCCTGCAGCCACAAGGCTGGACAGAGCAATCGAGTCACGCACCCAGTTAACGAACTGATGATACTCATTGTTGGTAATCTCAGTTTCGTCCATCCAGAAAGCGTCCACGGTAACCATAACCACGTTATCCGGCTGCTCGAAAACAGCAGACTGCGTGTTGGCACCCATCATGAACGAACCTTTCTTAATAAACAACATACCATAAGGATTAGCCTCCTTAAAATTCGTGGACTTGTAAGCGCCTACAAGTTCTCCCGCAGGTTTGTTGCAACCAGCCATTACAATCGACAACGCGATGATAGGCAAAATCTTTGTCAGTTTCATATTAGAATTAATCGATTAATTTTCTAATTTGTTTTGTTTGTTAAGCGGAGCACGCTTGCTTCCGTTATAAGTATCGTATAGATTTATACTTGTTTGTCCGTTTCGGTTTTAAAATGTCAAATCCGTAAGCCAGATATATCTCGTGACTGCCGTAGCTCTCCAAAAGCAACTTGCTCGTCGGCAATTCGCAACTGTAGCCCAACTGCAATCCATTGATGATATCAATGCCTAACAATATGTTCACACTTCCGGCAATCCTGTAACCCAAGCCCCAGCGGTAGCGGTCTTTGTAGTCGCACATCAGCGTCAGGTTGATATCCCAACTGGTAAAGTCCGTCATCACCATCGCACTCGGCGTTAACACCCACTCCTTGTAGTTCTTCAACCGAAAGTGGTATCCGCCTACGATGTACATCGTTCCCCGCAACTTCACCTCCGATTTCTCGTCCCATTCGATCTTCGGCTGCGTCAGATGACTGTAACTCGCGCCTACCCACCAGATCGGAGTGCTATAGTACAGGCCTACTCCCATGTCAAATTTCATTCCCGATTTGCTGCCCGTTGGCACTGCTTCGTCGCCGCTCTCATGATAATCGTCACCCATCTTACCGAGGTTCACCGAATCACCCTTGAAGCCCACATTAACGAAGCCCAAATCGATTCCTATGCCTAAATAACCCGGTCCTAATTTCTGGCGGTACGCATATTGCGCGTGCAACGACTGCGTGGTGAATAAACCGTATCGGTCATTCAGAAACCGCACTCCGGCGCCGTGGCTGGTCTTGCCTATTACGAAAGGAGAACAAAAACTGAACCATGTGCTCATCGGTGCGTTACTGATGTCCACGAATTGCATTCGATGCACACCCGCCACCTTCATCAAATCTCCTTCGCCTACTGCCGCAGGGTTATAGGCTGTCGGCATATACATATATTGTCCCAACTGCGGATCAAACTGCGCGCTCGCAGTCATTACGGCCATCAGCCCCACCAACAGAACAATATATCGCTTCAATTTTCAATTAGCTATTTCAATTATTAATTGCTTAGTATTCTTCCTCATCAAAGAAGAAATCCTCATCTTGCGTCGGATAGTCCGGCCATATGTCCAAAATGCTCTCGTAGATCTCCTCTTCCTCGTCCTCCAACTCGTTCAAATTCTCGATCACTTCGGCCGGAGCACCAATACGATTTGCGTAATCCAACAGTTCTTCTTTTGTTGCCGGCCATGGAGCATCTTCCAACTTCGATGCCAATTCAAGCGTCCAATACATTTCTTATTACAAACTAATACGTTTTTATCCTATTCTCTATCGTGCTAACTTTCAACGTTTTAGGACACCAAAACGCGTCGTATTTGCACGACGGAAGGCCCAATTTGGGCACACTTTTTCAAAATTAGCGTGCAAAATTAGTAAAAAGTTTCGATTCGTGCAAGTTTTTTTTCGATTATTTTGCAATTTTTGTGTTTTTTTTTGTTAAAATGGCTATTTTTTGCAGTTTTTGCTTTTTTTTTCATTTACTCCATTTTTCCTCTTTCTCCCCGTTTTGATGTCCTAAATAGCGGGACAAAACGAACAAATAATCGCTCAAACGATTGATAAAACGCAACTCCTTTTCACCACTCTGCGCTTCAATCATTCTTCGTTCCGCACGACGGCAGACCGTTCGACAAATATGACACCTCGTCACAACCTCACTTCCTGCCGGTAACACAAACGCACGCATCGGCGGAACAACTGCCTGCATCGCATCGATCCACTGCTCGACTTGCTGCACGTCGGCATCCTCTATCCATACACCCGGCGCACCACTCAACGCGGCGCCGAGATTGAAGAGCTTGTTCTGCAACCACGCCAACTGCTCATCTGACGACTGACAACCGACCGCTGACAAGCGAACAGCTGCTCTCAACGCACCTATCCAACTGTTCAACTCGTCCACTGTGCCGTACGCCTCGATACGCACGTCTGTCTTTACCACCCGCTCGCCCGTTGCTAACGAAGTAGTTCCTTTGTCTCCTGTTTTCGTATAAATAGCCATCTTATCTACACATTTATCCTATAGTGTCGTTTCAAATAGTGCGAATCCACGAACAGCAATCCTACGTGATACAGATCCATGCTGGTCGTCACGCGCGCGTCGTCTTTCAGTTCACGCCATGCTTGCTCCATCTGCGGCGAATAATGAATATCATCAATCACCAGGATGCCTTTCTCCCTCAACCGCGGCAGCAGGTACTCCGCGTATCGTTTCGTCGCCTCATACGTGTGGTTGGCATCGATATACGCTACGTCCAGTTTCTCGCGCGCGTATATATATAAGGTGTCGTCGATATTCCCTTTCTGCCATTCTATGTTCTCCAAACGCAACGCTCGCCAAACACCTTGTGCCACACGCAACACCTCACCGCTACCTTCCAATGTCAGCACGCGATTCTTACTGCTCGGCGAAGCTAAATAAGCCGTAGTGATACCCAAGGATGTGCCTAATTCCAAGATCTCCAATGGCCGTTTCTCATGTTCGCTCATGTAATTGACCAAGCGGAACAAGAGCTGACCGATCTTCGCGCTCTCCAAATGATGCTTCGCTATGTCGCACACGCGCCGCGGCACATGTTTGCCGTCTTTCGAACCTTGCGACCCGTAATCAACCACGTCCAGCGTATCTGCGCACTCTAACAACAAACGCCGACGACTCTCTATCTCCGCAAAACAATAGAACGCATTCTCGTCGCGCATTACAAAGCGCACAATCTCGAATAGGTACGGCGAATGAATACCTTCGCCGGTCGTATTCCAAGCCGTTAACACGTGCCTCAGATACGCAAAAACACGATATATTGCTTCCTTACACCCCATTTACGCCGCAAAATTACAAAAATTCTTGCATATGTGCAAAAAAAAGTGTAATTTTGTCGCATGATTTTGAATTATATTTGGATTTCACTCATTTTGCTGGCCGTAATCATGGGGCTGGTGCAAGCTGTTTGCTACGGAAACGTGGATATTTTCTCTTCGATTCTCAATTCCACATTCGACAACGCCAAGACGGGTTTTGAACTCTCGTTGGGTCTGACCGGCGTGCTCTCGCTCTGGATGGGCATCATGAAGATCGGTGAGAAAGCGGGTGCAGTCAACACACTCGGCAAAGCCATCAACCCGTTCTTCAGCCGTATTTTTCCCGAAGTGCCGAAAGGTCATCCGGTATACGGTTCGATGCTGATGAACTTCGCGGCGAACATGCTGGGTCTGGACAACGCCGCTACGCCGATGGGGCTCAAAGCGATGGGACAGCTGCAGGAACTGAATACCGACAAGACAAAAGCGTCCAACGCGATGATCATGTTCGTCGTGCTTGGCGCCAGCGGTCTGACGCTTATTCCGACAACCATCATGGCATACCGTGCACAACTCGGCGCAGCCAACCCTGCTGACGTCTTCCTGCCGATCCTCATCGCTACGTACGTAGCAACACTCGTCGGACTGATTTGTGTCTGCATCGCGCAGAAGATCAAGATGAAAGATCCGGTCGTTTTGGGTACTGTCATAGGCTTCACGGCTTTGGTAGGACTCATGGTCTGGGGCGCGACCCTACTGGATCCGCACACGCTCTCCGTCGTCTCTGCAGCTATCGCAGCCATCCTGTTGCTCGGCGTCATCTGCTGGTTCATCATCCAAGCGATGAGCAAGAAAATCAACGTCTATGACGCGTTCATCGATGGCGCTAAAGGTGGTTTCCAAACGGCCGTAGGAATTATTCCATACCTCATCGCCATCCTCGTCGCAGTAGGCATGTTCCGCGCCAGCGGAGCGATGGGACTGCTGGAACAAGGCATCGCGTGGTGTTTCGCGGCTTGCGGCATCAATCCTGACCTGGCCGGAGCAGTACCAACCGCGCTGATGAAACCGCTCAGCGGCGGAGGAGCACGCGGACTGATGCTTGAAGCGATGACCACGCATGGCGCAGACAGCCTCGTCGGACGACTCTGCTGCATCCTCCAAGGCACCACAGACACTACATTCTACGTCCTCGCCGTCTATTTCGGCTCCGTTAATATCAAAGACACACGTCATGCCGTAGCCTGCTGCCTCCTCGCTGACCTCGCCGGCGCCATCGCTGCCTTCGCCATCGCACCGATCTTCTTCGGGTAAGTAGTAGGAAATTAGTAGGTGATTAGTAGGTTGTTGGTAGGTTGTTAGTAGGTTATTAACGATATCATCTCATTACTATTATTTAGGATCATGGTAAGATTCATATCGGAAAACATAGAGATGCCGGCGCTCGATGAGCGACAAATAGCCCGCTGGATACGTGCTGTAGCGGCAGATTATGGCTTTACGGTGGGCAATATCTCCTATATCTTCTGCTCCGATGAGCGCGAATTGGAGGTAAACCGTGAATTTCTCGGGCATGACTATTATACCGATGTCATTACTTTCGACTACTCAACCGCCTCAACCCTTAGCGGCGACATCTTCATCTCGCTGGATACCGTGCGTTCGAATGCGGAACAAGTAGGCGAACCTTACGAAAAAGAACTCCGCAGAATCATTATCCACGGAGTTCTTCATCTTACCGGTCAAGGCGACAAAACGCCTGAGACCAAAGCCGAGATGACACGCAAAGAAGAACGTGCCCTCGCTATGTTTTAATACAACCTTTGTCCCGTTATCGTATACTGTACACCTCCGCGCTCAATAATGAGCAACCCGTTGTGCAGTATTTTCTTGCAGGGAACATCTACCGGCACTATCTCCGTGCCCTTCGCTGTATCTTTCTCGCAAACGGTAGAAACCGACAATTCCTTGATTTCCCACGCCGGCGCACTCGACTCTACATTATAGCGGAACGCAAAATGTACATTGCTCTTATGCATGAACGCGGTAGGAATAGTGATCACATTGCTCTGCCAACTCCAGTTAGTAGTAGGCCAAGAGGGAATCGTCAAAGGTGTCCAAGTAGCAGATGTAACGTCATCGGTATAGTCACTACTGATCAACAAACTGCATTGATTCGGCCAATTAGATGCAGTACCATAACCCAACGCATGCGTGAAACTGATGGTTCCGCTCTTTTGGTCCGTAAAATCAAAAGCCGGTGATACTAAGTAGTCATCGTCCGGGCACGTGCTATATGCGTTGATATATGCACACGTATAGTCCGATTTCCAGAACCAAGAAGATGAACCGAGCACGCTAACCTGAGTAAAATCACCCAAGCCGGAAGCGAAAGACTCGCTGAAATCAATAGCCGTACAATCCCCACCGGGTAGCGCACCACCTAAGTTGATGGCTACCAAATACGGGTCATGATCGGAGTAACGGTTAGCGGAATTGCTCGTGCCGCCGCAGGTTGTGTTATAATGCCAAACTGCCGCACCTGTGATCTGCGAAGCCATCGAAGCATTCGCGAACACATGGTCGATGAACTCTTCGGTGCCTTGATAGCAATAAGTGTACGCGTTAGCGTCATAAGCCAACAACTGCTCTGTGAAGCCTGCATCCTGAATAATGGAGATTGCCTCTTCACTCATGCCGCAGTTCAGGTCTCCCATGATTAGGATGTCCGAATCTTTGACCTTGCTTGAATTATTCAAACCGCTTTTCAACCAGTTAGCGTTATCCACGCGTTTGGCAATAGAAGCCTCGTCAGATTTAGCCTTAAAGTGATTCATGGACAGCACGAAATGTTCGCCTGTTGCCATCTCCGTCCAAGCCTGAATACGCATGACGTTGCAATAATAGGTCACGTTTGTTGCCGGATAGTTGGAGTAGTAGGGTTCCACTTTATCGGAACGATAGATAAAACCGGACTTCAAGGCATTGTCATAACTATCGGTCTCTACGTAAATGCCATCATCAATTGTCTTGTAATAGGTTACTCCAGCTGTTTTATTCAGCGAGTCCGCCAACTGCTGCAACACAATAGGTTTCGCCTCCACTTCGCAAAAAGCATATATATCCGCGTTCGCCTGCAGCATCATATTTACAATCTTACGCGTCTTCTCTGCACGACCTTCATCTGTATTGTAAGAAGGACGTGATGACTCAGTGTAGTTGTAATAATAATTCTGCAGGTTATTGCCGAGTACGCGCAACCTGCCGTTACCTACGTTCGGTACTGCCGCAGCGGCTGCACAGAACGTGCAGACCGCTAAGCAGAACCATATGACGAATCGTTTCATCAGTCTTTGAATTTAGCGCAGAGGAACTCGCGGTTGAGGCGGGCGATGTTAGCGAGGCTAACGGATTTCGGGCACTCAGCGGCACAAGCACCGGTGTTGGTACAGTTACCGAAACCGAGTTCGTCCATCTTGGCAACCATCGCTTTCGCACGAGCAGCCGCCTCGATCTTACCTTGCGGGAGCAGGGCAAGTTGCGAAACCTTAGCAGCCACGAAGAGCATTGCCGAACCGTTCTTACAAGCAGCAGCACACGCGCCGCAACCGATACAGCTGGCAGCATCCATCGCTTCGTCAGCAACAGGCTTCGGGATAGGAATTGCGTTTGCATCAGGTACACCGCCGGTGTTAACTGAAACGAAACCGCCGGCCTGCATGATCTTGTCGTACGCACCGCGATCCACCATGAGGTCCTTGATTACAGGGAACGCACGGCTGCGCCAAGGCTCCACGGTGATGGTCTCGCCATCTTTGAACTTACGCATGTGGAGCTGGCAGGTCGTGATGGCGCTGTCAGGTCCGTGCGGGTGACCGTTGACGTACATCGAGCACATACCGCAGATACCCTCACGGCAGTCGTGATCGTAGGTAACAGGGTCTTTGTGCTCTGCAACGAGTTGCTCGTTGAGAATATCAATCATCTCCAAGAACGAAGCACCTTGGAAGACGTGCTTGAGATCATATGTCTCGAAATGTCCTTGTGCCTTAGGTCCTGCCTGTCTCCAAACACGAACCTTAATATCAATATACTGATCCATAATGCTTAGTTTTTGTAGTTACGTGTTTTACGTTCCGTGAACTCATAGTCGAGCGGCTCTTTGATGAGTTGCGGCTCCTTGTCGTCGCCCATGAATTTCCAGCAGCCGACATATGCGAACTTGTCATCCTGACGAAGCGCTTCACCTTCCGGCGTCTGGTATTCCTCGCGGAAGTGACCACCGCAAGACTCCTCACGATGGAGGGCATCCACGGCCATGAGACGACCGATCTCGATGAAGTCAGCCAGACGAAGCGCTTTCTCGAGCTCGTTGTTCAGGCTGTTTGCCTCACCCGGAATATAAACGTTCGTCCAGAACTCTTTCTTGATGGCATCGATCTTCTTGATACCTTCCTTCAAGCCTTCAGCCGTACGACCCATACCTACGAAGTCCCACATGATGAGACCGAGCTCTTTGTGAATCGAGTCAACCGAGCGGTTACCCTTGATAGCCATCAGGCGGTCAATCTTATCTTGTACAGCCTTATCTGCCTCAGCGAACTCAGGCAGGTCGGTACTCATACGCGGAACACCAATCTGGTCGCTCAGGTAGTTCTGAATGGTGTAAGGCAGAACGAAGTAACCGTCTGCGAGACCTTGCATGAGGGCAGACGCACCGAGACGGTTAGCACCGTGGTCGGAGAAGTTCGCCTCACCGATACAGAACAGACCCTTAACGGTTGTCTGCAGCTCGTAGTCAACCCAGATACCGCCCATCGTGTAGTGGATAGCGGGGAAGATCATCATCGGGTTCTCGTACGGGTTCTCGTCCACGATCTTCTCGTACATCTGGAAGAGGTTTCCGTATTTCTGTGCAACCACATCCTTGCCCAGACGCTGAATAGCGTCGCTGAAGTCCAAGAACACAGCGAGACCTGTGTTGTTCACACCAAAGCCTTTGTCGCAACGCTCTTTGGCAGCACGCGAAGCTACGTCACGCGGAACCAAGTTACCGAAGGCCGGATAACGACGCTCGAGATAGTAGTCACGATCCTCTTCGGGGATGTCACGACCCTTGATCTCACCAGCCTGCAGACGCTTTGCGTCTTCGAGTTTCTTCGGCACCCAGATACGACCGTCATTACGGAGCGACTCCGACATAAGGGTCAGTTTGGATTGGAAGTCACCGTGCTTCGGAATACAAGTCGGGTGAATCTGTGCGTAGCAGGGATTTGCGAACAGCGCACCGTGGCGGTACATCTGCATCGCTGCCGAACCGTTGGAAGCCATGGCGTTGGTGGAGAGGAAGAAGGTGTTACCGTAACCACCCGAACCAACAACCACTGCGTGAGCGAAGAAACGCTCGATGCGGCCGGTAACGAGGTTACGAGCGATGATACCACGGGCACGTTGCTCACCGTTCTCATCTTTGATGAGCACGATATCCAGCATCTCGTAGCGCGTGTACATCTTCACCTTGCCCTTACCGATCTGGCGGCTCAATGCGCTATACGCACCCAGCAGCAACTGCTGACCGGTTTGACCTTTGGCATAGAAGGTACGGCTTACCTGTGCGCCACCGAATGAACGGTTGTCCAGCAATCCGCCGTACTCACGTGCAAACGGAACACCCTGTGCCACGCACTGGTCGATGATGTTGTTACTTACCTCTGCCAGACGATAAACGTTTGCCTCACGAGCACGGTAGTCACCGCCTTTGATGGTATCGTAATAGAGACGATACACAGAGTCACCGTCGTTCTGGTAGTTCTTCGCAGCGTTGATACCGCCTTGTGCAGCAATCGAGTGCGCACGGCGCGGACTGTCCTGGATACAGAAGTTCAGTACGTTGAATCCCATCTCTGCCAGCGAAGCCGCAGCCGAAGCACCTGCCAAACCCGTACCTACTACGATGATGTCCAGACGACGTTTGTTGGCGGGGTTAACCAGTTTCTGATGGTTCTTATAGTTCGTCCATTTCAGCTCCAGCGGACCGGCAGGAATCTTCGCCATCTCGGGCGTGATAACCGGAACAGCCGCTTCTTTGAGCGCATCAGCCGCCTTGTTAACGACTACTTCCGCCGCCTCAACGGCCTTCTTTGCAGCCTTGACCGCTACTTTCTTCGCAGTCTTCTTTGCTGCCTCTACGATTGTTTCTTTCTTAGTTGCCATAGTCGTCAGTCATTAAGCGGCGCAGAGCATACCGATGCCCATGCCGAGGTAATACAATACAACGACAGCGAACGGCAGCACTACGAGCGTTGCCATCACTGTGCTGATCACTTCCACGCGTTTCTGCCATTTCAAGTTGTTCAATCCCATGGATGTCATAGCCGAGCCTACACCGTGATTGAGGTGAAGCCAGAGCACAACGAACCAC
>JAILMN010000029.1 GCA_024692565.1 Paludibacteraceae bacterium
GCGATTTTTGTAGTAATTTTGCACCCGAATTGGAGAGCAAATGAACAAACTCGCGCAGATAATAACCAAAATCATCGATTTTTTCTATCGGCCGTTCCGCACTATCATGTCGGAGCAGTTGTTCCGTTATGCCGCGTGCGGAGGAGGCAACCTCGTGCTCGATTGGATACTCTATTTCCTCATTTATAACTTTGTTATCGGCCACGAGATAGTCAATCTTCAATTTTCAATCTTCCATTTTCAATTTGCGCAAGCCATTACTCCCCATATTGCGACCCTCTGTATCGTCTTTCCGATCACGCTTCTGACGGGCTTCTGGCTGCAGAAATACGTCACCTTCACGCAATCGAATCTGCACGGCGCACGCCAGCTGACGCGATACATCAGCATCGTCGCGCTCAACCTCGCCATCAACTATTTCGGACTCAAATTATGCGTCGAAGTGTGGGGCTGGTATCCGACGCCAAGTAAGATCGTAATCACCCTCATAACGGTCGTAATCAGCTATTTCGGACAAAAATATTACTCATTTAGAGTAAAAAAATGATAAAAAACGGCATGCGCTCTTGCGTATGTCATTTTTTTGTAGTAATTTTGCACGCAAAATTGAACGAACATAAATCATAAAACCTATAAAACCATGTTACACAAATTATTTACTGACCTACACACAGAGGTAGAGAAAATACCGTTTAAGGTATCGGATTCGTTCATCCGTGACAATCAAGTAGTAGCCGTTTTGTCCGGTGGTACAGAGGCTAAGTTCGTAGAACTTGTTCGCGAGAAGCAAATTGACCTCAAGCGTCCTGTCTATCTGCTGGTTAGTGAGTTCAGTAACTCGCTGCCTGCTGCGTTGGAGATCTTGAGTTTCATTCGCCAGCGCAAGGGTATGGCGAAGATTATGCAACATCCGAAGGATATCATCTTCCCGGAAGAGAGTGAGACTGAGTCGCTGACGCGTGCGCCGCTCGCGAAAGTGCTCAAGAATACCGAGAAGCAGCGTCTGGGTATCGTTGGCGCGCCGTCCGATTGGTTGATTGCCTCCCTTGTGGACAAAAAGGCTGTGCTCAAAGAAATGAATTTTGAGATCGTCGAGATTCCGTTTGAGGAGTTGTCGAGTATAGGTGTGGTAGATCCCGGAATGCCGGGCGCTGAGGCTATCTTCGAGCGCATGAAAGAGATCGTGAACAAGCATCAGCTGCATGGTATCACGCTCCGCTGCTATGACTTATTCAAAGCCGTTAAGAACACCGGTTGTATCGCTATCAGCAAGCTGAATGACTTCGGTATTCCTGCTGCTTGCGAAGGCGATGTTCCTGCGCTCATCACCCTCATGGTCTGCAAGAAACTGACCGGCGAAACGGGCTTCTTGGCTAACCCCGCACGTATCACGCAGACCGGCGAGATTCTGCTTACCAAGTGTACCATCCCGTTGGAGATGACCGCGAAACATGAGTTCACCACGCAGTTTGAGTCGGGTATCGGTGTAGCAATCCACGGCGAATTGGAGCCGGGCGAGTACACGCTCGTCAAGCTGGCGCACGACATGAAGCGTCTGTTGGCGGTAAATGTAACCGTAACACGTTGCCAATACGAGCAGAACCTCTGCCGCACGCAGGTTTGGATTCAATCGACGCCGATTGTAAGTCAATATCTGCTTACTTCGCCGCTGTCCAACCACCACATCCTCATCAAGGGTCATCATGCCGCTAAATTCTGGAGAGAATAAAAAAATGTCAAATATAAAATCTAAAATATAAAATCTAAAATTTAAATTTTATCTATTATGGTAAGTTACAAGGAATTAGGCCTCGTCAACACTCGTGAGATGTTTGCCAAGGCTATCAAGGGAGGCTACGCTATCCCTGCATTCAATTTCAACAACATGGAGCAGCTGCAGGCTATCATCAAAGCAGCTGCTGAGACCAAGAGTCCGGTCATCCTGCAGGTTTCCAAAGGTGCGCGTAACTATGCGAACCAAACCCTGCTCCGTTACATGGCTCAAGGTGCTGTAGAGTACGCTAAAGAGCTCGGTTGGGAGAAGCCGGAGATCGTGCTTCACCTCGACCACGGAGATAGCTTCGAGCTCTGCAAATCTTGCGTGGACTTCGGTTTCTCCAGCGTCATGATTGATGCTTCTTCCCTTCCGTACGAAGAGAACATCGCCCTCACCAAGAAAGTCGTTGAGTACGCTCATCAGTTCGATGTAACCGTTGAGGCTGAGCTCGGCGTTTTGGCAGGTGTGGAGGACGAAGTATCGTCTGCTGTCAGCCATTACACGAAGCCGGAAGAGGTAGTTGATTTCGCTACCCGCACGGGCTGCGACTCTCTCGCTATCTCTATCGGTACCAGCCACGGCGCATACAAATTCACGCCGGAGCAATGTACACGTGACCCGAAGACGGGCAAACTCGTGCCGCCTCCTTTGGCATTCGACGTGCTCGACGCTATCATGGAGCAACTGCCGGGATTCCCCATCGTTCTCCACGGTTCGTCTTCCGTTCCGCAAGAGTACGTGGACATCATCAACCAGTTCGGCGGCAAGCTGCCTGACGCAGTAGGTATTCCTGAGGAGCAACTCCGCAAGGCAAGCCGTAGTGCTGTTTGCAAGATCAATATCGACTCCGATAGCCGTCTTGCCTTCACCGCTGCTGTACGTAAAGTGCTGGCTGAGAAACCGGGTGAGTTTGACCCGCGTAAGTACTGTGGCGTTGCACGTGACTACATGGAGGAACTCTATAAGCACAAAATTATTGATGTACTGGGTTCTAACGGCCACGCTGAATAATTATGGCACTTCCTCTCATGACAGCGGAGCAAGCCGCTGAATTGATTCAACATGGTGACGTCTTGGGCATGGGTGGTTTCACGGCTACCGGAGTGCCCAAGGCGGTTCCTTTTGCCCTCGCACAGCGCGCAGAGAAACTGCACGCAGAGGGTAAACCTTTCCGCGTGGGACTGGAGACCGGTGCGTCTATGGGAGATAGTTGTGACGGTGCTTTAGCGCGTGCACACGCTGTTGAATTCCGTACGCCGTACCAATCGAATAAGTCGATGCGCGAGGAGATCAACGCTGAAGGAACGCACTATTTCGACATGCACCTGAGCCATATGGCGCAAGATTTGCGTTACGGCTTCCTGCCGAAACCCCAATGGGCTATCATCGAGGCTTCGTACGTAGGCGAAGACGGCGTCATCGTTCCTGCCGCAGGTGTGGGTATCATGCCTACGATCTGCCGCGTAGCGGATAAGATCATCATCGAGCTCAACGAGATGTTCCCGGCTTCTATGCGAGGCATGCACGATCTGTATGAACCGCTCGACCCGCCTTACCGCAAGGAGATTCCTATCTACAAACCTTCTGACCGCTGCGGCTCCGATCATATCAAAGTCGATCCGGCGAAGATTGCCGCTGTGGTAAAGACGAATCGTCCGAACGAGATTCCTGCGTTCACGCCCGTGGATGCTATCACGGCTAAGATCGGTGAGAACGTAGCGCTCTTCCTCGAGAAAGAGTTGCACGAGGGACGTATTCCGGCATCGTTCTTACCCATCCAATCGGGTGTAGGAAACGTAGCCAACGCTGTACTCGGTGAGCTCGGTAAGAATCCGCATATTCCGCCGTTTGAGATGTATTCGGAAGTCGTTCAAGACTCCGTAGTGGATCTCATTAAAGCCGGCCATTGTAAGTTCGCTTCGGGTTGCTCGTTGCGCCTCGTAGAATCCAAGATGGCAGAAGTGCTTGCTGATCTGGATTTCTACCGCGACAAGTTGCTTCTTCGTCCGCAGGAGACCTCCAATAACCCCGAGCTTATCCGTCGAATGGGACTTATCGCCATCAATACGGCGCTCGAGGCAGATATCTACGGAAACGTCAATTCGACCCATGTATGCGGTACGAAGATGATGAACGGTATCGGCGGTAGCGGCGACTTTGCACGTAACGCTTATATCTCTATCTTCACCACCGCTTCTACGGCGAAGAACGGCGCGATCTCGTCGATCGTACCGATGGTGACGCACCTCGATCATAGCGAGCACTCCGTCAAAGTGCTGGTAACCGAGCAAGGTGTAGCCGACCTGCGTGGTAAGAGTCCGCGTCAGCGCGCAGAAGAGATCATCAACAACTGCGTGGCTCCGGAGTATCGCGAGATGCTGCGTGACTACCTCAAGCACGCTAAACACGGACAGACCCAACATAATCTGTCGCTCGCCTTCGCTATGCATGAGGAGTTCCTCAAGTCCGGCGATATGCGTAATACGAAATGGGAGAATTACCTGCGTTAAGGTTTATTTGACCGTTACTTCGAGATTGAGCGATTGTGCAAACGCAGCATAGTCGCTCATTTCTTTTTCGGTCGGCATAGGATGTTCCGCCAACTCCCCAACCACTCCATGCGGGCGAAAACGAAGCAAACGAACAGGTGATTTTTTTCCGATGGATGCGAAGATATCTGCTATGTTTCGCAATATCGTTTCCACATCCACTCTGTCCGGTAAACAAACGATTCGCACTTCGGTTAACAGGTCGTGCTCCAATAACCAAACGAGGTTTTCTTTGACCGTTTGATTGCTTGAAGCCTGTGTCAAGCGGTTATAAACGGCTGTATCCCATGCTTTTACATCCAGCATCACACCGTTACAATGCGCCATCAACTGCGGATAGCGAGCAAAAGGAATCGTACCGTTACTGTCAATCAAACAACTCAAACTATGCCCGCATTCATCGGATAAATTCTGAACTGCTGCGAATAGTTCGGCGAGCCATTCGGCTTGTAGCATACACTCTCCGCCGGAAACGGTGATACCGCGGATAAACGGAATACCTTTGCGTACTTCGTCCAGCACTTGCGTTACACTCATTTCCGTAGCTTCCGCATCATGCATAGCTTGCGTCTCGGGATTATGGCAATAGGCGCAACGGATATTGCAGCCTTGCAGAAAGATAGCGGTTCGGTTACCCAAACCGTCCACCGTCGATTGTCCTATGATTTTTCGAACAAGAGCCATCCAGCACTAACCCTCACACTCCGCGTACTTTGCGATTCGCCAAATGAGCCGAAGCATAAGTCGGAGCGCCTAACTGCGTGGTATTTTGCAGAACCGCCTGACCGTTGTTCCATTTCTCAATCTCCGATCGCTTCACCAAATATCCGGTGATACGTACCAAATCGGAATCCGAGGCATAGAAAGCGATATATTTCTGTCCGAGCGAGAACGCACCTTTGATGATATCGAGTACCGCAGCAGGATTCTGTTTGCCGGTGATATCGAAAGGCAGAATATCCGAGCAACCGGTCGGAATAAACCGATGGAAGCGGGCAGAATGCCGCAAATGGTCGTATATCGATTCGGGTTCATCGCCTACCGGAATACGGATACCGGACGTAACGCCGTAATCGGTATCAATACCTACCTGCGCATGCAGCAGCAGACGATGGTTGGCAATCTCGCAATACGGACATTCGTATTCGTTCACATACGCTGTGATGACTTCCATGATCTGCTCGGCGATATCGTCCGCTTCGGCATCAGAACCGTATTTCTTTCCTTCCGGCGCAAAATGATTAGCCGCTTCGGCAAGTCCGACCAAACCGAACATCGCTACAAACCGATCGCGCTCTACGAATCCTTCGGTAGCCAAGAAATGACTCTCGAAGAAACCGGACTCTTCCACGATGAAGCGAATACGCGCAGACATATATTCCGCCATGCAATGCATCGCTTCGGGAAGCAGTTTGGTCAGGAATTCCTCTTTGCTCTCCGTCAGCGCAGCCAAACGAGGCAGCACGAGTCGCGTCAGCGTATAACTACCGCCGGCAATAGGCAGAATATTATAGCACGACGAGATGCCGTATCGGTCATAGGTCTTCGCATTCAGCACGTCGTTACAGATCGCAGGATTAGCCACGCAAAGCGATGTGTAAATCGCTTGCTCTGCGAAATCATCCGGCGTAACGGCAGGGTCATATTTGAGCGTCAGATTAGGTACCGCTTGCTCCAATTCGCGATCCACTTCCAGAATCAATCGTCCTGCACGCGAAGCCTGCGGTCCCAGATTGGCATGACAGAAAGAGTCCGTGATTGTGCGATCCAGATAGAGCAGGAAATTGCGCAGTTTGCGCTTCACTTCCTCATCGCTCAGCTCACCGATAAACGGCTCAATCAGTTTATCGAGATCGCCTAAGAAAACCGGATACGTGGTGATGGACGGCACATGACGATAGAGCACCTGCAAGAAGGTCAGCAGTTCATCGAAGTCCTGCGGAGGATCCAATTCCAGGAACTTAACGCCGTTCTTAACCGCTTTTTCATAATCTGGCATGATGTAACGCGGACGATAAGGCGCATTGCCCTCGTTGAGGTTGCAAATCACACCCTTGTCGAAATAGAAACGCGTACGCTCCGGCATCGGAAGTACATTGAGCGTGTCCTCAGCGGCGTGCGCCAAAGCGACCACTTTTTGTTCGTAACTCAACTTACGAGAAATAACAATCGAATAGATGTCTGCCATGGTTTTATTCAAAATTGGACTGCAAAAGTACTACAAAAATCGCATATATGCAAGAAAAGTTTGATTTTTTGCGTAAAAATGGTACAATTTTTGCACATGTCAGAAAAAAGCAGTATTTTTGCAGACGAAAACGAAATCATATGAATCGAATTCTTTGGATTGACGATGAGATTGACTTGCTGCAACCGTATATCATTTACCTGACGAGTAAGGGTTACGAGGTCACAACAGCAAGTAACGGAGAGGATGCGCTCGACCTTTTGAGTGCACAGGATATTGTGTTCTTGGATGAGAACATGCCGGGAATGACCGGATTGGAGACGCTGCAGGAGATCAAGCGTCTGCATCCCGAAGTGCCGGTAGTGATGATCACCAAGAGCGAGGAAGAGCATATCATGGAGCAGGCGATAGGGGAGCAGATTGCCGATTATCTGATTAAACCGGTGAACCCGAGTCAGATTCTGCTGTGCCTCAAGAAGCATATTCACCAGCAGGCGATTGTGACCGAACATGTGCAGCAAAACTACCGTCAGGAGTGGAGCGATATATCGTATATGATCGATACGGCGACTACGTTTGAGGAGTGGGCAGCTATCGTGCGAACGCTCAGCAAATGGGATCTGGAGTTGGAAGATTCGCCCATGCGTTCGCTTATTGACGACCAGCGCACGCAAGCCAATGCGGCGTTTGCCAAATGGATCGCAAAGAACTACGAGTCTTGGTTCGAAGCTCGTAAATCCTCAATCGCTCAATCGTCAATCGCTCAATCGTCAATTCCTCTGATGTCTCCTGACGTTATGAAGCACTCTGTCTTCCCGCTCTTGGACAAAGGAGAGAAAGTGCTGCTGTGCGTGATTGATAATTTCCGTTACGACCAGTGGAAGACTATTCAACCGCTGCTGAGCGAGTTCTACACCGTGCAGAACGAAGAGCAGTACATGAGTATTCTACCTACCGCTACGCAGTATGCGCGCAACGCCATTTTCTCGGGTCTGCTGCCGCTGCAGATACAGGAGATGTACCCGCAGTATTGGGTTGAGGAAGGCGATGAAGAGAGCAAGAATCAATACGAGAAAGAATTGGTACAGACGCTTTTGGACAGATATCGTCGCCGCGAGAGTTTCAATTATTGGAAGGTCAACGAAAGCGATTTCTGCGAGCGCGTGATAGCGCAACTGAAAGGCGCACAGGCGCCGCTGAATATCGTCGTGCTCAATTTCATCGACATGCTGTCACACTCGCGTACCGAGAGTAAGATGATGCGCGAGTTGGCGAACGATGAGTCGGCGTATAGAAGCCTGACACTCAGTTGGTTCCGCCATTCGCCTACCTATGAATTACTGCGTCGTGCAGCCGAGTTGGGCTTTACCCTCGTGCTCACTACCGATCATGGTACCACGCGCGTCAAGAATGCCGTGCAGATCATCGCGGACAAGAACACGAACACCAATATCCGCTACAAAGTAGGCAAGGCGCTGAATTGCTCGTCGAAGAATGTGATGTCCATCGAGCAACCGAAGCGTGTCGGACTGCCCTGCCCGAACGTCAGCAGCAGTTATGCCTTCTGCACCGGTAGCGATTTCTTCGCTTATCCGAACCAATTCAATTACTATGCGCAGTACTACCGCAATACCTTCCAGCACGGCGGTATTTCGCTTGAAGAAATGATTATTCCGCTTGTCACACTAACGCCCAAGAAATGATGCTGAATGCTTTTATCATAGCCATTACGGTCCTCACGTGGAATACGGCACGCATGGATTATACGCATAAGCCCGAGCAGAACAAAGTGCTGCAGTACTTGCTGTCGCAGGATGCGGATGTGATTTGTCTGCAGGAGGTAGATGTGTATAAGGACGGCAAATATCTGACTTTGCCGGACGTCAAACAGACGCTGAAAAGCAAATATCCGTATTCGTATCTGGATTTCTCGGTCTATGACAAGCGCCATCAGTTCGGTACCATGGTGTGGTCCAAATACCCGCTGATTAACAAGCAAAGTATTCATTACGAGACACGCGGAAATCTGTCTAACCGCTGCGATATAGTGGTGGGAGAAGATACGATTCGTCTGTTCAATAATCACTTGGAGTCCTATAGTTTTGTGGCGAGCGATGTGGCAGAAGCGGATGGACTGTCGTACGAGGGATGGCTTTCGGCTTTCCGGCATTTAGAGCAAAAATGGCATAGGGCAATAGGCTTGCGCAATAAGCAGGCGAGAGTAGTGCGCAAGGAGATTGAGCAGAGTCCGTATCCGGTGATTGTAGTGGGAGATTTCAATTCCGTAACGCTCAGTTATGCCTATTGGCATATCAGCAGCGGCTTGCACGATGCATGGCGTACCGTTCATCCCTTGGCATGGGGCGCGACCTGCGAGAAACGCGGTTACGGCGTACGTATCGATTATATCCTCAGTTCTGAGTCCTTACTCCCCACGCAATGCGTCATTCCCTCCGCCCAAGGTTCCGACCACAAACCCCTCGTCGCTACCCTTGAGTGGTAATTTTTCTATAAAATTCCCCAATTATTTGCATATGTCAAAAAAAAGCAGTACTTTTGCAGCGCTTTTTGTGCGCGTAGGTGCGCAGAAGCGTACGTACGAACGATATTTATAACATATACATGAAGAAATTTAACGAATACAAAGTATTGAATTTGCCGGCGCTGAGTGAAGAAGTGCTGGCGATGTGGGAGAAAGAAGGACTATTTGAGAAGAGTGTGTCCACGCGTGAGGGTCATTCGCAGTTTTTGTTCTTTGAAGGTCCTCCTTCGGCGAACGGTAAACCGGGTATTCACCATGTGATGGCGCGTACGATCAAGGACACGTTCTGCCGATTCAAGACGATGCAGGGTTATCAGGTTCGTCGTAAGGCGGGTTGGGACACGCACGGTCTGCCGGTTGAGTTGGGTGTGGAGAAAATGCTCGGTATCACGAAGGAAGATATCGGCAAGAAGATTTCGGTAGATGAATACAACGCAGCGTGCCGTCGCGAGGTAATGAAATACACGGCAGAGTGGACCGATTTGACGAAGAAAATGGGTTATTGGGTGGATCTGGAGAACCCGTATATCACCTACGATAACAAATATATCGAGACGCTGTGGTATTTGCTCAAGGAATTGTATAAAAAGGGTTATCTCTATAAGGGTTACACCATTCAGCCTTATTCGCCCGCAGCAGGTACGGGTCTGAGTAGTCACGAGTTGAATCAGCCGGGTTGCTATCGCGACGTGAAGGACTTGACCTGTACGGCGAAGTTTCATTTGAAGGACGGGCGTTACATCATTGCTTGGACGACGACGCCGTGGACTTTGCCTTCGAATACGGCGCTGTGCGTAGGACCGAAGATTGACTATGTGGAAGTTGCGCTCGAGAGCGGCGAACATATTATCTTGGCGGAAGCGCGTCTGAGTGCGTATTTTGAGAAAGCCGAGATTGTTGCGCGTTACAAAGGTGCGGACCTCGTGGGCTTGGAGTACGATCCGCTCTTCCCGTGGGTTAATCCGGGCGAAGGTGCTTATCGCGTCATTCCGGGTGACTATGTGACGACCGAAGACGGTACGGGTATCGTGCATATCGCGCCTACGTTCGGTGCGGATGATAAGAAAGTGGGTGACGCGGCAGGTGTGCCGGGACTCTATATGCAGACCAAGAATTTCGGTCCGCGCCCGATGGTTGATTTCACCGGTAAATACTGGAAGAAAGAGGATTTGGACGAAGCATGGTATGCGGCGAACGTGAACGATGCGCTGTACAGCAAGTACGCAGGTCGATTTGTGAAGAACGCGTACGACCCGAACCTGACGGAGAAGGACGAGACGCTGGATCTGCATTTGTGTTTGGAGATGAAAGCCGACGGTCGTTTGCTCAAAACAGAGAAACACGTGCACTCTTATCCGCATTGCTGGCGAACCGATAAGCCGGTGATCTATTATCCGTTAGACAGTTGGTTCATTCAATCGACCAAGGCGCGTGATAAGATGATTGCGCTGAACCAGACCATCAACTGGCAACCCGAATCAACGGGTACAGGTCGTTTCGGACAATGGCTCAATAACCTGAATGATTGGAACCTGAGTCGCAGTCGTTATTGGGGTACTCCGTTGCCTATCTGGCGTACGGAAGATGGAAGTGAAGAGATCTGTATCGGTAGCATCAAGGAACTTTTCGAAGAGATCGATAAGTCGGTAAAGGCGGGCTTTATGAAAGCGAACCCTTGGCCGAAGCATGTGGTGGGAGACTACAGCAAGGCGAACTATGATCCGTCGGTGATTGATTTGCATAGGCCGTACGTGGACAGCATTGTTCTGGTGTCGCCGAGCGGCAAGCCTATGAAGCGCGAGTTGGATCTGATTGATGTGTGGTTCGATTCGGGCGCCATGCCTTATGCACAGAATCACTATCCGTTTGAGAACGCGGACGCTCCGCGCACGGCGGACTTCATCTCCGAAGGTGTGGATCAGACCCGCGGTTGGTTCTTCACGCTGCACGCCATCCACACGATGATTGAAGGTACGGTTGCGTATAAGAACGTCATTTCGAACGGTCTCGTGCTCGATAAGAACGGCAATAAGATGTCCAAACGTTTGGGCAACGCGGTTGATCCGTTCGGTGCGCTGGAGACCTATGGCGCAGATGCCGTACGATGGTATATGCTCACCAATTCGAGTCCGTGGGAGAACCTGAAGTTCGATCCGGAAGGCGTAGATGAGATTCGCCGTAAGTTCTTCGGCACGCTCTATAACACCTACGGATTCTTCGCGCTCTATGCGAATGTGGACGGCTGGGGTATTGATCTAAAACACGGCAACGACACGGACTCGACACGGACTCGGGACGGGGTTATGTCGGGGGTAAATGCAGAGTATTCCGAGATTGATAAGTGGATACTCTCGAAACTGAACTCGCTTGTTAAAGAGGTGACGGAATCGTACGAGGCGTACGAACCGACGAAAGCGGGTCGTGCGATCAGCGATTTTGTGCAGGACGATTTGTCGAACTGGTATGTGCGTCTGAACCGCAAACGTTTCTGGGGCGGTGAGATGAATGCTGACAAACAGGCAGCCTACGAGACGTTGTACACGTGCTTGAAGACGGTGGCGCAACTGATGGCGCCGAACGCACCTTTCTATGGTGACCGTCTGTATCGTGACCTCACCGGCGAAACCGTGCACTTGAGCGAATGGCCGAAGGTTAACGAGGCGCTTATTGATACGAAACTTGAGCGTCAGATGTACTTGGCGCAACAGGCAACAAGTATGATTCTTAGTCTGCGCAAACGCGCGGAGAAGAACGTGCGTCAACCGCTGCAGAAGGCTGTTATCCCGACGCCGGACAAAGAGACGACCGACGCGCTGCTGCATGTAGCTGAACTGATCAAGAGCGAAGTTAACGTGAAGGAACTTGCCATCGTTCCTGCTGAGCAGAGTGAGATTCGTCTTGTCAAGAAAATAAAACCGCAGTTCAAGGTGCTGGGTAAAAAAGTTGGCGGTAAGATGAAAGAGTTGGCTGCGGCTATCACAGCGATGTCCCAGGACGATATCGCCAAGATGGAAGCCGACGGGCAGTTCACCTTATTGGACTACACGCTCGTGCCCGAAGATGTGGAGATCGTGACGGAAGATATGCCGGGTTGGTTGGTTGCCAACAACGGTATATTGACGATTGCGTTGGATATCGAATTGACGGACGAACTGATCGAAGAAGGTATCGCACGTGAGCTGGTGAACCGTATTCAGAACTTACGTAAATCGTCCGGTCTGGAGATTACCGACCGCATCGCTATCGAATTGGAAGACCGCGAGGAGATTCATAACGCCGTGCTGCATTGCAAGGACTATATCGCGAGTCAGGTACTGGCGACACGTTTGGAGTTGTTAGAAATCAGCGATCAGATGTCAGACGTTCTGGAGATGGACGGATATAATGTGAAAATAAACTTAACGAAAGCATAAATCATGAGAAAATTTTATCACTTGGCGTTAGTAGCCATCGTAGCGGTCGCAATGACGAGTTGCGACATGTTCAAAAAAGGTCAGACCGAGTTCTATCTGAAGGACTTGCAGGGTCTGTGGTTGGAAGAGAATGCCGACAAACCGAACATGCAGCACTATGTGCGCTTCACGGATGAGGCAGGCGACACTACCGGTTATTTCATCGGTCGCGAATGGAACGAAGAAGAGTGGGACGACCCGGACATGACGGCAGAAGAGTACTTGATCTGGAACCGCGAGCAGTTGGGTCACCTCTGCAACGGTTGGTTCGAATACATGCTGGAGCAGAAAGGCGACTTTCACGAGATTCATTTCATGGACAACGGCGGCGCAGATATCCCGAAGGAGTATATCGTAGCGATTTTGTCGGACACGCGCTTGGAGTATTACGACAAGGACAACAGCAAACGCCGTCACTATTTCAACAAAGTGGTAGAGACAAAACAATAAGCTTTTATGAAAACGCTTAAGATCATTGGTTGGACGCTGTTGGGCATTGTGCTGACGGTAGTCGCGGTCGTTTGCATCGCGATGTATGTGGTCTTCACGCCGGAGCGTCTGACGCCGATAGCTCGTCAAGCCGCAGATAAGTTCATTGCCTGCGAGCACGAGATAGGAGAGGTCGATCTGACCTTCTTCTCCACGTTCCCGCGTTTTGGATTGCGTGCTGACGGTTTGCTGCTAATCAATCCGAAAGCCGGTGCGCAGAACGATACAGTTGTGTCCGCGCCGCGTTTGGTAGCAACCGTCGATGTGATGGAGTTTTTGACGAACAAGAACCTGCATGTACACGAGGCAACGCTGGATGACGCAGCGGTTAATTTCTTCATTGCCGAAGACGGTACGACGAACCTGACGGGTGCGTTTATCACTTCGCCGGACACCACAGCAGAGGACACGAGTGCCTTCTCGCTGCCTTTCGATGAGATTCGTGTGGACGGTCTGCGTCTGCGTGCCCGTGAGATATCGTTTGTGGACGCGAAGGACACGATTGACGCTTCGCTGGGCGAGACGGAGATTCGTGCACGTGCAGACAGTTGGGACGATATGCGCCTGACGTTAGAGGCGGAGGATATATGTGCCAACCTCAAAGGTGACACGTACGCCGATAGCCTGAAACTGAAGTTAGACGCACCGATGGCGGTTGACCTCAATAAGATGCATTTCGTACTGAAGAAAGCTTACCTGTCCGTCAATGACTTCGGTTTGACACTGGACGGTACGGCGGACATACAGGACTCCATCGGCGTGGATATGACGCTCACAACCGACCGCTGGGGTATCGTGGAGTTGCTGCAACTCGTGCCGGCGAAGTTCACAGAGGCGCTCTCGTCTATTGAGGTGGACGGTGAGATTGCGTTGAGTGCGCACGCGAAGGGTTGGTATAGTGACACACAGATGCCGCTTATCACAGCGAACGTGCAGCTCGCAGACGGTGAGGCCAAATACAAATCGGTGCCTTACACCTTGCGTGACTTGGTTCTCAATGCCGACGCGGTGCTCAATCTGAACGAAGGACAAGTGTCGTCGGTGACGATCCATAATTTGACAGCAAAGACGAAGAACACCAGCCTTGCGGCGAATGGAAATATCAACGATTTGTTAGGAAACATGCTGCTCGATCTGCATCTGAACCTCGATGCCAACATTCCTGACTTCGCGTATTTCTTGCCCAAAGAGATGAAACTGGAAGGTCGTGCGAAAGGTAAGGCAAATGCGAAGATTCGGCTGAATGACCTGACGGCGATGAAGTTGGAGAAAGGACGTATCAACGCCGACCTGCAGTTAGATAATATCCGCTACGAAGCTGATTCGATGAAGGCGGAGTTGCCGAATACGCACGCCGTTGTGCAGATTCCGAACAGCAAGGCTTCGAAGAAAAGCACCGGTTGGGCAAGTGTAGACTTGACGCTGGATAATTTGGATTTCACAATGCAGCCTTCTACGAGCGCAAAGATGGTTTCGCCCGTTATTCACGCGGAGGTAGCGAACGTGCTTAATAAGCAAAACGACTATTTTGCAACGATTGCTTTTGAGTCGCTCGACGCAACGTTTGAGGACATCAAAGCGGATATGAAGGCTTCGGAATTAGAAGCGTTTGTTAGCGGAGGTAAGACTATTCAGGCGAAGCTGAAGACCAATGCGCTGAACGCGAAAGTGGGTAATGAGTTGAAAGCCAAGACGGGTGCGCTGGCGTTAGAAGCAGGCGCACGTTACAACGGGAACGGCGAGAACGCGTTGCTTAAATGGAATCCGCGTCTGAAGATCAACCTCAAGCAAGGCGAACTGACGATGCCGGAGATGCTGCCAGAACCCGTATATATCCCGTCGATTGAGTTCAAGTACTCGAACCGCGAGATGACCATCGACAACAGCCGAATCGAGTTGGGTAACTCGGATCTGAACCTCAAGGGTAACGTACGTAACATCGGTAAATGGTTCCGCAAAACCGACATCCTGCAGGGCGAATTGGAGATTGTATCCAACCACTGCGACGCCAACCAGTTGATGGCATGGTTTAGTGCCGACAAGGGTTCGGAAGAGAAGGAGTCTGCCTCGTCTGATAAGTCTGAATCGTCCGAGAAGGCCGAGAAGTCCGAGAAGTCCGAGAAAGCAGAGTCTGAGCCTTTCCTCGTGCCGACAGACGTCGATCTGGCACTGAAGACCCATATGCAGGAAGTGGAGATCTTCAATCAGGTAGCGAAGAACCTGAAGGGCGGACTGTATATCAAAGACGGAACGGTTATCCTCGATGAGGTGGGATTCGTTTGCCGTGCTGCGAAACTGCAGTTGACCGGTATGTACCGCACGCCGCGTAGGAGTCATATCTACTTGGGCATCGACTACCACATGATTGATGTTGATATTGATGAGTTGCTGACGATGATTCCGAATCTGGAGGAAATGGTACCGATGTTGAGTAGTTTCAAAGGTGCGGCACAGTTCCACTTGGCAGCAGAGACCTATCTGAACAGCAAGTACGAGCCGAAGATGAGTACGCTTCGCGGTGCGGCTTCGCTGACCGGTAAAGACCTCGTCGTGCTGGATGGAGAGACGTTCTCTACCATCAGTAAGTTGCTGATGTTTAATAAGAAAACGGAGAACAAGATTGACTCCATCAATGCGGAGATCACGGTGTATAAGAACGAGATTGACGTCTATCCGCTCTGTGTGCAAATGGATAACTACATGGTTGCACTCGGCGGTCGTCACAATACTGACATGACCTTCGACTACGATATCAATGTCCTCAGCCCGATCTATCTGGGTGTGAACGTAAGCGGCAATATTGATGACCTCAAGATCAAATTGGCGAAGTGCAAATTTGCTCAGGACTTCAAACCGCATTGGTATCAGAAAGCCGACACGCAGTCCCGCGAACTACGCGAACGTATCAAGAAATCAATGGAAAAAAATGTTAGAATACAATGAAAAAGATCATTCTTTTAGGAATTGCTGCTATGAGTTTATTAGCATGTAACCGCGTGGATAATTCTTCCAATCCGCTGATTAACCAACCCGAGACGCCGTTTGGTGTACCGGCATTTGACCAAGTTAAGTTAGAGCACTATCTGCCGGCTTTTGAAGAAGCTATCAAGCAGAACAAAGCTGAGGTAGAGGCCATCATCAACAACGAGGCAGAGCCTACGTTTGAGAACACGATCGTAGCACTTGACCGTGCCGGTCTGTTGCTTGACCGCGTAACGGGTGTCTTCTTCAATGTACTGGAGGCTGACGGCAACGACGAGATGAACGAGATTGCTGAGAAAGTAAGCCCGATGTTGAGTGAACTGAGTGACGGTATCATTTTGAACGACAAACTCTTCCAGCGCGTCAAATTTGTGTATGAGCAACGCGAGCAACTGGGTCTTAACCCCGAGCAGATGCGTCTTTTGACGGAGACCTATAAGTCGTTTGCAGACAACGGAGCTAACCTGCCGGAGGACAAGAAAGAGCGCCTCAAAGAGATCAATCAGGAACTCGGTCTGCTGTCGCTTAAGTTCGGTAATAACGTGGTTGCAGAGACCAATAGCGACGCTGTGAAGCGTTTTGTGAAAGACGAAGCCCAACTCAAAGGTCTGCCTGAGTCTGCAAAAGCGGCTGCGGCTGAAGAGGCTGAGGCTGCAGGTCATCCGGGCGAGTGGTTGTTTACTCCGAAACGTACGTCCTTCACGCCGGTGCTGCAGTACTGCGAGAACCGCGAGTTGCGCAAACAGTTGCTCATGGACTATACCACGCGTGCCAACCACGACAATGAGAATGACAACAAAGCCGTCATCATTCGTGAGATGGAACTGCGCATCGAGAAAGCCAAACTCTTCGGCTATGACAACCCTGCCGATTATATCCTCGCGGACTGCATGGCGAAGAACCATCAGACGGTAGATGCCTTCCTTCAATCAGTATGGGCACCGTCCTTGGCTGCGGCTAAACGTGAGGCTGCGGCACTGCAGGAATTGCTGGAGAAAGACTATCCGGGTGAGAAATTGCAACCATGGGATTGGTGGTACTATGCCGAGAAACTGCGTAAGGCGAAATATGACCTGGACGAAGAGACCATCAAGCCATATTTTGAACTCGATAATGTTCGCAAAGGTGCGTTTGGCGTAGCTACCAAGCTCTACGGCGTGCAGTTTGAGAAACTGGAGAATATGCCGGTTTATAACCCTGAGGTTGAGGTCTTCAAAGTGACCGAAGCGGACGGCTCGTTGGTAGGTATTCTCTATACTGACTATTTCCCGCGTGCAGGCAAACGTCCGGGCGCTTGGATGAATCAGATTTTACCGCAGTATATTGATGACGAAGGCGTTGATCATCGTCCGGTTATCATCAATGTGGGTAACTTCAACAAGCCGACCGCAGGCAACCCGTCGTTGCTCTCTATGGACGATGTGGAGACGCTCTTCCATGAGTTCGGTCATGCTTTGCATGGTCTGCTCAGTAAGGCACATTACAAGAGCCTGAGCGGTACGAATACGCCGCGTGACTTCGTGGAGCTGCCGAGCCAGTTTATGGAGAACTATGCGTACGAACCCGAGGTACTCAAGACCTATGCGTTCCATTATCAGACGGGCGAAGTGATTCCGGATGAACTGATTGCCAAGATCAACGCAGCCGGTAAGTTCAACCAAGGTTTTGTGACTACTGAGTTACTTTCTGCTTCTATTCTCGATATGGATTTTCATGAGTTGACAAGTGCAGACAGTCTAGATGTGGATGCGTTTGAGGCAAAGAGCCTGGCGAAGATGAATATGATTGACGAGATCATCGTGCGCTATCGTCCGACATTCTACAATCATATCTTCACTACGGGTTATGAGGCAGGTTATTACAGCTATACTTGGGCGGCAGTATTGGATGCAGACGCGTTCGCTGCGTTCAAAGAAACCGGTAACCTCTTTGATGCAGAGACTGCCAAACGTTTCCGTCACTTGCTCGAGCAAGGCGGTACGCGTGACGCACAAGAGCTGTACCTTGAGTTCCGCGGTAAAGAGGCAGATCCGAAGAATCTGCTTCGCCGCAAAGGCTTCATCGAATGAGAAGGCAGACACAAGTGATATTATACAATCTATTGCCGGCAACCTTTTGGGTGCTGGCAATAGGTTGTTCATTTGCTTCGTTCTTTATATGGGATATCCCTTGGCGCGGGCTTTGGGGTTATCTGACGGGGCTGCTGTTGCTCATCGTCGTTGAGAAAGTAAGGCGTATTGAGCGGCACACCAGTTCCGAACCCGAGTGTTTCCTATTGGCACTTTTTCTGGGCATTATGTCGTACCAGACGCCTACGGTGGTATTCCTTGTGGTACCTTTCTGGGTGTATCTTTATGCCCATAATCTCTTCCCGTTCCGCTCGTTCATGGCTACGTTCTTGGGTTACGGCGCAGTCGCTATTTGGGCTGCGGTATTCTATTATATGGGTTGGATAGGTAACCCTTGGGCTGATTTCTTTGCTACTGATTATCTATGGGGCTGGATACCCTTGGGATCGATGATCGTAGCGTGGATTGCTTCTACCATTGCACAACAAATCCTGCGTGTACGTTGATGCCCGCTTGGGCATAGTACCAAGTGCAGCGTGAGCCATCTAAGAATCGGCTGGCTTCCGCGCCGCCGTTATTCGCGTATTTGGCGTTGAAGATATTATTGAGTTGACATAATAGCTTTACGTCCGGTACTCCGCGTCGCGTAGCGAACCATTTCTTCATCGGCAGGTCGTACTGCAGGTTCACATTTGTCGTTGTATAGGCGCGCAGCATCGCTGCGGCATCTTGGGTGTTGTCCAAGTACTGACGGCTTACTACGTTCGTTTGAATTGTGCCTACGAAACCGGCGTACGAGAAAGTGAACAGACTCATCGCTGTCAGGGTAGGCGAGAATGCGATTGTCACATCGCCGCATACGCTGTCCAATCCTACCCAATTCCAATCGTTTTGGTTGTCATAGACATCGATATACTGCTTGTAGTTCTGTATCTTATTGCGGCTTACCACCAGATTGCCTTCCCATCGGAACCAATCGGTGATTTTGACACCTGCCGTCAATTCGGCTCCCATTCGGTATGAGTCCTTCACGTTCGTCGTCAGGTATTTGCCTACATCGTTATATTCGCCTGTAAGCACTAACTGGTTGTCGTAGTCCATGAAATAGAGGTTGACACCTATATTAAAACGTGTATGCGCGTACGCGTAGCCCAGTTCGTAGTCATAGAGTGTCTCGGCTTTCGGCATTTGGCCTTCGTAAGTTTTGGTAGCCGGGTCGTAGGATAGGTTCTCGGTGTAGTTACTTCGGCTCGGGTCGCGGTTGGCGATGGCGAATGAAGCGGAGAGTAAGTGTCCGCCGTTCTGATAGGTCAAACCTGCTTTGGGGTTGAAGAAATGGAAGTTTCTCAGTAGAGGTAAGTCGCTCATCGTCTCATCGTTGATACCAGCCATACTGTAGCGCACGTAGCGGTATTGCAAGTCGCCGTAGATAGCGAGTTTCTCGTTCGCGCGATTGATGATGCGCCAGTTAGCTTTTGCGTAGGCATTCACATCAATCTTATTGGCGCTGTTGCGGTAGTATTCATAGTGGACGGGTAGCGGAATAAGGGTAGGTTTTGCGAGGTAGTCGAGGATTCCCCAATGTTGGCCGTAGTAGTTATTGCCGGCTACACCGATTTGTACGTCCGCCGGTTCAGACAGGTATTTGCCGAACACGATAAAGCCTGCGTAATGGTTATTCAAGTGCTTCATATACAGGCCGTAACTCTTGTCCTTGGGGTTGCTTACCAGAGCCGGATCGGTTAGTCCCCAATAGCTGTATTTCTTTTTCTTATATTGCTCGTAATACCCTGCTCCGTGGGTGTAATGAAGCGTTGCCGTCAGACTCCACTGCGGCGTGAAACGATGGTTGATGGTCAACTGCGCATGCTGCTGCGCGTAGTTATCTTTCTGATTCGGGTAATAGACCACGGAGTCCGATCCGTCTGCTGCAGGAACCGTATATTCTCCTGCGGGATTATAACGCCTGTCTGCTCCGTTGATGCCGTAGGCGGTATAGTAGTCCACGCCTTCCCAAGCCATACCTGTCTTCTCCGCGCCGCCGAAAGCACGCAGTATGACTTGCGTCTTCTTGCCGTACCAACCTATATCGCCGTAGTAACTATAGAGGTCGCTGCCGGCACGGTAGAGAAAGCCGTCTGAGTTTACCTTCGAGAAGCGCGCGTTGATCATCCAGCGGTTAGCGATAGCCGCGTGAGCACTTACCACTTCGCGGAAGGTATTATACATACCGCCGTTGAAGGCTAATTTGATATGACTTGTGGTGTCCAAGAAATTGGTCTGCATGTTCAGTCCCGCACCGAATGCCGAACCGCTGGTACTTGTGCCGACGCCGCGTTGCACATCTATCTGCGAGATTGACGAGGACATATCGGACATGTTCACCCAGAAGACAGTTTGGCTCTCCTGGTCGTTCAGCTGCACGTCGTTCACCGTCATATTGATGCGTGTGTGATCTGTGCCACGCACGCGGAAATAGGTGTAGCCGATTCCCAAACCGTCATCACTTGTCACTTGCAAAGCCGGCGTTGTGGATAACAGGTACGGCAAGTTCTGACCCGTGTTGTCCCGGTTCAGTTCTTCGTTTTTCACTAGGGCTGTGGAAAGAGTAGTCTGTTGAACACGTTTGACGCTGACCTCAATATCTTCCAACTGATGCATTAGAATCGTCAGCGTGTCTTGTTCCTGCGCCATTGCAGGCATCATTAAAAGCGCGAATGCGCTTACAAAAAACAGAGTTTTTTTCATTTTCTTTAACAGTATTATCTGTTCAAGTTCAGCGGGTATATTCTCAGCCATAGCACCCCGAATGAAACAAATATAAAGTTTAATTTTTTATTTAGAATCTGTAACTAAAGGCTACATGCCAGCCCCATTCCCACATCTGCTGGCCGCTTACTGTGGGCTGCTTGACGAGGTTATTCAGTCCGAAATCATAACCGCCTTGCAGTCGATAGCAGTCCCATTCGATACCTCCGCCGAGTCCCCACTGGATATTGGCGCGAATCAGTTCGTTGCTGAAGCGGTCGTATGGTTCCGTGGGTACGTTCTGCGTTGCAAGCCATGCTTCGGTACCTGCGCTCAGGTGCTTCTGCAAATAGTCGTTCTCCGCCAAGCCGATATGCAGTTGCGGGCCGGTGAAGACAAAGAGGTTCAGCTTTTTCCACACGGGTATCGTATAGAATACGCGCAGCGGAACGGAAAGGTTATGCTCCAAGATCCGATGGTTGATATATTCCTTCTGCAGCGATGGAGCGTCCATCGAGCGCCAGTGTTGCTCGCCGCGGCCATAGACCAGCGTATAGTGCAAACCTGTCTGCAGGCTGAAATGGATAGGCAGCAGGAAGGTGAACGAAGCGCCCACGCGCACGCCATGCAAGTACAGATCCGGATAAGTCATGTTCCGCGTGCGCTGGTTATGCTGGGTGAAACCTACCTCGATACGATACTCCATACCGAAATGATAGTCCTCCACCTCATCCTTACGCGTCGGATCGAAGAAGGTGTTATCTTCTATCTGCAACCCCGGTTGTTTAGGCTTATCAGCCCACGCTAAACCCACGCCGGCGCACAGAAAAAGCAATATTATCAGCTTTCTTTGCATAAATCGGCTGCAAAATTACGAAAAATTTTTGATATGTGCAAAAAAAGTTGTAACTTTGTGCCAAATTTTAGAATCAACACTCAAAATTAAGTATTATCTACTATGGAACCGAAAGCAGTTTTTGACATTTTTGCGCAAATCAATCAAGTGCCTCGGCCTTCTAAACACGAGGAGCAAATCAGCAAGTGGTTGCAGTCTTTTGCCGCCAAGCACGGTATCGAATGTATGGCAGATGCCGCGATGAACGTCATTATGCGTGTGCCCGCTACGCCCGGATATGAAGATCATGAGGGTGTTATCCTGCAGGCGCACATGGATATGGTGTGTGAGAAAAACGGCGATGTGCAGCATGATTTTATGAAAGACCCTATTCAGACTTGGGTGGACGGCGAATGGCTCAAGGCGAAGGGTACGACGCTTGGTGCGGACGACGGTATCGGAATCTCGATGGCGTTGGCAGTTATTACCGATAAGACTCTGCCGCATCCTGCTATCGAATGTCTCTTTACCGTAGATGAAGAGACCGGTCTTACCGGCGCAGAGATGCTGCAAGACGGTTTGCTGAAGGCTAAACGACTTATCAATCTTGATTCCGAAGATGACGGTCAGATCTTTATCGGTTGCGCCGGAGGTATTGATACTTTGGCGAAGATGCGTTATGAGAAGTCAGAAGTCAGAAATCAGAAGTCAGAAATTGCTATTCGCTTGTTTGTGAGCGGGCTTATGGGTGGTCACTCCGGCGATGATATCAATAAAGGTCGTGCGAACGCGAATCAGATTTTAGTTTGGTTCTTGGCGCGACTCTGGCCGCAGACTGAGTGTCATTTGGCAAGTATTCAAGGCGGAAATCTACGGAACGCGATTGCTCGTGAAGCAGAAGCTGTGGTGATTGTGCCGATGGCCTTCAAAGAGCAGATTCGTATTGAATGGAATCAGTTCGTCGCACAGATGGAAGGTGTCTTTGGCGAAGTGGAGACAGAGATGCGGTTGGAATTGGAGACAACCGATATGCCAGACGCTATCATACCGGATGAAAAGGCTTATCGTCTTGTGATGGCGCTTTGCGAATGTCCGCACGGCATGATTGCTATGAGCAAAGAGATGCCGGGACTTGTTGAGACTTCTACCAATTTGGCATCTATCAAGATGAAGGATGGGTATATAGAGGTGAATACCTCGCAGCGGTCGTCTATCGAGGCCAGCAAGCATCATCTTAAATGGGCAGTAGAGCAAGCGCTTTCGATGGCGTGCGATGAGGTGACGCATGGTGACGGTTATCCGGGTTGGGCGCCGAATCCTAATTCGCCGCTGTTGGAGGTTGTGAAGAAGGCGTATGTGGACTTGTTCAAGTCTGAGCCGAAGGTGCTCGCTATTCACGCAGGTCTGGAGTGCGGTCTGTTTTTGGAGAAATATCCGTACCTCGATATGGTTTCTATTGGCCCGCAGATGTATGGTGTTCACTCGCCGCAGGAGCGATTGTCAATACCCAGTACGCAGCGTTGCTACCAATGGTTGTGCCAAACGCTTAAAGCGCTGTAATAGAAGCGAGTATATAACAAAACGCCGGGCTGATGCTCGGCGTTTTGAATGATTGTAATTGAGAATTACAAGTTAGAGGAGGAGCACTCAGCCTGAGTGTGGTTGGTCTCGGTAATTTTGCACGAACCTTTGGTCTCGCAGCAATAACCGTAAGCACAAGCTTTTACATTGGAAGTGTACTCAAATTCAGCCTTGTAGCTCTGAGCATCGAACTCGGTCATCCACCAAAGATACTTGTCAGAACTTTGCTCCGGTGTTTCACCTGTACAAGAGGATGTAGATTCAGTTTCAACCAACCAGCATTTGTAGGTCTCGTTGTCGTACTTAACGCCGTTAACGGTACCAGCCTCTTCGTCGATAACCGGCTCTTTCGGAGCGGAAACACCTGTACAACCAGCGAACATGCCGAGGGTCAGCGCCATGATGGCTACATAAAAATACTTTTTCATTGCAATAAAAAATTTAGTTAATAAAAAGAGTTATTTGTCATTATAAACACTTCTGCGACCAAGTCAAAAGTTTTTTCTCGTGCATTATTGCACTCGATTAAAACACTTCTGCGCCGCAAAAGTACTGCTTTTTTTTCATATACGCAAATATTTTTGAAAAAAAATTTATTAACAATAATAGTATATATACTACGTATATATACAGAAGATGTGCAATTTTTTCTTAGGTTTTGGTGTTATCCTATGGTTATCCTATGGTTATGTTATGGTTATCCTATGGTAAAGGATGCAGATTGGCCCATATCACCTCTATATTGCCTCTATGCCGATTCACTGAAGACGTAGTGAAATTCCTAAAAAACTTTTGATTTATTTGCATATATGGAAAAAAAGCAGTATCTTTGCAGCCGCAAAGGTTTTTGACAAATATCGACTTTATGAAAGAGATAACAACGAAGAAATTATTGGATACCATTATTGAGGGTATTCGTAACAGGAAAGGTCAGCGGATTGTGACCATCGATTTGCGTAAGATCAAGGAAGCGCCGGTAGAGATGATGCTGATTTGTGAGGGTCAGAGTAACACGCAGGTATCAGCAATCGCGGACGAGATTGATGATTTCGTGCGTACGCAGACGCATGTTCATCCGCTGAGTGTGTCGGGTCAGGAGAATGCAGAGTGGATAGCGATGGACTATGGCACTATTTTTGTGCATGTGATGCAACGTGAGCCTCGTGCGTTCTATGATATTGAACATCTGTGGGCGGACGGAAAGGTACAATTGATTGACGATTGAACGATTGACGAGGTACGATTTATTGAACGATTGAATAGATTCTAAAGATTTTTTATGGCAGATCAAACGAATAAACAGATGCCGCAGCGGCAGAATCAGCCGCATAAGAAAAACGGCAATACTCCTAACGGTCCACGCCGATGGGTAAGCCTTCTCTTTTATACCTTAGCGTTCGCGTTCTTGGGTTTCTGGCTCTTTGGTCCGAAAGACGGAGAGGGTGCAAGTAAGAATCTGAGTTACACGAAGTTAACGGCGTATATAGAGTCCGGAGCAGTAGAGAAAATCGAGGTGACGGACGACCTGCAGGCAACCGCACACGTGAAGCCGCAGAGTTACACGTTGGTTTTCGGAACGCAAGCTGACGGCGAGAAGGCGAAAGGGAAGTTGCACACGCAGGTGCCTTCGTTAGAGGAGTTTTCAAAATACATGGATGGCGTGAACGCATCGCGTAAGGCGGACGGCCAGGCGGCAATCGATGTGTCGTTTACCAAATCGAAAGAGTATTGGTACGTCATTCTCATCAATGTATTACCTATCGCGCTGATGATCCTATTCTTCGTGTACTTGAGTCGTGGGATGGGTAGTATGAGTAGCGGCGGCGGTATCTTCGGTGTCGGAAGAGCCAAAGCGCAGTTGTTCGATACGAACAAAAAGGACAAAGTGACGTTCCAGGACGTAGCGGGTCTGTACGGTGCGAAGCAGGAAGTGCAGGAGATTGTGGAGTTCTTGAAGAACCCGAAGAAATACACGGAGATAGGAGCTAAGATTCCCAAAGGAGCGTTGCTTGTAGGCCCTCCGGGTACAGGTAAGACACTGTTGGCGAAAGCGGTAGCGGGTGAAGCGAACGTGCCGTTTTTCTCGATGTCGGGTAGCGATTTCGTAGAGATGTTCGTGGGCGTTGGTGCCAGCCGTGTGCGTGACCTTTTCCGTCAGGCGAAAGAGAAAGCTCCGGCGATCATCTTTATCGATGAGATTGACGCGATCGGTCGAAGTCGTAGCAAAGGTGTGATGACCGGCGGAAACGACGAACGCGAGAGCACGCTGAATCAGTTATTGACCGAGATGGATGGTTTCGGTACGAACAGCGGCGTGATCATCTTGGCGGCAACCAACCGCGCAGATGTGTTAGACGCGGCATTGCTGCGTGCAGGTCGTTTTGACCGACAGATACATGTAGAGTTGCCGGACTTGCAAGAGCGCAAAGAGATTTTCCAGGTTCATCTGAGACCGATTAAGTTGGACGAGAGTGTTGACGTGGATTTCCTCAGCAAACAGACGCCGGGTTTCTCGGGTGCCGACATCGCGAATGTATGTAACGAGGCGGCTCTGATCGCGGCTCGCGGCGGACGTAAGAAAGTGACGAAACAGGACTTCATGGACGCTGTTGACCGTATCGTTGGCGGTTTGGAGCGCAAGAATAAGATCATGACCGACGACGAGAAGAAGTCGATTGCCTACCACGAGGCGGGACACGCAACAATCAGTTGGATGTTGCGTTGGGCTAATCCGCTGGTGAAGGTGACGATCGTACCTCGCGGCATGGCGTTAGGTGCGGCGTGGTACTTGCCGGAAGAGCGTCAGTTGACCAACGAGGAACACATCCTCGATGAGTTATGCTCGTTACTTGGCGGTCGTGCAGCCGAACAGTTGTTCCTCGATCAGACGTCTACCGGTGCGCTGAATGACCTTGAGCGCGCTACCAAACAGGCTTATTCGATGGTTGCCTTCTACGGCATGAGTGACCGGCTGAAAGACGTCAGTTTCTATGACTCCACGGGTCGTTACGACTATGGATTTGTGAAGCCTTATTCGGAAGAGACGGCAAAGACGATAGACGAGGAGACGAAGCGTATTATCGCTGACCAGATGGCGCGTGCGAAGAAGATTTTGACCGAACATGCAGATGGTCATCATCAGTTGGCGCAACTGCTCATCGAGCGCGAGGTGATCACCAGCGAAGATGTAGAGCGTATCCTCGGTCCGCGTCCATGGAAGAGCCGCGGAGATGAATTGCTTGAAGCCAACGCCGCAGGGGCAAAGGAAGAAAAGCCGAAAGTAAAAAGAACACGTAAAAAGAAAGAAGATAATGAAACGACTATTGCTTAACATCGTGCTGCTGTGCGCAGCGATGACCGTTTCGGCGCAGATGCCGGAGAAACTGCCGATGGACCCTGACGTTCGTTACGGCAAGTTAGACAACGGACTGACGTATTACATCCGTCACAATGAGCAACCCAAGCAACGTTGCGAGTTCCACATTGCTCAAGCGGTAGGTGCTATCCTCGAAGAGGATCATCAGAACGGCTTGGCGCACTTCCTGGAGCATATGGCCTTCAACGGTACGCAGCATTTTGAGGGGAAAGGCATCATCAACTATTTCGAGTCGATAGGTGTTAACTTCGGCGGAAATATCAATGCCTACACCTCTATTGACGAGACCGTTTATCGTCTGAGCGACGTGCCGACTTACCGCGAAGGTATCATTGACTCCGCGCTGCTGGTGATGCACGACTGGAGTTGCGGTCTGTCGCTGTTGGACGAAGAGATTGATGCCGAACGCGGTGTGATTCTCGAAGAATGGCGCACGGGACGTACTGCTCGTCGTCGTATTTGGAAAGAGTTGAACGCGAAGATGTACCCGGGCACGCAGTACGCCAAACGCGACGTCATCGGTGACACAGCGGTCATCAATAACTTCGCATACCAGGCACTTCGCGACTACTATCACAAATGGTACGGACCTGATAATCAGGCTATTATCGTTGTGGGTGATATTGATGTAGATGCTATCGAAGCGAAGATCAAAGCGTTGTGGAAAGATGTGCCGCGTCGTAAGAACTTCGGCGAGCGTCCTATCTACACGGTTAATCATAACGACAAACCGCTGGTAGCTATAGTGACTGATCCCGAGGCAGAAGGAACACGCATCACGCTGGAGTACAAGTTCGACCAGCTGCCTGAAGACAAACAGGGTTCGTCACAGGAATACATGCTGAAGATGGTTCGTGACTTGGCGTGCGACATGCTCAATAACCGTTTCTCGGAGTTGGCATTGGATCCCAAGGCTTCGTTCGTAGGCGCAGGTTGTCAGTACGGCGAGGCAGCGAAGAAAATGGATGCTTTCTATGCGGTTTCCGTCCCCAAAGAGGGTCATGAGACCGAGGCCTACAAGGACCTGATTTTCCAATTGGAAAAGATGCACCGCTATGGTTTCACGCAGAGTGAGTTGGACCGCGTGAAGAGCGAGAAAATGAACTCGATGGAGAAATACTACAACGAGCGTAACACCCGCAAAAACATCACGTTGGCGCGTGAGTGTATCCGTCATTTCGAGGACGGCGAGTCGATGCCGGGAGCACAGTGGGAGTTCGAATTTGTGCAAGCTACGCTGCCGCTTGTTTCGTTGGAGACTGTCAATAATGTCGCCAAAGCGCTTATTCATAAAAACCCGACCATCGCTATCTCGGGTCTGGAGAAAGAAGGCGTGCATATTCCTTCGGAAGCTACCATCCTCGAAACGCTGAAGGCACAGAGCGAGTTGGCGATTGAAGCGCCGGTAGAGGAAGTTATTGACAGCGAGTTAGTGAAGAAAGCTCCGCGCAAAGGTAAGATCAAATCCTTCCGTCAGAACGAGGACGTTGCTTCCACCGAGTGGATCCTTTCCAATGGTATTAAAGTTATCTTCCACCCCACGGAGTTTAAGGCTGACGAGATCTTGATGCGTGGTTTCTCGAAAGGCGGTCTGACGCAAGTGGCTACCGAAGATCTGCCGTCTGCAATGGTTGCGACGTCTATTATCGGCATGTCCGGTTTAGGTCGTTTCAATGCGACGCAATTGGAGAAAGCGCTGACGGGTAAGACCGTGTCGGTTGATCCGGATATCAATGAGAATACGGAGCAGATAGCGGGTTCGTCATCCGTTAAAGACCTTGAGACGCTACTGCAGTTGACCTATCTCTATTTCACCGCGCCGCGTCGTGACGAAGAGGCATACCAAACCTTTATGGCGCTGATGAAAACGCAGTTGATCAACCGTGATAAGAACCCCAAGACGACCTTCTCGGATTCGATTCAGATGATGAGTACCAACCACTCCGAGCGTACCATTCTGTTCGACACAACGGCACTGAAACATGTGAGTCTTGACCGTGCAATGGCTGTTTACAAGGAACGCTTTGCGAACCCTGCGGACTTCACCTTCATCTTCGTGGGTAACATCAACCCCTCCGACCAGAAAGTGCAGGATCTCGTGTGCCAATGGCTCGGTAGCTTGAAGACCAACAAGAAGAAAATCGAAGAGGTGGTTGACCATAACGTGACCGTGACATTGGGCAAGCAGAAGAACTATTTCAGCCGCTCGATGGAGACCACGACTGCTTCCAACCGTATCCAATACACGTCTTACGATATGCCGTACAACAAGGCGAATGACCTGAATATGGAGATCATCGGTCGTATCCTGAGTACGCGCTATTTGGAGTCTATCCGTGAGCGCGAAGGCGGTTCGTACGGCGTAGGTACGTACGGCTATATGACTATCCTGCCGAAACCCAAAGCGGCTCTGCTCATGCAGTTCGACACCGACCCGCAGAAGCAGCAACGCTTGATGGAGATCATCCACGAGGAAGTGCAGACGATTGCCGATAACGGTCCGTTGGCGAGCGACTTGCAGAAAGAGAAAGAGTCGATGCTGAAAGACTATCAGGAGGATCTGGAAAAGAATACGTGGTGGCGTCAGGCGCTGTATATGTACTATATGTACGGCGAGAACGACATCCGCGACTATAAGCCGGCAGTAGAGGCGATTACGGCTGAGACCGTACAAAGCACGCTCAAAGAGTTGCTCAAAGCCGGCAATGTATTCGAGGTAGTGATGTTCCCTGAGAACTGATAGTTGAAACGGATGAAGTATTTTCTGATAGCAGGCGAAGCATCGGGAGACAAACACGCGGCAGCGCTGATTGCGCAGATCAAACAGCGTGATCCGAAGGCGCAATTCATAGGACTCGGCGGTGACCAAATGGCCTCCGCCGGGTGCCGTCTCTATCAGCATGTACGCTTTATGGCTTTCATGGGCTTTGTGCCCGTGCTGCGCAATATGGGACAGGTGCGGCGTAATTTCCGCCTGACGCACGAGGCGCTGCTGACCGAACAACCGGACGCACTGATTCTCATTGACTACCCCTCGTTTAACTTGCAAATAGCGGCATTCTGTCGCAAGCATCTGTCGCAGACAAAGATTTTCTATTACATACCGCCGAAAGTGTGGGCGTGGAAGCGCAGGCGAATCCATAAGATCGCGCGTCTGTGTGACGAAGTGCTCGGTATCTTTCCGTTCGAACCGGATTTCTATGCCCGTTACGGCTACCGCTGCACCTACGTAGGCAACCCGACGGCAGAGGAGTTGGTGGATGTACAGAATACAGACCGAATGCAGACAATCGCTATTTTGCCGGGTAGCAGGGCAAGCGAGATCAGTCATTGTCTGCCGCGTATGCTCGCTGCGGCGCGACAGTTTGCGGACTATCGTATCACGGTTTGCGCTGCACCGGGTATTGACGACTCTTTCTATGCTCCGTATTTGAGTGAACACGAGACTTTGACACGCGACACTTTGGGTGCATTGCAAACCGCCCAAGCGGCTATCGTCAACTCCGGCACAGCAACGCTGGAAGCCGCACTGATCGGTTGCCCGCAAGTAGCCGTTTATCACATAGCGTTGTCGTGGTTGATAGGCCTCATTCGTTGGGCGCAACCGCTTGTATTCTCTATCCGCTATTTCACGCCGGTAAACATCATCGCCGGCAAACAGGTTATTCGCGAATGCGTCGCCAACGAGTTCACCACGCAGAACGTTGTTCGCGAGTTACACCAACTGCTGCACGATGAACAATATAAAAAAGAAATGCTCGCATCGTACGAGCAAATCCGTTCTATCTTAGGTGCGCAACCGGCTTCATCTACCGCTGCCGCTATCATCACATCGAGACTAAAATAGTAGCCAGGAGGTAAGGCATCGTGCCGATCAGTACCCCTTTGGCGAGCCGCCATGTATCGGTGGTGTAGAATACGAATATCAGCGCTAAGTCGGGGAAAATACTGACGAGCAGCAGTTTGCTTAGTACACCGCCGGCTTGGAACTGCAGCGTCTGCAGCGGATACCACAGGTTCATCGCCTCGATATAGATCAAGGCGAATGCTGCCGGCAAGATCAGTCCCACCAAGATACCTATCCAATAGCGGTCAAAGCGATCCATAGTCTGTCCAATCCAAAGTAAGCGGTGTGATAGCCAGCAGTTGATGGTCCATCGCCCAAATATCGGTGTCTGTAGCCGAAGGTTCATCATTGATAAACTCACCGCCTAAAGACCATCCTTTAAGTGCTCCTTCGGGTAGCGGTTCCTTCAATTCCACCAATTCGTTTGCCCAATGTCCGACGCACTGACGCGTCCAACGGATACCTTCAATCTCACCCAACGGTGCATTGATATTAAATACCGTCCGCGGTGCTATTCCTTCTTCATACAAATGTTGCGTCACCTCGGCTAAGAAGGGTTGCAACCAATGCAGATCGACGTCCAACTCATGACTGTTGATCGACCATCCGATAGCCGGAATACCTTTTTCTGCCGCTACGAGGCAAGCACCGATCGTACCCGAATACATGGCGTTGATAGCTGCGTTACTGCCGTGGTTGATACCTGATACCACAAGGTCAATCGGTTTATCCGGAAAGAGATATTCACGCGCTACTTTGATGCAGTCTGCCGGTGTGCCGCTCGTAACATACACCTCTGCGCCGTTGAGGTCATGTTCCTTGATGCGACGCAGATAGAACGGTTTGGCAGCAGTAATCGACGCTCCGAATCCGCTACGCGGGCCATCCGGTGCTATCACCGTCACGTGACCTAATTTGGTCATCTCTTTCGCCAGCAGACGAATGCCTGCTGTGCCCCAACCATCATCATTGACAACAACAATATTCATTGACGATAGACAGATTTACGATTTTACGACAGCCATAACTTGTTGCGCGAGTTTATTCGCTTCCTCCATCGTTGCGGCTTCTGAATAAACACGAATAATCGGTTCGGTATTCGACTTACGCAGATGTACCCAGCCGTCTGCAAAATCAATCTTCACGCCGTCTTGGTCATTGACGCGTTCGTTCTTGTATAAGTCCTTCACCCGCGTAAGGATAGCATCCACATCGGTGTCCGGCGTCAGGTCAATACGGTTCTTACTGATGCAGTAGTCCGGCAACGTGCGACGTAACTCGCTCACTTTCATATTGAGGTGTGCCAAATGGCTCAAGAAAAGGGCGATACCCACCAGCGCGTCACGCCCGTAATGGCACTCGGGATAAATCACACCGCCATTGCCTTCACCGCCGATGACTGCGTGCACGCGTTTCATCTGTGCTACCACATTCACTTCACCGACTGCGCTCGCGCTGTATTCACCGCCATGCGCACGCGTTACATCGCTCAACGCACGAGTAGAGGACATATTGCTTACTGTGTTTCCGGGCGTATGACGCAAGATGTAATCCGCTACGCTCACGAGCGTATATTCCTCGCCGAACATGTCTCCATTCTCACAGATGATAGCCAAACGGTCGACATCCGGATCGACCACAAAACCTACATCCGCCTTACCGCTCTTGAGCAGATCGCTGATCTCGGTCAGGTGTTGCGGAAGGGGTTCGGGATTATGCGGGAAATGACCATTCGGTGTGCAGTTGAGTTCGATGATGTTCTGTACTCCTACGGCGCGCAGGATAGCCGGAATAGCGAGTCCGCCTACCGAGTTCACGCAATCAATAGCAACCGTGAAATTGCGCTTCTTGATCGCCTCTACGTCAACCAATTTGAGATTCAGTACCTGCTGCACATGGAACGGCAGATAGTCTTTGCTCGTCATGTGTCCCAGTGCATCTACCTCGGCAAACGTGAAGTCCTCAGCCTCAGCGATGGCGAGCACTCCTTTACCTTCGGCATCATTAAGAAACTCACCGTGCTCGTTGAGCAATTTGAGCGCATTCCATTGTTTGGGATTGTGGCTGGCGGTAAGGATGATTCCTCCTGCAGCTTTCTCACCCGTTACTGCCAATTCAGTTGTCGGCGTAGTCGCCAAACCGATATTGACTACATCGTAACCCATTCCCATGAGTGTCCCGCACACAATCTGCTCTACCATATGGCCGCTCAGGCGGGCGTCACGCCCCACTACAATCACGTTATTATCCGGCAATGCCGCACGACGCTGTGTAGCATAAGCAGCCGTAAAACGAACGATATCCACAGGGTTCAGACCATCGCCTACGCGACCGCCGATAGTCCCGCGGATGCCGGAAATAGATTTAACTAAACTCATATTATTGCTTTACTTTGATTTTCAGAATATAGACATACGGCGTGACCGAAGTCTGATCCACCGTGAAACCCAATTTACTGGGCACAATGATCTCACATTGCGAGTCCGGATACTTCATCAGTTTCACCGCCACATGCCATGCTTTCGCCTCGCAGTCGCTCAAATGGCCATAGTGGAACTCATAGGGATAAGCCTGGTCGAGCGTTGTCCAATAACTCAAAGTATCCGGATTCTCCGTCAACTGGAATTGTTTGTACCGCGTCACGATGATATCGTTGGCCACAATGGTCAAATCAACGGTGTCTTGAAGCGTAGGACTGATCGAATCGATACGGATCGAATCACCGCGCTCAATGAGGTGGAAATAGAGGTTGTCGTAACCGCGCACCTGATAATACTCTTTCTCTGTCCACACATGATTGACGTCCGGCTCTTCTTTGAGAATAACCAGATTGTTACGACTCAGGTAATTGGCAATCAGCCGATCCTCCTGATTTCGCAGATTATTATACGTGTTGTTAGCACAGCCGGTTGCAATGAGTGCAATGCCGACAAGCCATAGAAACAGGTTGTTCTTCATTTATTTGATTTCCATTTCGATAATTACATTTTCATAAGAGGGCACCTCTTCTGTCCCTTGCAGTCCGTACGCCGAGTACCACGGTACATACATGCGCGCTTGCGTCCCGCGATGCATGTCGCCGATATTATAATCCACGGCAGGAGGTAACTCGCGTTTGCCGATGCGATAGGTCTGCTCGGCATCCTGCAGCAGACGACCTTCCAGCGTGTATATACGCAGATGAATCAACCACTCTTCGTCTTCTGCCGGAGCCGGACTCTTGATGTCTCCGCGCTCGATGAAATGAATCCACACATTGCCGTCATAGAGCGCATATGAATCCTCTTGCTGTTGCACAAGTTTGGTCAACTGCGCATCAGCCGCTTGCGCCATCTCCGAGTTGAGTTCCATCAGCCTCAGCTGTACGCTATCCACTTTAGGTCCTTCACCCATTCGGTGAGCCGGCAGTTGCGGCGGTTGTTTGCGGCAACCACCCAAGAATATCAACAGTCCTATGAGCAAATATACGTAGCGCTTCATCTTAATTGCCTTTTGTTGCCAAACGCTCCAGATAACGACCGTAAGCCGTCTTCATCTCTTTGCCCAATTGCGCCAACTTCTCCGTACTGATCCAACCGTTACGCCAAGCAATCTCCTCAATGCAACTCACATAGAAGCCCTGACGGTTTTGGATGGTAGCGATGAAATTACCGGCCTCTAACAGACTGTCGCAGTTACCCGTATCGAGCCATGCGAAGCCACGACTGAACAGCTTCACTTTCAGCGTACCTTCATTCAGATAGATCTTATTGAGGTCCGTGATCTCATATTCGCCACGAGCGCTGGGTTTTAAGTTGGCCGCTTTCTCGCATACGGTGTCATCATAGAAATAGAGTCCCGGTACGGCATAATTGCTCTTCGGCTCCGCCGGTTTCTCTTCCAGCGACAGCACTTTGCCGTTTTCGTCAAACTCAACCACACCATACGCACGCGGGTCAGCTACTTCGTAGCCGAAGATCACCGCACCGCCTTCTTGTGCCGAAGCCACAGCTTCCTGCAGCATACGCGCGAAGTGCTGACCGTAGAACATATTATCGCCCAAGATGAGACAACCCGCTTCGCCATTCAGGAATTCGCTACCTAATACAAATGCTTGCGCCAAACCATTCGGAACCAACTGTACTTTGTAACTCAGCTTCATGCCGAGGCGGCTACCGTCACCTAATAACTCCTCGAACATCGGCAGGTCACGCGGCGTACTGATGATCAGCACTTCGCGAATGCCCGCTAACATCAGCGCAGACAACGGATAATAAATCATCGGCTTGTCATACACCGGCATAATTTGTTTACTGATGGCTTTGCTCAACGGGTACAGACGCGTTGCGCTTCCCCCGGCTAAAATAATTCCTTTCATATGATTTGTGTGTTATTGACTATCCTGTTGCGGCATTTGCCGACCTTTGCGACTGCAAAGGTACTACAAAAAAATGATATACGCAAAAAAATGTGTGTTTTTTATCAAAATATCGCTAAAATCGACACAATAAGTGTCGAAAACATGAGTATCGGCATCTGTTTGTCCAATTTTTCCGTGTGTGTCCAAACGAACCACAGGTGCCATGCCCAAACGGGTAGGATACACAGCGTCCAATAATGTCCGTACAGCACAAAAATCAACAGACAAGCGATCAGCAGACAGGTATGATAGATGCGTCCGCCTGTTTGTCCCAATAGACTCGCGAAGGTATGTTTGCCGTGCGCTCGGTCGTTTTGCATGTCGCGGATGTTATTGAGGTTCAGTACACCTACGCACGGAAAACCGATTGCTGCGCCAAAGCAAAAAATCTGCCATGTTATCGAGAGAGTCTGCAGGTAGTAAGCGCCCATCGTACTGAGGAGTCCGAAGAACAGGAACACCCCTAAATCGCCCAAACCCATGTAGCCGTAACTATGCTTACCCAAGGTATAAGTGACCGCCCCTATGATAGCCAGCAGACCCAACGCAAAGAACCCGATACTCTGCAAAGAAAACAATGTACCGAAAGCGCTATAAATCAGCGCCGTACCGAATACTACGCACAAACCTAAAAACAACCTGATCATCCCTTTTATCTGCTTTTCGGTGATTGTACCGGCTTGCAGACCATAGGCTTGGCGTTCCTGCTGCTCGGTGTCTGTCCCTTTTTGTGCATCACCCAACTCGTTGCTTAAATTACTCAAAATCTGCAAACTAAGCGTCGTGCAGATGGCTAAGGCAAAAACGAGCCAATTCTGCTGCGGCGCGAGCAACGAGCCGAGGATGATTCCCGACATAGACAGCGGCAGCGTGCGCAAACGAAGTGAAGCGATATACGGATTCATAATATGTTGTTTATAGTCCTAAATGAATGCGGAAACGGATACCCCATTGGATACTCGGCGACAACGACCAAACGGAGTACAAGTCGCATACGCGCAGTATATTTCCGATGCCGACGCCTACTTCGGCATATAACTGATGGTTCTTCGTTCCGGCAGGCGGATAAGTCAGATAGCCATAAGCGATTTTTCCTTCCACCAACTCACGCAGATGTAACCAACGAATACCCGGAATGAGGTTGAATAAAATACCTTGACCATTCCATTCGGTTTGCAAAGACACGTATTTATCCGCCATTATCTGGCGTCCATGAAGGAATGTGAAGCGGTACGGATCATAGGCATAACCTTGGTTCGCATCGGCTTGCCATAACATCGCCGTAGGTGCCTTACCGAAGATAGCACCGGCTTGCAGTGCATAATTCAGCGTACCGCCCATACCCAATTGTGCGTGTTGGGTCAACATCACCCGCACATGACCGTACAAACCGCTGTTCCAATGACCACCTTCCAAACTTAAATATAGCACCGGATAGCGCGTTGAATAAGCATAACGACGCATGAAATAGCCGTCATATTTGCGTTCACCCCAACTCAACCGCGCGATAGCGCTTAGGGATTGATACGCATAGCCTTCCTGCCATCCTGCGCGGATATAAGCGTGCGTTTCGAGGTTCGGAGTCCAGTCAGCAAACCAATGCAACTGCAACTGCCGTTGACGCATCGCCGTATTCACATAGAGGCTGTCGCGATGCAAGGCTTCGAACGCGTAGGCCGTGAAGTCCATATTGCCCCAACCCATCGAGTTCTCACGCAGCAAGCGGTCAAAATCATCTACTTCCGACCACACATAGCGGTCGTTATATTCGAGTTGGAGAATATTGCGTCGATTAGTGGGCAGATTGACGGAGATACGCCCCATTCCCTTAGGCGAACGGTCTTTGATGCCGTATCCGACACTTGCTTCCAATGACACCACTTTCGATAGTTTCTCATTCGTGCGGAACGGCAAACCGATATGCACGCCTTCGTGCGAATTGACTTGCAAAATCTCTTCGATATGTCCGATGTCCAAGAATGTGCCGGTAGGAATATAACCCGTTGTCACTATAGTGGCTGTCCATTTGGCGAGGCGCATCAGCGGCAGACTATCCAAAGTAGCGAAAGCACTATCCGTAGTTGCAGCCAAGGTGGTGTCACGTACAGTCGCAACCATCGAATCATTGGCATACACCACCGCCACATTCGGATTCTTGAGGCTTGTTGTTAACAACAAAGTAGGAAAGATCGTACCGGCTTTCTCACCCTGAACGGCAAAATCCAACACTGCGGACACATGTTCTTCGGCTATACTGCCGTCCGGTGCCAACACTTGCGACACATGCAAGGTATTCACATAGTTAACCGCTACTTCTGCCGGCACATAGGCTTTGATGGAACGCAATGCAAAAGTGGTTGTATCAATCACCATCTCGCCGTTGAACGTAGCGTAGAACGGGTTGCGCGTGCGGAAATGAATCGTGCAGGAGTCGTCGTCCAGATAGTAGCGATAGTACAGATGACCGCTTCCCGCCAGGGGAGACAGGAATGCATGATTCATAATGGAGAGGCTGTTCTGGTAGAAATTAAGGTTGCCTTCACCGCCTATCAAGGACGAATAGTCCGTTGTGGACAAAATCAGTGCCTGCGTGCGCTGGTCATTAGCGGGAGTCATCTGTTCACCGCTGATGCGGAACGACTGCGTCTCGCGGTAGAGCGGCATGATATACGATGAGTCTTCTTGCACAATCATTCCGGCTTGCAGACTGCGCCATAACGCACGGCGCAACTGACGTTTGCGGATCTCCGAAACATACAGCGTCTGCTGCCGTTCAACCGTAAAACTATTCTCCGGATGAAGTGTTCGGTCATTGTCTTGTCTATGCGCACGCACCTGACGAAGCAATAGCAATGCCGGATTCTCATTAGGCGCTACCACAATCTCTGTCAACGCTGCGGCTTTCTCTCGCATCGACACTTGCAGACCCGCCATCGCACCCGGCACAATATCGAAACGCTGGGTGTAATAACCGACAGCCGAGAATACCAATTGCGCTTTTTCTTGCAAGTCCACACGCAAGGCATAGTTACCGTTTTCATCGGAGGTAGTACCTACTTTGGTGCCACGAAAATGGATATTGACATTAGGAATCGCTTCGCCGGTTGCTTCGTTGACAATCTCACCCACGACAATCGTCTCCGCGGCATGAAGCGGCAGCGCAAAGAGAAGTAGAAATACTATGTACCTTACAACTTTCAACCTTACTCTTTATTCATCGGGTGACATTGCAGCACAGCTTTGCGCAAGTCCTGCACGTCCAAATGCGTATAAATCTCCGTCGTTGCCAGATCTTCATGACCTAACAATTGCTGTATCACGCGCAGATCCGCTCCGTTCTGCAGCAGATGCGTTGCGAACGAATGACGCAGCGTGTGCGGGCTGACGGTCTTCGTGATACCGGCTTCGGCGCACAGGCGCTTCACAATAGTGAACACCATCGCGCGGGTCAACGGACGACCGTAACGGTTGACGAAAGCTATATCGCGCGACTCCGGCTTCAACGGCCAGGTACTGCGCTCCTGCATCCAATAACCGAACCATTCTTCGGCAACCGGCGACAAAGGTACAAGACGTTGCTTCGAACCCTTGCCCTCAATCAGCATATAGTGTTCGTTCAGATAGATGTGACTCAACTGCAATCCTACCAATTCGCTAACGCGCAGACCGCTGCCGTAGAGCATCTCCATCATCGCGCGGTTGCGGTGTCCTTCGTTTGACGAGAGATCTATCGCCGCCATCATCGCATTCACCTCTTCCAGCGTCAGCACGGTCGGCAGATGCTTCGATTTCTTGGGACCTTCCAGCAATTCCGAAGGATCCTGTTCGATAAAATCTTTGTATAGCAGAAAGCGAAACCACGAGTGAATACCGGCTAAGATACGCGCTTGAGTTGCTTCCGATTGAATGCCCTTGAACTGCTCAAAGATGAACTCTTGCAGTTCATCAAAACTCATCTTCACGAAATCAATCCCATGGTCTTTGCAGTACGCACGCAACTTCTCCAAATCCATCTCATAGCCCTCAATGGTATTCGGAGAATAACCTCGCTCCAAACGCAGGTACGTGTGGTATTGGCGAAGTAATTCCGTATCGCTTTTTATTTCTTTTGCCATGGAATAAAGGCACCTTGAAAATGCGTTTCGTACGTAGCGCGGTAGCCGTACGTGTTTCTGTAATACAGCGTGAACTTCACATCTTTGAGGCCATTCGTCGTGTCACGAACGGTCATATAACCCGAATCCAAGACTTGGATATGCAGCAATTGGTCGTTTTCTATATTCAGCAGATATATACCAGAAGGCGTTCCTTCCCAATTGCGACCGGGCAGAAACGTAAACGGCTCTCCCGTTGTGTCGCTTTTATACTCACCAACAGCCAGCCTCAGTGAATCGGCTGTCGTTCGCTCCGGCACAAAAATATCCGAGATATACAAGTTGTATCCCGTGCCGCGCATATGATGCTCTTCGTCCAATTCTAAGCCTTCCGAATAGAGATCCAGCGCGACTACGGCATACGGGATCGAGTCATAGCAACGGTCGTAAATCTCTTCGTAACACAAGTTATACTCTTTGGGCATACCGCGGTAACCCGAAGGCTGCGAATTGCGGCAAGCCTGAAAAACGAAGGGACAAAGCGCTATAACGATGAATAGATATTTTCTCATGACACTTTGATTTTACGTGAAGGATAATAGGCGGCTGCAAAACCCAGTGCCAACACTATCGCTGCTACCAAAAGCACATCCAATGGTTGCACCTGAACCGGATACGCCGAGATGATATATTCGTCGCCGCTACCTAACTTAAGCCAACCGAAATGCTGTTGTCCTAGGCACAAGAGCACGCCGATTACCAAACCGGCTAACGAACCTAAACTGGAAATCAGCCAGCCTTCCAGCAAGAACACGCGCCGAATCATAGGTTCATCTGCGCCTAAGTGCGAGAGAATGCCGATATCTTCGCGCTTGTCGATAATCAGCATTGAGAGCGAACCGATGATATTGAAACTGGCGATCAGTAAGATAAAGACGAGCAGCAGCACCGTCAGCAATTTCTCGATACGCAATATCCGGAAGAAATCCGCTTGTTGCTCATAGCGATCCAGCACTTTGTATCCCGCGCCTAACGATTTTGAAATAGCTGATTTTTGACTTCGGATATCGGATTTCTTATCGCTCTTCGGCTGTATCCTGAGCGCACTCGCGGTATGTTCGTCATACGCAAAAAGGCGTTGCGCCAGAGGCAGCGAAACCAACAGCACCTGATCGTCGTATTCAATCTGATTGACCGCAAAAGTGCCGGCAATAAACGCGTGCTCATGGCGAAGCGATAGGTCAGGACGAAGCATGTTCAGTCGTCCCGTTCGCTCAGGCGCGTACAAGTGCAGCGCACCCGTGAAGTGCGCATTCATTCCTATCTGTGCAGCCAAACCGCGACCTAATACCGTACGTTCGAAAGCGCCGTCCCAGACGCTGTAGAATCCGTCCGTGATGATCGAATCGATATGTGCCGTGCGCTTAAACAAAGTGTCCACGCCCATTACACGCGCAGGCACCTGATGGTCCTTATAGCGAATCAACGCCGTCTGCTCCAATTGCATCGAGATGGCCTCAATATCCTCGCGCGCGTACAAAGAAGCAATAGGCGCGGTATCGGTACGCAGCGTCTGACCGTCCGCAGGCACAACCAACAAAACCGGGTCAAACTCCGAGAACATATGTTCCACCAACGCCCCGAAACCGTTCATCACACTCAGCACGCAAATCATCGCTGCCGTCACAACAGCAACGGCCGCGGCACTGATGCCCGACACGATATTGATGGCGTTGTGACCTTTCTTAGAAAATAGGTAACGCCAGGCGATATGAGGTTCGAAATTCATTTACTCAGCAACTCGTCAATACGCTCCATTCGGTCGATTGTCTCGTCCAAATGGAAGATTATCTCAGGGATAATGCGCAATTGATGACGCTCTAATGTGCCGAGTTCACCGCGAAAACGATGCGTGTTCTCTTCAATCTGCGTCATCGTCTCCTCTACTTTGTTCTGCGGGAAGATAGAGAGATAGATGTGCGCAATAGATAAATCAGGCGATACGCGCACTTCGCTTACGGAAATGAGTGTTCCGTGTAGCGTGCGCGCGTAACGCAGAAGGATGTCGCTCATGTCTTTTTGTATCAACCGAGCGATCTTGTGTTGTCTAGTTGACTCCATTAAAATTTGTGGCGTCCCTCGTCGGCAACGGTCAGTTTCTTGCGACCTTTTGCGCGGCGTGCGGCCAATACACGACGACCGTTAGCGGTGGTCATTCTCTCCAAGAAGCCGTGTTTGTTACGACGCTTACGTTGGGAAGGTTGAAATGTACGTTTCATTGTCTTTATTCTATTTTATGCTCTGTCACAGAGCGGTTTCTAACACAAAATGGGCTGCAAAAGTACTGCTTTTTTTTGACATACGCAAATTTTTCTGCATTTTTTTTGGATTTTTAAGGATATGAGGTCTAATTTGACGAAAAAAAGCGCCACGAGGACGCGTTTCTGGCGATTATAGAAGCAGATTTGAGTCTTTTTTTAACATCATTTTGCTAATTGAGTAGCACTTGCCTTCGAGATGCTTTCGAAATGCCTTCGAAGCGCTTTCGGTGTGTTCGCTATGTTGTTTATGTGCTTCCGGTACGCTTGCGGGATATTGATACCCCTGTGAATGATTAAGGAATCATTAAGGAATATATAAGGAATAATTAAAGTTATAAACGTTCTGTATTATATACATAGTATATAATACTATAGAAAGAGAGGGGTTTTGAAAAAATGCATGACATACTTGACACAGTTGGCACAGTTAAGGGAAGTGTGCCAAGAATGCCAAGAGTGTCAAGCAAAAATTTGCATAAGAAAAGTGAGAATTTTGAGAATTCCCACTTTTCTTACTTTTCTCGTGCAATTTTTATATGCGGACGATGCTATCGTCCTATAAGGAACAAACGTCTTATTTTATTTCCTGGCCGGTGAGGGTATATGTCTTCTCCCCACGGAGGATGAGGACTTGGTTGTCACGGATAAGTTTTTGCGATTTAGTCGCGGCATTGATGTCATCGATGCCTTGCGGAGCCTTTTCTAAGATTACAACATCGCCGTTTTTGATCTCGTACGTGGAGTTGTAGCGCATAAGATGACCCGTAACGGACACTTTATCGCCAACATGTACCACTTCCGGCACATTGCCCCAGTAACTCTCAAATACTTTGCCTCCATTCTTTGTGTCGGCCATCCAGAAAATCTGCTGGTTATAGGACACTTTGCCATCAGTATTTGTCACATAACCAATAACGGTATATGTCTCGGATGTAGGCGTATTGTGCTCCAATGAAGTGGCAATCTGTACAGCTTGAGCGCAAGAAATCTCTTGTGGATTCTCTGAGCCGCCATTACAATCAACAAGGGTATAAGTACATTTACCAGTCCCATTATTGGCAATCTGAATACACGAACTTTCTGTGAGCATAATATCTACAGTCTGATTTGGATCTGTGCTCCAGTCTGAACCATTGACAAATATGATATTAAGCGGACTTACAGAAGAGGTGTATGAAATCCAATCCCCATCTAATTCTAATGTTGCCCAAGTACCAGTATTCGTGCCAGACCAAGTCCATGCAGAAATACCATTAGTCCAATTTGAAGGAACCTTGGCTTTGACTGTTATAGTATTTTGCGGAGCAACGTATCTGGATCCGACACCTACGGCATACCACGCGTCTGTTACGGATTTAAGCACATTCTCATCTCCAGGGAATAAGTCTTTCGCAGATTGTATTGCATATTGGCGCGCTTGCGCAAAAGTAGATTGGGGAGGTAAATATGTACGGTGCATTCTCCATATAATAGCAAGTGCTTTTGCTATGCCGATAGGAGATACAGAATAACTATGCTGGTTATCATTCACGCCAGTCTTTCCTTCACACAGAATATAGTACCAATGTGTAAAGATACTATTATTCATATGAACTCCACCTTTATCATTAGAGGTGTTTGACGGATCCAGCCAGTTTTGTCCTCCATAAGTATCCGGTTTTGGGCCTTCTGGACCTGCAGCTTTAGGATTTTTCAAATTCCTTATATATGAATACTGGACACCGTTGATTATCATTCTCGCGTCTTTATCGTAAAGCCAATCCGTTGAGCCATACATATAAACGTCATTCGTAATAGCCATTGCGTCTGAATAACCTTCATTTATAGCTCCCGATTCCCCCTGATATGTCAATGTGCCCTTAGGACGATATGTTGTAACTAGATGCGTAAATTCATGCACCACCGTATTCAAACCGACCTCGCTGTTTCCTATCTCATTTCCTATTCCAAAAAATAAATATGCCGCAGAAGGATCGGAAGGATTTCCTGAAGCATACGCATTATTATAGTATCCGGTCGTAGTGCCGAATATGCTTATCCAGCCAGCATAATCCATTTCCGGTTTGATATAATCAGGACCACCCGAATTGTGTAAAAATGCCCTTAGCAAAGATGATTGCCCATCAAAACCAGCTAGACCAAGTACATTGTTGTAAAAGTCATATGCTTTCTCCAAGCCCCATTGAAGGTCAAAAGCAGGATGACTTTTGGTTATCTCAAACGAACCTTGTGTATTACTTGAAGAGTTACCCCATGAATACGACCCCAGCGCATTATTACTCAAAGTAATATAATTCCCTTTTGTGTCAGATGTTAAGTCTTCGTCATATATCTCAATTGTAATCCCCCCGCCAGAAGGAACTCTTATTAACTTTGATATGTAAAACTTAACCGGGAAACTGGTTCTTCCACTCTGCCCACAATCTTGTTTATAGTCTGAAGTAAAAAGATAGTTTCCAGAAGCATCTTTTATTCGGATGTATAAATCCGGATAAGTATCTTCTCCCATCACATCCCACCAAGCATTATGTACAGCACTAATAGTAACGGAAGTTAAGTAATAATCGTCCCAATTAGTAGTGGAATTAGTGTAACCATATCTATCTGATGGATAAGAATCATAGTTCCCCATGTTTGTATAACACGTGCGTATATTTTTTGTACTATTACGCAAGCGATACTCTCCATCTACAGTCTCACAGGTAATGTTCTGCGTTCCGTTATATATAGTTGTTACGGAACACGTGGTTGCACCCTGAACAAGAGGTAAACTCCTAACTATTTCGCCAGTTTCGACATCTACGTATATAATGGCGGTATCTGTAGTAATCTTATACACATCATAAAACACATCACCGTTCGATCTCGTGTCGTGTATGAAAGTACGCTCAGCATTTGTATCATCAGAAACTTTAGCTTTCTTGCAGGCATCTTTAGCAGAAACTCTCGATTTTGCAGCCGGCTTGCTTTGAACGGGCATTATATCACCATTTATCAAGGTAACATACCCATTTCGAGAATGAACGTATAAAGCACAATTTTCTACTTTGACTCCATTAATATACTGCTGGTAGTCCATGTCACGCATACCAATATTATCAGTCTCATCGAAGAATAGAATGAACTCACTCTCTCCAGTTCCGAACCATTCATTGAAATGTGAGACGGCTTCTTCGACGGTAACTTGCTGTCCGTCAAAACTCCTTTCAACAAAATCAGCAAAAGCGAAACTTGCCAACAGCAAACAAATAAAAAATAGACTTATCCTTTTCATAGTATCAAATATTAGAAACGAATTGTTATTGAACTGCCAATTTTCTGCTTATACACGGTATATTTATACGTGGTGGGGAAGAGCAGATATCCAGACATCTGCGTTGCTTTTAATTGGCCGTACGATGTTACAGGTGCCTGAAGAGTAGTGACTTTATTGGCCGGAGCAACACCGATCTTCTTGCCTTCAATTTCGATCATATAAGGATCAGATTTTGAATTGACTACTATTATATTAAACGAAGTGAATAGGTCGACTATATCTTGTATGCCCTGTGCTAATTTCTCTGAACTCTCTTTCGTTTTGAGTTCTTGGAGTTTGGTAACAGATTTATCTTCGAACTGATAATAGTTAGCCATACCGTAAGGCTTTAATGTTATCTGCTCCCATTTCCAACCGTTTTCGACTCCTTCGGTTATACCGATATTTACAACATCATCCGCTAATTTAGTAAATGTAACGATAAATGTAGTAATACCAGCGGCTTTCTTTGCAGGAGAGGATGAAGAAGTTCCGACACCTTCTACGCGAACAACAGGGTGCTTTATTCCCGTGTTATCAAGCAAATATCCTTTCGTTGAGAAGCTGAGTGTACTCTCTTTAGTATTGACGAATTTAAATGTAGCAACCGCATAAGCACCAGTGTTATCAATGCTGATAAGATCGCAATATGTGTCGTTTTGTTTTCCAACGGTTGAATAGTCCTTTGTATAGGTAATTTCTGCTTCTTGTATTTGTTCTTCTTGGATTTCTTCAGACACTTTCTTTTGGGGCTCTTCGATAGGCTCTGCTTTTACAGGAATCAGTTTCTGCGTTAGTTTTTCGGAAACAGCAACCATTTCGTCAAGGTCTTGTAAGGCAGAGATTTCACGACAGGTTGCTAATACTGAAGCGTTATCCACATCAACCATTCGAGCTTGGATATAGAATTTGTTTTGGTATGGCGTAATATTGGCTATACAAACTTGCTGCGCGCCAAACTTTTGGCCGAGTTGTTGAACCTGGCTGTCATCTATATTGCCGGAAACCTGTTCGCTCTGTTCTTGTTTGAGAATATTCAAGAAATCTGCCGAACGGTCAACAGCGGTAAATTTTTGATTAGCAGAGATGGCAGTGACTAATTCATTACCAAGAATCTGTTTCACAGTTCCGTCCACTTCGCTCGCTCCATTCACATAAACGGCAACTTTCGTCTGTGCGCTTGCGCATAATGTGGCAAAAAATAAGGCGATTAAAAGAAAGATTTTTCTCATGGTTATAATTTGTTAAACAGTACAAAATTAAAAGCGTGCGCTTTCGTTCACTATATCTGATCTTTTGAGGTTCTGGACAACCTTAACTACTCAAATATATGCACGGAAACTCACGCTAACACGTGAGCGTGCATAAACCATGCTTGAGTAGTTGTGATTTTTGAAAGTGTCCAGTTTTCAAAAGATCAAGTTTGGCTTATTACGCTATTCTTTTGGCGCTCACTTGCGCCTATGTACTCACTTTTTTTACACTGTTGAGCCCAGCGGTATTGGTTCAAAAACCTTTGCGGCTGCAAAGGTACAACAAAAAAATGACACATGCAAATATTTGTGCCATTTTCTTTGTTTAATCTGCGTTTTGCATGCAGATTTATTATTTTGTATCATAATTGACCTGCTTCGACAAGATTGATCACACGTTCGGTGATGCGGTCTTTGTCATTCGCGTCATACTCTTCCTTCAGGTCGTTCTTGAATAGTTTGGCGACGAACTGCCAGAAATTGGCGGTCGCTTTGCCTTTATACTGCTTGATCAGTTCATAACTCGTTCGATCGGTTTCGCGGTCAATCAGTTTCATCAGCATCATACCTTGACTCGCGTACATGCCGCGGAAGTCTTTCTCGTATTTCTTATATAGTTGTCGTTCAAACTTACGCCACCATTTCTTGCGGCTTTTCTTGTCCGGCAATTTTGCCAATTCCTCATCGGCATACGCCATATCCTGGTTGATACGTTTGGCATATGGAAGGCATTTCTTCACGTCTCGCACCGTGCGCCAATAGAATTTCTCCTGACGCTTGTTCTTGAATTTAAGCGGCGGATAGACCCAGATCTCATGCAACCACGCCAGATAAACCGTATCGCCGTCTTCGATACGAATCATACACGAATCCATGTACTGCTGCGCAGCGAACACCTGCGTGCTCACTGCCAACACAAGGAATATGTGCAGTAGTCGTTTCACACTCGTTTTTGATAGTGATAGTCTTTGAATCGGTCGTCGGTGCTGTTCAGACGCTCATGGCGGCGACTTTGAATCTTATCCCATAGATCGAAGATCCGCGGTTCCCGCCAATTGATATGACGCCAGTACAGAATCAGCAACCATCCGAAAAGCATACCGCCCAAATGCGCGAAATGCGCCACGTTATCTGCCGTCAGACCGGCTACTGTTCCCAGACCTGCAAAAAGCTCAATGAGCGCATATATAATAACGAACACGCGCGCACGTACGGGTATAGGGATGAAAAGGATGTACATCGGCACGTCGGGATACAACCATCCGAAAGCGAACAAAATACCGAATACGGCTCCGGAAGCACCGATCGTATTCAGCATAACGGCATACTGCGCCAGTGCGGCAGCGCTGTATTGGCTACTCATGTTCGTCAGCATCAACGACCACACAGCTTCCTGGATTGCTGCTGCACCCAAACCGCACACCAGATAATAAATGATGAAACGACGGGCACCCCATTCACGTTCAATCACCGGCGCGAACATCCAAACCGCGAACATGTTAAAAAAGATGTGGCTGAAGTTGGCATGAAGGAACATGTACGTGATCGGTTGCCAGAAATGAAACGAGGGTGCACTTAGAAAATGCAATCCGCACAATCCATTTACATCAATCCCGAAACGCTGCAAATACATTGCAAGCAAAAAAACTACAAAATTGGCTATCAGCAGATAGCGAGTCACTGTTGGTAAATTTCTCATATCGGCCGCAAAATTACTGCTTTTTTATGAAAAAAAGGTACAAAAAACGCGCCAAAATGCGAAAAAAGTGATTTTTTTTCAAAAAAATGCATTTTTTTTTGCTTTTTTCTTTGGTAATTCAAGAAAATGTTGTAACTTTGCGGTCGTATTCCAAAAAGGAAACCAATAGTTCACATTATTAATAACCCCAAAAACATTAAGTTATGAACAAATCAGAACTCGTAAAAGCAGCAGCAGCTAAGGCTGAAGTATCTGCAGCATTGGCAGCAAAAGTTCTCGACGCAGCTATTGAGGCAGCAGTAGAGGCAGTTAAGAAAGGCGAAGGCGTACAGCTCATCGGTGTAGCTTCTATCGCTGTTAAGCAACAAGCAGCTCGCAAGGCTAAAAACCCGCGTACAGGTGCCGTTATCAACGTTCCTGCTCGCAAGGTTGTTCGCATCAAACCGGGTGCTAAATTTGCTCTCTAATCAGGCAATGTAGCTTCATAAACGAGTTGCCCTCTGTGGCAACTCGTTTTGTGTCTGTTTTGGAAAAATTAACTATGGTCAATATTATTTTATCCGGAGCACCGGGCAGCGGTAAAGGAACCCAATCCGACCTCATCGTGCGCGAATACGGTCTGCAGCATATCTCTACAGGCGATGTATTGCGTGCGGAAATAGCTACCGGTAGCGAACTCGGCAAACAGATCGATGCCTTGATATCCAAAGGAAATCTGGTGCCCGATGATATCATGTACGGCGTGATTGAGAATTATATCTCGAATCTGCCTGCGGATTGCAAAGGAACGATCTTCGACGGTTATCCTCGCACCGTGGCGCAAGCGATGTCCCTGACCGAGTTGCTCAAGAAATATCAAATGGAGGCCATCATGATCGACCTCCTCGTAGATGAACAGTTGCTCATTCAGCGCCTCATCGAACGCGGTAAAATAAGCGGACGTGCGGACGATAACCTCAATACCATTCGTCACCGCATCGCCGTTTATCACAACCAAACGGAACCTATCACCCACTATTACCTGCATCAGGGTAACTATTTTGCTGTGAACGGCAATCACCCGATGGAGGATGTCTTCATTCAGGTGAAGCGTATCATTGACCGCGAAGGCCACAAGTAAATCATTAATTGTCAATCTTTTATGGCTGCGAACTTTATCGATTACGTAAAAATCTACTGCCGCTCCGGAAAGGGCGGCGCGGGTTGTATGCACCTGCACCGAGCCAAATATCTGCCGAAAGGCGGACCTGACGGCGGTGACGGAGGTAAAGGCGGATCGATCATCTTACGCGGCAACCGCAACCTCTGGACGTTGCTGCACCTCAAGTACCAGAAGCATATCATGGCTACCGACGGAGGCAAAGGCGGACAGAGTCGTTCGTTCGGAAAAGACGGCGAAGACAAAATCATCGAAGTGCCGTGTGGCACCGTGGTCTATGACGGCGAAACGGGTGAGTTCATCTGCGAAGTGAAGAATCACGATGAACGCGTTGTGCTGCTCAAAGGCGGTCGGGGAGGACTCGGTAACTGGCATTTCCGCACGGCTACCAACCAAGCACCGCGTTATGCGCAACCGGGTGAGCCCGCACAGGAACGCACCGTCATCATGCAACTCAAAGTGCTCGCAGATGTAGGTCTTGTCGGATTCCCCAATGCCGGCAAATCAACGCTCCTCAGCGTTGTATCGGCTGCAAAACCAGAGATTGCCGACTATCCGTTCACTACCCTCACGCCTCAATTAGGCATCGTCTCCTATCGCGACGGACGCTCGTTCTGCATGGCGGATATACCCGGTATTATCGAGGGAGCGAGCGAAGGTAAAGGTCTGGGACTCAGGTTCTTGCGGCATATCGAACGCAATGCAGTATTGCTCTTCATGGTACCCGCTACCAGCGAAAATATCGTCAAGGAATACAAGATTCTGTTGCACGAATTGGAGCAATACAACCCCGAACTGCTTACCAAAGCGCGCATTCTCGCCATCAGCAAATGCGATGCGGTGACAGACAAAGAATTGAATAAAATCAAAGCGTCCAAGACGCTTGCCAAACTGGATATCCCGATCGTCTTCATCTCTTCGGTTGCAGGACAAGGTATCGATGAACTCAAAGATGCCCTTTGGACGGAATTGAACAAAGAGCAGAATCAAGTTATCGAGATATCACACGCACCGATAGATATCACGCTCGTGGAGCGTGAAGAACCGGAGGCGAAGGAAGAATCGGAAGAAGAAGGCACGATCTACCTCAATGAGGTAGAAGAAGAGTGGGATCTCGATAAATACAAAGGTATCGGCTGGGATAACTGATAAAGGACTACTGATGGCTGAATTCTACGACAGATTGATTGAGTGGCGTGAACGCCACATCAGCGAGAAGCATCTTGTGCTCCTCCTCTCTTTCTTCGTAGGCGCTTTCTCTGCCGCAGCAGCCGCACTTCTGAAATCGTTCATTCATCTCATTCAGTGGTTCGTAGAGACGCATCTCATCGCCGGAGGACATACATGGTGGTACCTCATCACGCCGGTTATCGGTATCACACTCGCAGCACTTTTCGTGCGTTACATCGTGCGCGATGACATCAGTCACGGTATCACCAAAATCCTCTACGCCATCTCCCAGCGCAAATCGATCATCAAAGCGCATAACATGTGGTCGTCTGTCGTCGGCTCGGGAATTACCATCGGTTTCGGAGGATCGGTCGGAGCAGAGGCACCTATCGTGCTGACCGGTGCAGCCATCGGTTCCAACCTCGCGAAAGCATTCCGGCTTGACCAGAAGACGATGATGCTCATGATCGGTTGCGGTGCAGCAGGCGCTATCGGCGGTATTTTCAAAGCACCTATCGCGGGACTTGTCTTTACGCTTGAGGTGCTCATGATGGACCTTACCATGACTTCGGTAGCACCGCTTCTTATCTCGTCCGTCACAGCTACCGCTATCTCCTATATGTTCACCGGAACCGAACCTATGTTCCCGCTGGATGCTACCGAACCGTTCCTCATTCAGCGCATCCCGTGGTATCTCATCCTCGGCGCTATCTGCGGACTTGTCAGCCTCTATTTCACGCGAGGAATGAATACGCTCGAGCAGTGGATGAAGCATAATATCCGCTCGATCGGCCTGAAGATTTTGGTTGGAGGTCTGACGCTGAGCATCCTCATTTTCCTTTTCCCGCCTTTATATGGTGAAGGCTATGATATCATTCGCCAACTCATCAACGGCGACAGCGTCAGTGCATTGAAAAACAGCCCGTTAGAGACGCTCATACTCTCGTCGGACAATATCTTCCTGCATTCAAAATTCAATACCCAAATGATCATCGTGGTCTATTTCGCGGCGATCATCTTGCTGAAGATTGTAGCTTCTGTCGCTACCAACGGCGGCGGCGGTGTCGGAGGTATTTTTGCGCCTTCGCTCTTCATGGGTGCCATCGTCGGATTCGTTACTGCGCGACTGATGAATATGTCCGCCATCATCGTGCCTGAGGCTAATTTCGCACTCGTCGGAATGGCGGGACTCATGTCCGGCGTGATGCACGCGCCGCTGACCGGTATTTTCCTCATTGCCGAACTAACCGGAGGATATCATCTCTTCATGCCGCTCATGATTGTCAGCGTCATCTCCTACCTCACCATCATGCTTTTCGAGCCTCATTCGCTGTACACTATGCGTTTGGCGCAGAAAGGCGAATTGCTCACGCATAATAAAGATCGTAATGTGCTCACGCTTCTGAAAATGGACAGCGTGCTCGAGACCGATTTCGTCACAGTATACCCCGAAATGACACTCGGCGAACTCGTCAAAGTCATCAGCGAAAGCAAGCGAAATATCTTCCCCGTTTTGGATAATGACAGCCATTTGAAAGGCATCTTACTATTAGACGAAGTACGCAATATTATGTTCCAACCGCGACTCTATAAACGATTCACGGTCAGCCAGTTAATGACTTCACCTCCTGCCATCCTTCAATCCGATATGCCTATGGAAAAAGTGATGGAAATTTTCGAAGATACCGGTGCATGGAACCTGCCTGTCGTGGACGAACATCGCCGCTATCTCGGCTTCGTCTCCAAATCCAAAATCTTCAATTCCTACCGCCACGTCCTCGTCCACTTCAGCGAGGAATAGCGCTTTTTGCAAGCAAAATTGTGAAGAATGAAATCCGACCGATTATATAAGTTGAACCGCGCAGCCGGAATGGTACTGAATATCCTCGCCGGGTTGATGCTCGTGCTGCTCATCATATGGGGTGTCTGCGGCATCCTGACGCATCGCGGCGTAGCGCTCGGCGCGCTCACTTGTTGGCCGCTACTCGTGCGCATTTTCCGCTACACATGGTACGTGAGTCTCAGCGCTGCTGCAGTTGCCATAGTTGTCCGTGTTCTCCTATCGCCTTTCGTCAAAAGCGAAGAACAGGAACTCCTCGAAAAGCAGGTGGATTATGTGCTGTCGAAACGACAAGCGGCAACATCACCCAAAGAGCCTGTTCCTTCCCCGCTTGCGGACTACTCGCCCTTGCGCAACTTAACGCCCGAACAAGAGCAAGCGGTGCTCCAATTATTGCGCGAATTACCCTCCCATCCCAAGAAACCTGAAGCTATTAAAATGGCTGATTTAGCTCATTATTTGATGGCCTTGGAGCAATTAGGCAAAGCGAATCTCTGCGACAAGCACAATCTTCGTCTTTGGGCAGCACAAGTGACCGGTAGAACGATGCCGGAAACAAGTCCTTTCAATGATGCCCTCACACGAGAAGTGCCGACAAAAATCAAGCTCGCGAAGAAGAAAATCGAGCTGATAATTCGATAATTTCTATTTTTTCTATAATCGAATGCAAACTTTTGGAACTGTGCTCCGAAAGTACTACCTTTGTGCCCGATTTCAAAAATTTGCATTGTTATGATTAATTTAACTGGTATTAGCAGCCCACGGGCACGGAACATTCATCAACTCATTATTACAGAAACTCTGCTTAATATGCACCCGGAGATTAAAGCTCGAAGAGGATGGCATATGATGTACGAAGCTACTGTCACGGACAATCCTTTGGACAACTATCCGGACATTATTGTAATGAATCCCAAAGGAGAACTGCAATTTAGTTTGGAAATCACACGTAGCTGGGGGATGAGTTATGACAAAAGGAAAGGCCTTATGCTCAAACAGCGCTTCCCGAACGCAGAGTTTTTCATTTACAACTATGAGAGGGACATTCTTTACGGATTATGCGACGATTTACAATGGTATAGCAGCGAGCAGTTCGAACTTCGCAGTCGCCTCTTTGTGCTCCCTATTCTTGAATATATTTACGTTCCGGAGGATTACTGAGCATAAAAAATCAAAATAAATTTGCACAATTCAAAAAAATGTACTACCTTTGCGCTCGATTTGAAATAATAGGCACAAGCGTGTGCCAACATATAGCGTTATAAGCCGATACTTGATTCTTTGAAAACTGGACACTTTCAAAATCATTATTTACTCAAGCGCGGTTTATGCACGCTCACGTATCAGCGTGAGTTTTCCGTGCGTAAATTTGAGTAAATAAGGTCGTCCAGAACCTCAAAGAATCAAATGAAGCGAACGTAAAGCGCACGCTTTTTTATATAATAATTAACCATGAAGAAGATCATTGTATTCCTCGCATTTGTAATCTCCGCATCAGCCTTCTATGCAGAGCAACCGTGTGATGTGGTAATTACAGCCGAGAATTTCCAGATTCCTTGTGTCGTTACTGGTATTACAGATTCAGAAGTTCAGTATAAGGAATACCCTACATATGATAATTCTCACTCAAAGAGTGTCAACCTTTCCGAAATAAAGAAATTATACCTATCCGATGGGACGTTAATAGACCCATCTAAAGGAGCTGTTTCTGCAGACATAATAGCTAAAATAGTTGCAAGACCCGCACCTAAAACAATTCCGGCTCCTATCATCAAGAAAGAAGTCGAAACAAAGCCGCAACCTTCAACACCACCTGCCCCCGTTGTGGAAGAAACCCCTGCGAAGATTGCAGAAACCCCTAAGCCCCAAGAGACTCATAAAAGCAAAGAGAAGATTAGTGGAGTAACAAAAGCAGAAACTCCTAAGACGGAGACTAAAGCACCTAAATCGGAGTCAAAGCCGGCTCCTACAGCGGTTTCCGCACCCACTCCCACGCAAGAAGCAACACCCACTGCTTCTAATATCTCGGAGCCTAAACAACCTGCGACAGTACCGCCACAACCCATCGTTCAAGACAATCTTTCCGATGAAGAATTGGAACTAAAATTTAAGATCTACAAGAGCACTATTAACAAGCCCAAGACAGCGCCACAAGCGCCACAACCCAAGCCGGTAGACCTTAACAAAATGAGCATTGCTATTTTTGTGACAGGTTTGGATAATAAGCAAAATGATGTTCGAAAGGTTATTGAGAGCGAAGTAAAATCCAAGTTAAACACCATTGAAGGGAACAAAGCAAAGATCGAATCTGCACCTGCCGGCATAACAGAAGATTCGATATTGAGTTTGGCTAAGAAAGCCAACTCCGGGCTAACGTACCTTATCGACGTGATGCCGTTCCAGAACCAGTACTATTTACAATCGAAACTAATCGACACAAAGAGTGGCGACTATCTTGTATCCGACCGTGCAGTTTCTTCGTTAAACTCTCTACCAGAAGTTTTAACGGCCATCGACGAATTAACGAATCAGGTAAAAAGTCATCTTCAAGAGAAAAAGAATCAAGCGCCGACTTCCATAACTACGTCACAAACACAACAGACTCAACAGAAATCACAGGCAAAAGAAGGTACATTCTTTCTTTATGTAAAGAACACTATGGATTTCCCTATTAACGTATTGGTGGCTGGTCGTATCATTGGAGTCGTGGCTCCTTTCTTCTCACAGCGCTTTAAGGTTTCCACGAATTTGTATGGTACTGTACAGTTGATTCAAAATAGCGGTTACAAATACATTCCTATAAGAGAAACCTACATAATTCCTCAGCAAGAAGACGGAGGAACAGTAACTCTTGAAATGTAATATTGTTACACATATAAAAACTTCGAAATTATGAAAAAACTATCTATTTTAGGGCTTGCCATTCTTGTTTTAATGGCTTGTTCCGGGAAAAATGAACCTTCTCAGCAAAGTTCAGTTAATTTCACGTATCAACAGACTGCACCGTTTACCTACTTATTTACCAACCAGTCTAAAGGAATGACAAGTTATAAGTGGGATTTCGGAGATGGAGCTTATGCGACCACGAAAGATGCAACCCATAAGTACGAATCTGCGGGCACCTACACTGTTACGCTAACAGGGGTTGCAAATGGACAAAAATATAGTTGTAACAAGAAAATCACGGTTAAGAAGCCTGCTATATGCATCGCTGGATGTAAACTTTATAAGATTCCATACGAGAATAAATATTACAAAATCAAATGCGAAGACGATGACTGGTTTACCGTCAACTGGGGATTCACTACACAGTACACGCCACTACTGGACAAATCGGATCTTCCCTACACAATAAACTTATCACCCCTAGAAATGACTAGTCTGGACGGTGACAACTACTATACATTTTATGTATATTATACTTCTAATAAGAGTAACACGAGTGGAGATACTCAATGTTTAAAACAACAATTGCAAAAAACCGAGATTTACAAATACTTAGATGAGCATATTTTAACCAGCGACAATGGTCAGACGAAACTCGGTATTCTTATGACCTATAAATAAGCACTCGCTTCATTTTCAAAAAAGCACCTCAAGGGTGGCGTTTTTTATCCTATTTTTTAGAAAAATTCCAGTATATATCAGTTTCTTAACATTTCCGCACTCAAAAATTTGCATAAATCAAAAATTTTTTGTATCTTTGCAGCGGAATTTGAGATAGAAGAGGATTAGAGGGGCGAGATGGTAATGAAAGGGTGTTCAGGTTGGCATAAGCAACCATTGAGCACCCTTTCAGCATCCATTGAGCATCCATTGGAACCCCGTGGAAACCTCGTGGAGAACCCTACCTATACCGGGTATATATTCTGTGCAAATTTTAAAATAAATATCACTTTTGTTTGCATATATGCAAAAAAAGCAGTACCTTTGCAGCCGCAAAGGTTTTTCTTTTTAGGAGCAAGAATGAAAACATATGTATTTTCTTTAACTGCAGCGGCTGTTATGGCAGGAACCGCACTTATTGCAGATACTACGGCTGTTTATGCTGTGGAGAAGTTGGCAATCAATCCCGAGGCGCAAGCGAAAGCTATCGCCGATGCGCGTAAAATTGTGCCGGACACATTACAATTGGATTTCTCCGAAGCGAAAGAAATCTATCTGGACGAATACCGAATCCTCAACGATTTTGAGGATGGGATGTTGTGCGTGCAGGACGTTGTGACAGGCAAATGCGGATTTCTGGACACGGAAGGCGAGTGGGCTATTCCTATTTCGCTCAATTTGGCAACTGCTGAGCATATGTGCTTTCACATAGGAGATAGACGGCTACGCTTTCGTAATGGCTACTGCGTGTATCTTTTGGCAACGAAGAATAATGAATATAAAAGCAATCCGGACTTGGTGGTAATTGATAAAAAAGGTAAAATCACGCCGCTTCCAAGTACTATTTTGGAGTGTTCGGATTTTACGCCTGATGGCTATGCCTTAGCGGTAAAAAAGTACCAGATTGATAAGAATCGCTCGAGAAAGAAATTAGTGTTCATCAATCCGCAAGGTCAGGAAATCATGACCGGAGTCTATTCCGGCGCGCAATACCTGCAGGATGAAAATGAGATGGACACGGGTTATAAATTGGAGCAGACACCTCGTCTGGATTACGAGGCAGAAATAGCTTGGGGTTGGACACCCGTAAGTGCTTGTGCTATGTCGGACGGGCTGTCGCCTTATTTCGATTATGTTTCTCGCCTCTGGGGATTTTTCGACAAGACCGGCAAAAAAGTGATTCCCGCCAAATACAAACATGTCCATGCGTTCTTCGAGGGATTAGCTGCCGTTCAGATGCCTACTGAGAGTAGTGCGCCGGAAAAATGGGGTTTCATCAATCCTTCCGGTCAAATGGTCATCAGCCCGCGTTTCTCTATCGAACCGAGTGATTTCCATTACGGACGGGCACTCGTGCAAAAAGTAGATGAGACCTTGGTATATATTGACAAAACCGGCAAAGTGGTAAGTCCAGAATACGACAGAGCACTGGATTTTTACTACGGTTACGCGCTCGTGAGAGACCCGAAAACGTGGACTTATTGTTGCGTCAACCCGCAGTTTGAGATCGTCAATACGGGTGATAACTGTTGGCTCCAAGACAACGAGTATTTCTGGCGCGGACGCCAAATAAGCGGATACGAAAGTCAGTTAGGACGATACGATTTCATCGGTCGAAAAACAGCTATTCTGGATTGGGAATACAAAGGCAAAAAAGGCGATCGGGATGCTATTCTTATCACCAGCGGTCCGATGTTGGAGATTAACGCCTATTCTTTCAGAGCCTATGCGGACTTGAACGGCAAAGTGAAATTTGTTCTATTGAGAAACGAGTTCTAAAAATCAATAGTGAACATTAAATCAAATTCAGTTATGATAAAAAATCTATTTACATTACGACATGCCATCGTTGTATGTTTTGCATGCCTTTCTCTGAGTGCATTAGCACAAGAAGGAGATCCGCGGTATATTTACCCCGAGAATGGAATAGTAAAAGAAATGGATGCGGACTACTTAATGAGCGAAGTACTATATACCTGCCAAGTCGGGAATAAAGTGGGTATTGTAGATAGATTTAAGGATGTGATAATTCCCATCGAATACGATGAAATTAAGCATAGCGGGGTTTATTATGATTATTTCCTTATCCGACAGGGGAATAATTGGGGACTTATTAACAAACACGCTGAGTTTATTTTACCACCCGTTTTAGCATATATTCGATATGATGGTAGAGAACTGCAGTTTATAGTCAGAGAGCATGATGGGCACGAATACAAATTAGACTATGCTGATTTGAATTCATATGGTGCATTTTTTGCAGGAAAATACAAGTGGGGAAAATGGTTCTTTATTCGCGAGGATGAAAATACCAAAATTATTTATGTGGACGATTATTGGACAAGTGGTGAGTTCAGTGATGGCATGATGCCTATACGAGACGCAGCCACATTTAAATTGGGTTTCATAAACGCTAAGGGAGAGTGGGCTGTTCCCTGTAAAATGCAATATGCTTCTAACGAATATTATATTCCTGGCCTAAATAAAAAACTTGATTTTCATAATGGCTGCCTCGTTTTAACCCCGCAATATAATCACACGGGAGTATATGATCACTCCGGCAATAGATTGTGGAGTATTGCTTCTTTGTACAATGAGCCCAAAACAGGCCAAGTAGTCTCTAATCACGTGTCCGATTATGTAAAGGGAGGATACGCGTTGATGAGAACTTCGAGGGGCGGGAAAGACGTTTATAAATACGTATCACCTACAGGCAAGAATATTTTTCCGAATCTAACCAGACAGCATTACGTAGGTAGAGCAACTGAACTGGATGCTCGTCCCATGAGAGAAGGATTAGCTGCCTTTCTTGGAGGCGTAGTTAGCAAAAATGGAGGCGAACGAGACTACAAGTGGGGGTTCTTTGATAAAAACGGTACTGTCGTTATTCCTGAAAAATATAACGCAGTACATGATTTCCACGAAGGTTTAGCCGCAGTACAAATGACCGGCATTGACGAGAATCCCTATAAATGGGGCTTTATTGATAAAACGGGAAAGATGGTGATCCCTGCTCGCTTCAGCAAGGAACCAAGTGATTTTTCGGAGGGCTTGGCTGTAGTTGAAAAAGCGAATGAAACGAAGGTTTTTATAGACAAAACCGGCAAAGTGGTAAGTATTGAATTTGCAGATGCGGAACCGTTTTTAAATGGAGCAGCTTTTGTGGCGGTTAATATTGATGGGAATTGGACTAATTTTGCTGTTGATCACACTTTCAATCCCGTTGGGTCATATTTGGGAGATGTTTTGGGTACTGTAGCTCGGGAGCAATATAAGGCGGCTCGAGAGAACCCCGATATCAAAGTGGATTTATTTCAAACAATGCATGACGGTTGTCACGACAGCCGAGGTGAGAAATATTTTATGTATGGACAAAAACCGTTTACGATAGAGCATGTAACGGAAGGAATCGTTCATGTTCGCTATGGTAAATATGAAAAAGAATCGGAAGATTATTTCTGTGACCAAACGGGACGTGTTATCTTCATTCTCCGCAGAAATGAGTTTTAGGAATATTCGACAAAACAAATAAATTTATCAGATATATGAAAAAACAAACTATTCAATTGCTGGTTTTAGCAATGATTTCAGCGGCAACTATCGGTTGTTCGCAGCAGAAAAAAGTTCAAGAAATTGACTATTCCCTGATTCCCTATGTATTGTGTCAGGATGGAGGCTGTTTCATGGGTTATATAGACACGCAAGGCAACCCCGTTATTCTACCGCAGTTCGAAGACGGATGGGCTTTTTCTGACGAGTTGGCTATAGTAAGAAAAAACGGGTTGTGCGGCTTTATCAACAAGGAAGGAGCCTTTGTGATTCCGGCTATTTATGACAATGCTGCTATGTTCTTTGACGAGCGCGCTTTTGTACATGAACCCGGTCAGCCTATTACGTGCATCAACACGAACGGAGAAACCGTTTTTGAGTTAACCGATTGCATCGAGGCAGGCTTCTTCTCTGAAGGTTTAGCACCCGTTTGTAACGCAAGCAAAAAATGGGGATACGTTAATACTGCCGGTGAACAAGTTATTGCTGCGCAATTCGATGAAGCGTATTGTTTTGCCGAAGGTTGCGCTCGCGTTAAATTAGGCAAACTCTATGGCTTTATCAATCCTAATGGCCAATTCATCATCAATCCGCAGTATGGCGAAGCCAACGATTTCTCTTGCGGATTAGCGGCCGTGCGAGGAACTGAATACCGCGCAGATTGGAAGTATATCAACAAAGAGGGGAAATGCGTTCTTACAAACGACAGATACGTAAACATTAACTTCTCCGAAGACCTGATGTGTAACTGGGAGTCGCGTCATCATATGGTCATTCGTAACGTGCAGGGAGACTCTCTTGCTGCTACACAGGCTTTTGACGCTGTCGCCCCCTTCTCAGAAGGACTCTGCGCCGTCACCTTGGCTAAGAGCAGCGGATTTATCGACAAAACCGGTCTGTTAGTTATAAATCCAATTTACGACAATACAGGTCATTTCCATGAAGGAGTCGCAATAATCAAACAAAACGGCAAGTACGGATTAGTGGATAAAAAAGGACAACTCGTCGTAGAACCAAAGTATGACTTCATCGGTTCTGCACCGCATTTCCGTCCTCAAGTAAATGAAGGTCTTGTGAAGAACACTATGCGGGAATTCTGGTGTAAATTAGATATCAGCAAAAAGAGAAGGAACCGCTAAATGCAACATCGTCATATGAAGCGAACGATTTATATTCTGGCCGTTTGTGTGCTCGTGGTGAGCGGGATGATGCTGAGCGGGTGCGGGAAGAAGCCTTCGGCTGTGGAGCAGCGGAGAGCGGAGAAACATGTGCGGGATTCGGTTGCGCTGATGGAACAGGAGCGCAGTCTTGCGTATTATCAATCGCAGCTGGAGATCCTTGCGCCGCAAGCCGACAGTCTGCTCGCGCTTTTCAAATATGAGAAAAACGAGAAATATCAAGACCACGGCTACTATGTAGCAACCGGCAAAAACGGGTTGCGCGTGAAGGTGCGTGACGACGGAAAAGGTGATATTTTGTTGTACCGAGAAGGCAAACGGATTGAGTCGGCAGACGACGAAGCATTCGAGCGTGCGCAACACCTTCACATCGTCATAAATGACATCAACGAACTCGAAAAACGTATCCAACACACCTCGTTAGAGGTGCAAAAATACCAAAAAAGACTACAAAAACAATAAATAATTTGCATATAAGCAAAATTATTTGTATCTTTGCAGCCGAATTTAAAATCATCAATTGTCAACCGTTATATGGCAGAAGCAAAATACGAGAGCAAAATTTCCTCTGCGCCATGCTCTGCACAGCAGATTTATCGTGTTCTGAGTAACTTGCAGAATTTAGAGCGCGTACGTGAATTCATCCCGCAGGACAAAGTGCAGGAGATGGAGATCGAGCCCGACCGCGTTCGGATGAAAGTGGACGGTCTGGGACAGAAAATCACCATCGCCATCGTGGACCGCATTGAGAACGACACCATCAAATTCGGCGCAGAAGGTATCCCTATGCAGGCGAATTTCTGGATTCAGCTCAAAGAGGTTTCGCCCACGGACACCCGCATCAAGTTGACCGTCAAGGCCGACATCCCGATGATGTTCAAGTTTATGGTGGACAAGAAATTACAAACCGGATTGGACCAAGCAGCAGATATGCTTGCGCAATTCCCATATGCACAATGGCAGTAATATGAAAAGACCCCGCATACATAGAGAAGGACGTGTATTGATTGTAGGTACGGTATTCCTTCTCTTCATCATCAACGTGCCGATGTACCTCTATTTCCCTCATTGGATCTTCGGCATCACTCTTTCGTTGACGGCGTTGCTGCTCGTCTTCGTGACTTATTTCTTCCGCAACCCGGTTCGTGTGCTTGAGATCGATGATCCCAATTTCATCATCGCTCCTGCCGACGGCCGCGTGGTAGTGGTAGAACCGACCGAAGAGAACGAGTATTTCCGTGAGCGCAAACTGCAAGTATCAATCTTCATGTCGCCGTTCAACGTGCATGCCAACTGGTATCCGATTGAGGGCAACGTGCTGGTGTCGGAGCATCAGAAAGGTCGTCACAAAGGTGCATGGTTGCCAAAGTCTTCGACGGAGAACGAGCGTTCGCTCGTGGTTATTGAGACGCCGTCGAAAGTGCAGATAGCGGTTCGTCAGGTCGCCGGAGCGATGGCTCGACGTATCGTCACTTATGCCAAACCCGGTCATTTCGCACATCGTAACACGCATCTCGGTTTTATCAAATTAGGTTCGCGCGTCGATATGTACCTGCCGTTGGACACGGAGATGTTCGTGGAAGTAGGTGAGCACGTACGCGGTAACGAGACCATCATGGGCCGCCTTGCAGACGCGAAACCCGCGAAGGCTGCAAAACCTGCAGCCAAACCCGCGGCAAAGAAAGAACCTGCAAAGGCGGCCAAACCCAAAGCAACAAAATCCAATGTTAAACAATAAAAACTATTACTACCATGAATTTTGAAGAATTATTTGCGCAGTACCCCTGCCCGTTCAATGATGAGCAAGTAAAAGCTCAAGTTGCTGACATCGAAGCAAAGCATTTTGCTGAGAATAACAATGTCGAAGTATGGAAAGAATGTCTCCACCAGATCGACTACACGACTCTGAGTGCAGACGACACCATCGAGAAAGTAGAGAAGATGGCTAACGCTGTGAACACGTTCGCAGACAAATTCCCGGGTATTCCTAACGTAGCAGCTATCTGCGTTTATCCGGCTATGGCTGAGTTCGTTCGCAAAGCCCTCAAGGATCCGAAATTCAACATCGCTTGCTGCTGCGCAGGTTTCCCTGCTGCACAGACTTTCCCGGAGATCAAAGTGGCTGAGACCGCTATGGCGCTCAAAGCCGGTGCTACCGAAGTGGACATCGTGCTGAGCGTAGGTAAATTCCTCGAGGGACGCTACCAGGAGTGCTTCGACGAGATCCGCGAGATCAAGGACGTTTGCAAAGAGCATCACCTCAAAGTGATCCTCGAGACCGGTCTGCTCAAGAGCGCAGAGAACATCTGGAAAGCTTCCATCCTCTCAATGGCAGCTGGTTGCGACTTCATCAAGACCTCTACCGGTAAGATCGCTGTGAACGCTACTCCGGAGGCTACATTCATCATGTGCCAGGCTATCAAAGCATGGAAAGAGAAAGCAGGTATCAAGATGGGTTACAAGCCCGCAGGTGGTGTGTCCACAACCGAAGAGGCTGTGCAACACTTCACGCTGGTTAAAGAGATCCTCGGCGAGGATTGGCTCAACAACGAGTGGTTCCGCTTCGGTGCTTCCCGTCTGGCTAACAACCTCCTTTCCTCTATCGTAGGTAAAGAAACCAAACACTTCTAAGAATTCTAATGAACAAGATTCTATCAAAACGATTCTTTTCGGACAATGTGGCGGAGCTCGTAGTGGAAGCTCCGCTCATTGCGCGTAGCCGCAGAGCCGGCCATTTTGTTATCATCCGTGTGGACGCTCATTCGGAACGCGTGCCGTTGACCATCTCTGCCGCCGATATCGAACGCGGCACCATCACGCTCGTCGTTCAGCGTATCGGTGTATCGACGCACAAACTGTTAGCGATGGAGCCCGGCGAATATCTGCATGATGTCGTCGGACCGCTTGGACGCGCTACGCGTATCGAGAAATACGGTACGGTCGTTTGTGCCTGCGGAGGCGTAGGCGCTGCGCCTATGTTGCCTATCGCTGAGGCACTCAAGAAAGCCGGCAACCGCGTCATCACCGTCCTGGCTGCACGTAACAAAGACCTACTCATCCTGCGCGATGAACTTGCGCAATGGTCGGACGAAGTGATCATCATGACCGATGACGGTTCCGCCGGACAGCAGGGTGTGGTCACCGTAGGTGTGGAGCAAGTGATCCAACGCGAGCAGGTCGACAAATGTATCACGATCGGTCCTGCCATCATGATGAAGTTCGTGGCACTCACGACCGCCAAATACAACATCCCTACCGAGGCTTCGTTGAACACGATCATGGTTGACGGAACCGGTATGTGCGGCGCGTGTCGTGTTACCGTGAACGGTAAGACCAAGTTCGTCTGCGTCGATGGACCTGAGTTCGATGCACATGGTGTCGATTGGAACGAGATGCTCAGCCGAATGAAGTCCTACAAGTCCGAAGAGACCGCTGCGATGGAAGCATACAAGGCTGCGGAGCAGCCGTTAAACGCTCCGAAGGAGCAGTTAAACGCGGCGAAGCCGCTGTGTAAACCGGAGCCTGTAGCTCCGTTTGAGGGCAAACCCAAAGACCGCGTAGCTATTCCGCGTGTTCAGATGCCGGAATTGCGACCCGAAGTGCGTGTCAAATCGCTGCACGAAGAGGTCAACCAAGGTCTGACGTTCGAGCAAGCCATCACCGAATCCCATCGTTGTCTCAACTGCCCGAAACCGACTTGTGTGCAGGGTTGTCCGGTTAATATCAGCATCCCGGGCTTCATCAAGACGCTTGAGAAAGGGGACATTCTCGGTGCCGCTGCGGTCATCAAAGAGAGTTCGTCTCTGCCTGCCGTTTGCGGTCGTGTCTGCCCGCAAGAGAAACAATGTGAGTCGCAATGTATCCATCTTAAGATGGGTCATCAGGCTGTGGCTATCGGTTACCTCGAGCGCTTCTGCGCCGACTTCGCCAATAGTCAGCGCCGTCCGACTGATCAGGCTCGTCCGACCGGTCCGAAGATCGCTGTCGTCGGTTCCGGTCCTGCCGGATTGACTTTCGCCGGCGACGCAGCCAAATACGGCTACGAAGTGCATGTATTCGAAGCACTTCATGAAATAGGCGGTGTGCTGAAGTATGGAATTCCGGAATTCCGTCTTCCGAATAGTATTGTAGATACAGAGATAGATGGTCTTCGCACCCTCGGTGTACAGTTCCATACAGACACCATCATCGGCAAAACGATTACCGTCAAAGAACTGGAGGAACAAGGATTCAAAGGTATCTTCGTGGGTTCAGGAGCCGGTCTGCCGCGTTTCATGAATATCCCTGGCGAGAACCTCAACGGCGTTCTTTCTTGCAACGAATACCTGACGCGTGTCAACCTTATGGACGCATCGAATCCGGCTACCGACACGCCGCTGCTGTACGGCAAGAACGTAGCGGTTATCGGCGGCGGTAACACCGCGATGGATGCCGTGCGTACCGCCAAACGCTTGGGCGCAGAGCACGCGATGATCATCTATCGCCGCAGCGAAGAAGAGATGCCGGCGCGTATCGAAGAGGTACATCACGCTAAGCAGGAAGGCATCGAATTTATGACCTTGCACAACCCGTTAGAGTACCATGCAGACGAGAACGGACGTGTCTGCGAAGCGGTGCTGCAAGTGATGGAACTGGGCGAACCCGACGAAAGCGGACGCCGCAGTCCGGTGCCCGTAGAAGGCAAGACCGTCACGATTCCTGTGGACCTCGTTATCGTAGCTGTAGGCGTTTCGCCTAACCCGCTGATTCCGTCGTCGGTAGAAGGACTCGAGATAAGCAAGAAAGGTACGATCGTTGTCAACGAAGGCATGCAGTCCAACCTGCCGATGATCTTCGCCGGAGGCGATATAGTCCGCGGCGGTGCTACCGTCATCCTCGCTATGTCTGACGGACGCAAAGCCGCAGCCGCCATGCACGAGTATTTGAGCAAGTGAGCCTGTTATCCGCCATATTGCTGAGTGTCACTTTCCTGACGAGCCATCCGGTTACCGGGCAGGCGAATATGTCTGTCTTGGTGCAGAACCTAAAAACAGGCGAAGTGATAGACAGTTATCGTCCCGACCATGTGGTACCGCCTGCATCGGTGATGAAACTGCTGACGACCGGTGCGGCGCTGGAGATCTTAGGCTCCGGATATAAGTTCCCGACCATCCTGGAGTACTCCGGCACTATCGAAAACGGCGTGCTGCAAGGCGATCTCTATATCCGCGGATGCTGCGATCCATCGCTTGGATGGAAAGGTCAAACGGCCTTTCTCGCCCGTTGGGTCAAGGCGGTTCGTGCTGCCGGCATCAAGTCTATCGAAGGCGCTGTGATTGCCGACATGACGATGCTGGATGGCGATGCACAGAATCCCGGATGGCTATGCGAAGATGCAGGCAACTACTATGCGCCAGGTATATTCGCACTCAATTACTACGGTAACACAATGAATATTGTGCTCAAAAGCGGTAAACCCGGTAGTGTGGCAACCGTAATGAAGATAGAGCCGGTAGTGGAGGATGTTTATTTCGTCAATCATATCCGCTGTGGAGAAATCAAACATGACGGGGCGTTCGTGAGTGGTCTGCCGTATAGTCGCGAGCGCTATCTCACCGGTGCGGTGCCTTCTAATCTCGGTACGTTCGGCATCAAAGGTGACCTGCCTAACCCCGGTCTGCTTCTTGCGCGACACTTCACGGCAAGGCTGCGCGAGGCCGGTATTCGTGTCAAACGCGATGCTACCTACGAAGCTGATTATAACCCGCTGAACCCGCCGCGAACGGAGCTGTACACTCATTATTCGGGACCGCTCTCCGAGATCATCAAAGAGACCAATATCAACAGTAACAACCTCTACGCTGAAGCGCTCTTCCGTTATTTAGGCACCCGCTATACCTTGCCGGGTACGATTCATAACAGCCAAGATCTGCTTCGCGACTTCTGGCGCCGCAGAGGTGTGCCCATCCAAAACGCCATCATTAAAGACGGTTGCGGTCTGGCGCCGCAAGATGCGGTTAGCGCAAAAGCATTCGTGCAACTGCTCACCATCATGGCCAAGAGTAAGAACCGTGAGGCTTGGATGGCTTCCTTACCCGTCAGCGGGCAAACGGGTACACTCAAAACACTCTGTCCGGGCACACCGCTCGAGGGACGTATTCACGCCAAAAGCGGCACTATCGCAGGCACCAAGAACTTCGCCGGGTACATCGATATGCCGAATGGCGAAACATGGGTTTTCGCCATCCTCATCAACTCCGCGCCGGGCAAAGCGCGAGCTATACAAAATATCATTCAGCAGTACCTACTCGATGTTTGTGGAGAAAACAAATAGTACCAACACCCTTATGCGGGAGATGATCACCAACGGCGAATGGCCGAAAGGTGAGACCTATCTGCAGGCAAGATTCCAAACGGAAGGCCGCGGACAAACCGGCAATAAATGGGAGAGCGAAGAGGGCAAAAATATCCTGTGCTCGTTCCTGTTGCCGCCGATAGACGAAGAGCCGTTCTATTATACGGTAGCGGTCAGCGTCGCGGTGTACATGGTGCTCGAGGAGGTACTATCGAATGAGGTGCGCCAATTGGCAGAAGACACCGATCTGCACGGGCTGACCAAACTGATGGAACTGTGCCGCCAAAAAGCACCGGGACTGACCATTAAATGGCCGAATGATATCTATTATAAGGATGAGAAACTGGCAGGCATACTGATTGAAGGCGGATTGACGGGTTCCAAGATGGACTACGCCCTCGCCGGTATCGGGCTCAATGTGAACCAGACACGCTGGCGTTCGGCGCCGAATGCCACTTCGCTGAAAACCATTGCTCGTTCCATCTCCGGCTATCAGGGAGAGTTTGATATAGACGCGCTGATGGAAGGGCTAAATGAGAGAATCCAAGCGGTTTTCAAACTGCCCGAGCGCATTGTATGGGACCGCTATATGGACGTCCTCTATCGCAGCAAAGACGGTCCATGGCCGTTCGTGGAACGCACCGTCGATATGGCACCGACCATGAACGCCCCAAAAGGTACCAAAGGTACTTTCAGAGCTTGGATACTCGAGGTGCGGCATAATGGCGAACTGGTGCTGCAAGATGAGAAGGGCGAACAACGCTTCTATCATTTCAAGCAGATCCGCTACGTCGTCTAAAAAAATTGTAAAATATATAATCTAAAATAAAATGAAATCAATCATCATCACCGGCGGAGCCGGATTTATCGGAAGTCATGTTGTTCGCCTCTTCGTGAACAAGTACCCCGACTACCGCATCATCAATGTCGATAAACTGACGTACGCCGGCAACTTGGCGAACCTCAAGGACATCGAGGACAAACCCAACTACCGCTTTGTGCGCGCAGACATCTGCGATTTCGATACCATCTTCGCGCTTATGAAAGAGGAGCACGTGACAGGTGTTATCCATCTTGCGGCAGAGAGTCATGTGGACCGTTCTATCAAAGACCCGTTCACCTTTGCGCGCACCAATGTGATGGGTACGCTCTCTATGCTACAAGCAGCCAAACTGTATTGGGAGTCGTTGCCCGAGAAATTCGAAGGCAAACGATTCTATCATATCTCGACGGATGAGGTATACGGTGCGCTGCAGATGACGCATCCGGAAGGTATCAAACCGCCGTTCACGACCACCGCTTCTTCGGCTGAGCATCACCTCGCCTACGGCGAAGATTTCTTCTATGAGACCACGAAGTACAATCCGCATTCGCCCTATTCGGCATCCAAAGCATCATCGGACCACTTCGTGCGCGCTTTCCATGACACCTATGGTCTTCCAACGATCGTGACGAACTGCTCCAATAACTACGGTCCGTACCAATTCCCCGAGAAACTGATTCCGCTGTTCATCAATAATATTCGTCATCGCAAACCTCTGCCCGTCTATGGCAAAGGTGAGAACGTGCGCGATTGGCTGTATGTAGTGGACCATGCACGCGCTATAGATGTCATTTTCCACAAGGGTAAGATCGCTGAGACATATAACATCGGCGGCTTCAACGAGTGGAAGAATATCGACATCATCAAAACGGTCATCAAGACAGTCGATCGTCTGCTCGGTCGTCCTGAAGGCGCAGACCTTGACCTCATCACCTATGTCACCGACCGCGCAGGACACGATATGCGTTATGCAATAGATTCCACAAAGTTACAGCGTGAATTAGGATGGGAACCGAGTTTGCAGTTCGAAGAGGGTATTGAGAAAACCGTTCAGTGGTACCTCGACAACCAGGAATGGCTCGATAATATCACTTCCGGTGACTACGAGAAATACTACGACGAGATGTACAAGAATCGTTAAGAAAAAGGACGCCTCACAGCGTCCTTTTTCTTATGCATTTCTATACGCTTTCGGCGTCACGCCTACGTGCGATTTGAAGAATCGATTGAAGAAGGCAACATTGTCAAAACCTAAGCTGAGTGCGATCTCTTTGATCTGCAGGTTGGTGATTTTCAGCTGCGATTTCGCGTCCGTCAATATCGCTTCGATGATAATATCTCCTGCCGTGCGTTCACCTACGGATTTGATGGTTGAGCAGAGGTGCGGCAATGTCAGACGCATTGCCTCCGCGTATTGACTCACATGATGCCATTCGTGGTAGTGCTTCAGCACTAACTGACAATAATCCTGATAAATCTCCGTCTTGCGGTCAAGCGGTTTCACGAGGTATTCATCCTGCTCCTTGGCGTACTTCGCATAACTCGTCTGCAGCAAGTTGAATAAATGCACCATCTTCTCGCTGTCGAGCATCGTCGGCGTAGCATTGAGTGCTGCGATAACGGTGTCGTACATCTTGCATAACACGTCTGCATGGTTCTCGCTGATGCTGATCTTCGGCGAATGAAGTTGCAGCGCCGAAAGCGACATTCGATTGTTGACGGTATTTTTCTCCAAGAACTTACTACCGAAAACAATCCAATAAACCAATGCGTCGTCTGAGAACTCGCGAATCAAAAGGAAACTACCTGGCTCCAGCAATAAGACATCGTTGGCTTTGAAATCATACTCCGTTACGTTAATCGTCGCGTGAGCTGTACCGCGCACCAAAAGGGCATACACACCGCACTTGATTTTACACGGATAACGACCGTATTCGTTCATCAGTTTACCACTTGCGTCACCGATCATGTAATCGCCGTAAGGACAATCGACAATAGGGATATTATTCTCTTTCATCTTAATAATTGTACTAAATTCGGTGCAAAAGTAGTAAAAATTTTCTTATTTACCAAATAATTTGATAAAAATCGTGCATTTTTGTGCAATTTGTCATTTACACTCTGCAACCGAAGACAATTCCGCCTTGCATTGCTGCAGAAGGGCAGTAGCTTCGGAAGCAAGGCGTTTATACTCGTCCATGCTGATGGCTTCGGATTGTTCGAGTTGCGCAATGATAGCTTCTGCGCGTTTGATATTTTCGTCGTAATTCATACTATTTACCTTTGCCGCGGAGAATGACGCCGATAGTGAAGAAGAGAATCTTGAAATCGAGCATCAGCGACATATTCTCCACATAGACGATATCGCAGTTGAGGCGCTCAATCATCTTCTCCATCGTATCGGTGTAGCCTACGCGAATTGGTCCCCAACTGGTGAGTCCCGGACGTACCTTATAGATGAGGCAGTAATACGGTGCTTCCTTCATGATCTGCTCAATGAAATATGGTCTTTCCGGACGCGGTCCGACGATCGCCATGTCGCCTTTGAGGATATTCCATAACTGTGGCAGTTCATCCAAACGATACTTGCGCAACCAGTGACCGACGCGCGTGATACGCGGGTCGTTGTCGTGCGTGATCTGCGGCACACCATCCGCTTCCGCGTGGTCGATCATCGTGCGGAACTTATGGATTCGGAAGGGCAAACCGTACAAACCGATACGCTCTTGGTTGTAGAAAATCGGACCTTTGGAGGACAGTTTTACTTGCAGCATGATGAGTGCTAACAACGGCGAGAGGACGATAAGTCCTATGAGCGACACCACTATATCCAAGGCGCGTTTGATACACAACTCCGAATCGCTCATGTGCTGCTCTGTGATGCGGATGAGTGACGGTCTGTCAAGCCGTCCGATACGCGCCGCGCCAGTGAGCATGTCGTACACACGCGGAACCATACTGATTTCGCACGCCAGCGGATACAAGCGCGCGATAAGTTCATACAACTGACGGTCGGTATAATTGTCCGGCAGATCCAAAATCACTTCATCCTGTTCGCCGGCTTTGAGTCGTTTGGCCTCAGCCAAAGAATGAACCGCGCACGTGCGCAACACACCGCGACGACGCGTGAGCAACGTGATTGCCAGACGCGGAATATAACTCAGCACGAATTGCAACGCAAAGAGCACTCCGAGTGAACCTAAATAGCGTTCGTAGGACTCCACTTGGTCATCGATGATGATGAGGAAAAAGAAGAGCAACGCGATGATAGCCGCCGAGACAAATGTGCGTGAGAACTCGCGCCAAAGAGGTTTTTGGAAAGGCCGCAGATAGTATCCAGACAGGTAGTAAATGAAGACGCAAATCAAAGGGTACACCAACAACGGAGGCCAGAAATTAAATGCCGGAACCAACACTTCGTTCAGCGACTCCACACGACCGTCGTACACAATCCAACGGAAGCCCAGAAAACACAACCACACCAACTCGCTGCTCAGCAAGTCGGCAAGGATGTACCATAACTGTTGTCGGCGTCTCAGATTCATGGGCGTATTATCTTAAATGTGCCGTCGGCGTTAATTTTGATGATGCTACTGGGTTCAGAGGGTGTGTCATCTTCCCTTCTAAACAGGCAACAATAGTCTGCAAAGTCTAGGATTACCTCGTTAATCTCCCGATAAAACCTCGGTGTAGGTTGTCCGGAGATGTTAGCGGAAGTGGAGACTATCGGATGTTTCAGCTGCGCACAGAGCGCCTTGCTGAACGGCTCGTTGGTGATGCGAATTCCGATGGAACCGTCCTCGGCTATCAGGTTCTTCGCCATGTTGCGTGCGTTCGGATAGATGATGGTGAGCGGCTTTTGGTAGGACGAGTCGGACAAGTCAGACGTGTCTGAAGCTTCGAGCAATGCCCAAGCGGCATCGGGGATGTCGGCTACGTAATAATTGAGTTTCGCCGGACTATCGAGCAACACCAACATTGATTTGCTGTCTTCGCGTTGCTTCAAGGCATAAATTTTGCGCACCGCTTCTTCATTCGTCGCGTCACAACCAATGCCCCAAACGGTATCGGTCGGATAAACGATGATACCGCCTTCACGCAACACGCGCAACGCAGCCTGCAAATCCTCTTTATCGTATCTGTTTACGTCCATCTATGTATGCTCGTATCCGGAGACTCTCCGGCATTTTACGGTGCAAAATTACTGCTTTTTGCTCAATTTGGCAAATAAATTTAACAAAAATGACGTTTTTTGAATAAAAAAACGAGATATATTTGCGTATTTGCAAAAAATGTAGTAATTTTGTAGCCCCTTAAGTATGCGCCCATAGGTATAGCGCGTGCATATATAAGGAAAAGTCGTTAAAAAATATCAAAAAACAATAACAAAAAATACAATCTATTATGAAAGAATTAGATCTTACCAAGTATGGAATTACGGGTGCAACCGTAATCGCACACAACCCGTCGTACGAGTACCTCTTTGCAGAGGAGACCAAACCGGAGTTGACAGGCTATGAGAAGGGTCAGAACACCGAACTCAATGCCGTAAACGTAATGACCGGTATCTACACCGGCCGTTCGCCTAAAGACAAATACATCGTGATGGACAAGAACTCGAAAGACACCGTTTGGTGGACGAGCGAGGAGTACAAGAACGACAACCACCCGATGTCTGAGGAAGTTTGGGCAAAGGTAAAAGAGTTGGCAGTAAAAGAGCTCTGCAACAAGAACCTGTATGTAGTGGACGCATTCTGCGGCGCTAACAAAGACACCCGAATGGCCGTTCGTTTCATCGTTGAGGTAGCATGGCAGGCACACTTCGTAAAGAACATGTTCATCCAGCCGAGCGAAGAGGAGTTGGCTAACTTCGAGCCGGACTTCGTGATCTACAACGCTTCGTTGGCAAAGGTTGAGAACTTCAAAGAACTCGGTCTGAACAGCGAGACTTGTGTTGCCTTCAACACCACAAGCCGCGAGCAGGTTATCCTCAATACCTGGTATGGCGGTGAGATGAAGAAAGGTATGTTCTCCATGATGAACTACTACCTGCCGTTGAAGGGTATCGCATCCATGCACTGCTCTGCAAACACCGACATGGAGGGCAAGAACACCGCTATCTTCTTCGGTCTGTCCGGTACCGGTAAGACTACTCTGTCCACCGATCCGAAACGTCTGCTTATCGGTGACGACGAGCACGGATGGGATGACCAAGGTGTGTTCAATTTCGAAGGCGGTTGCTATGCAAAAGTGATCAACCTCGACAAAGAGAGCGAGCCGGATATCTACAATGCTATCCGTCGTAACGCGCTGCTCGAGAATGTAACGGTTGACGCTAACGGCAAGATCGATTTTGCAGACAAGAGCGTAACCGAGAACACCCGCGTAAGCTATCCGATCAACCACATCGAGAAGATCGTTCGTCCGGTATCTGCAGGTCCGGCTGCTAAGAACGTGATCTTCCTGAGCGCTGACGCCTTTGGCGTGCTGCCTCCTGTTTCTATCCTGACTCCGGAGCAGACGAAGTACTACTTCCTCTCTGGTTTTACTGCTAAGTTGGCTGGAACCGAGCGCGGTATCACCGAGCCGACTCCGACCTTCTCCGCTTGCTTCGGTCAGGCATTCTTGGAGCTCCACCCGACGAAATATGCTGAGGAACTCGTTAAGAAAATGGAGAAGAGCGGTGCGAAAGCATACCTCGTTAACACCGGTTGGAACGGAACGGGCAAACGTATCTCGATTCGCGACACCCGTGGTATCATCGACGCTATCCTCGGTGGTGACATCCTCACCGCTCCGACGAAGAAGATTCCGTTCTTCAACTTCGAAGTACCGACCGAGCTGCCGGGTGTAGATCCGAACATCCTCGACCCGCGCGACACCTACAAAGATGCTGCTGAGTGGGAAGTAAAAGCAAAAGACCTCGCAGGGCGTTTCATCAAGAACTTCAACAAGTACACTTCGAATGAAGCAGGCAAAGCACTCGTAGCTGCCGGTCCGCAACTCTAAGAATTTATACATCAATTACACATAAGCAATTATGCAAAACAAAGGATTAGTTAGAATATTGGCGGTGTGCCTTGCGTTGGTATGCGCCTTCTATCTCTCATTCTCTTTGGTGACAAGCCATTATGACAAGGCTGCCAAAGAGTACGCCGCAGGAGATGCGGTCAAAGAGTACCAGTACTTGGACTCTATTGCAACAAAGAAAGTATGGTTCGGTTACACGCTCAAGGAGTGCCGCGAGAAAGAGATTAACCTCGGTCTGGACCTCAAGGGCGGTATGAACGTGACCATGGAGGTATCTATTCCGGACATTCTTGATGCCCTCAGCGGACACAACGAGACGCCGAACTACAAAGAGGCCATGGCTCGTGCTCGCCAGAAACAGAAATCCAGCGGTGCGGACTTCGTAACGCTCTTCATCGAGTCGTTCAACGAAGTGGACCCGAATGGTCAACTGGCATCGATCTTCTCGACTTTCGAACTCAAGGACAAAGTGACGCTGACCTCGACGAACGCAGAGGTTGAGAAAGTGATTCGCGAGGAAGTGGACGGTGCTATTCAGAACTCGTTCAATGTGCTCCGTACGCGTATCGACCGCTTCGGTGTTGTTCAACCGAACATCCAGAAACTGGCTCAACCGGGTCGTATCCTCATCGAGTTGCCGGGTATCAAAGAGCCGGAGCGTGTTCGTAAACTGCTCCAGGGTTCGGCTAACCTTGAGTTCTGGGAGACTTACGAGGCTTCTGAACTGTTGCCGATGCTCGCGCAGATCAACCGTGAGTTCGCTGCAGGCGCTGAGGCAGAAACCGAGGAAGTGAAAGCAGAGGAAGCTCCGAAAGCTGAAGAGGCTCCGAAAGCAGAGAACGACGAGCTCGCTGAACTCGTTGACAACCTCGGTGCAGACTCTGTAGCTGCTGAGGCTGATCAGGCTGCTCAATTGGCAGAGTACAAGAAGAACAACCCGCTCTTCGCTATCCTCAACCCGTCTATCAACCAAGCCGGTCAGGCTTACCGCGGACCGGTCGTAGGTACGGTTCATTATACCGACACCGCGAAAGTGAACGCAATGCTCAACTCGCAGATCGCTAAAGCTGTTCTGCCGCGTGACGCACGTTTCTACTGGACTGTAAAAGCTATCGACGAGGCAAACGCATACTATCAGCTCGTAGCCCTCAAGGCTCAGCGTGACGGTCGCGCTTCGCTCGAAGGTGACGTGATCACCGACGCTCGCGCAGACTTCTCGCAGATCAGCGCATATGCGAACGTATCGATGTCGATGAACGCAGAGGGTGCTAAAACATGGCAGCGTCTGACCAAAGATAACATCGGCAAATCGGTAGCTATCGTGCTCGACGGTTTCGTATATTCCTTCCCGACCGTACAGAATGAGATCGCCGGAGGTAACAGTCAGATCACCGGTAACTTCACCGTAGAAGAGGCAAAAGACTTGGCGAACACCCTCAAGTCCGGTAAGATGCCGGCTCCTGCTCGTATCATCGAGGAGAGTGTGGTTGGTCCGTCTCTGGGTCGTGAAGCTATCCGTTCGGGACTCTGGTCCTTCGCGCTTGGCTTCGTGCTCATCCTCATCTACATGATCTTCTACTATGGCTGGATTCCGGGTCTTATCGCCGATGCTGCACTCGTTTGCAACGTCTTCCTGTTGGTAGGTATCCTCTCGTCCTTCAGCGCCGTACTGACGCTGCCGGGTATCGCAGGTATCGTCCTCACCATGGGTATGGCGGTCGATGCGAACGTGCTTATCTATGAGCGTATCCGCGAGGAGATGAAAGCCGGCAAAGGTATGCGTAAAGCGATTGAAGACGGTTTCAAAGGTGCCATCAGCGCCATCGTGGATGCGAACGTAACGTCCTTCCTCACCGGTGCTATCTTGGCTATCTTCGGTACCGGTCCTATCAAGGGTTTCGCTGTTACTTACATGATCGGTATCATCTCGTCCTTCCTCACCGCTGTGTTCATCACGCGTCTGTTGCTTGAGGACTACTGCCGCAAAGATAACGCAAAGGAGCTGACCTTCACCACACGTCTGATGAAGAACTTCCTCCAGGATATCCACTTCGATTTCGTCAAAGCCCGCAAGATCGCGTACGGTTTCTCCGGCGCATTGGTGATCTTCGCTATCCTCGGTCTGGAGCCGCACTTGTTCGGTCGCCTGAACCTGGGTATCGACTTCTCCGGTGGACGTAACTATGTCGTTCGTTTTGATAACAACATCAATACGCAAGACGTTCGCGAGAGCCTGGATAATGTCTTCAAAGCTACACTGGAAGAGGGTGAGACCTTCGGTCTGAACGTCATCACGTTCGGTAATGACGCTAACCAGGTTCGTATCTCTACCAACTACCGTATCCACGAGGACAACGCTGAGGCTGACGAGGCTATCGAGGCATTGCTCTACGAGGGCTGCAAGCCGTTTTTGAGCGAGAATATCACCTTCGATGACTTCCGTTCGACCGATTCGAATGCCGAAGTAGGAATCATGTCGAGCCAGAAAGTGGGACCGGCTATCGCAGACGATATCACGACCAGTGCTATCTGGGCCGTGCTCGCTGCACTCGTAGTCATCTTCCTCTATATCTTGATTCGTTTCCGTAACTTCGCTTACTCGGTAGGTGCATTGACCGCCCTGGCTCACGATACCGTGATCATCCTCGGTCTGTATGCAATCCTTTGGAAGATCATGCCTTTCTCCATGGAGATCGACCAGGCCTTCATCGCTGCTATCCTGACCGTTATCGGTTACTCGATCAACGATACCGTGGTCATCTTCGACCGTGTACGTGAATACAACGGCCTCTATCCGAAGCGCGAGAAGCACATCAATATCAACGATGCATTGAACAACACGCTCAGCCGTACGTTCTCGACATCTATGTCCACCTTCGTGGTATTGCTCGCTATCTTCATCTTCGGTGGTGAGACCATCCAAGGTTTCGTATTCGCCCTCCTTATGGGTGTGATCGTAGGTACCTATTCGTCTCTGTTCATCGCTTCGCCGATTGCTTATGACATCCAAATGGCACAAGCTCGTCGTGCAGAGCGTAAAGCGGATAAGAAGTAATTGATGGGTCGCAAGCAATTAAATAATACTTGCTGCTTTTGCGGCCGTGAGATGCCGCAGATGTTCTCCGGCATCGGAGGCGTACTGATTTGTTCGGAGTGTGTAGAGGCCGGTCATAAACTGGTTCTCTCCGCTCCGAAGCAATCGGTGCAAGGCGACCTCAGCGTCGACAATCTTCCCTCTCCGCAAGAGATCAAAGATTTCCTGGACCAATACGTCATCGGGCAGGACAGCGCCAAGCGCTTCCTGTCGGTAGCGGTGTACAATCACTACAAACGTGTGCTGCAAGAGGTCACCAACGATGATGTGGAGATCGAGAAGAGCAATATCCTGCTGGTCGGTTCTACTGGCACCGGTAAGACGCTTCTCGCAAGGACGGTTGCCAAGATGCTCAAAGTGCCGTTTGCTATCACGGACGCTACCTCACTGACCGAAGCGGGATACGTAGGCGAAGATGTCGAGTCGTTGCTCGTGCGCTTGCTCCAAGATGCCAACTACGACGTCAATAAAGCCCAGCGAGGCATCGTCTTCATCGACGAGATAGACAAGATCGCGCGCAAGAGTGAGAATATGTCCATCACGCGTGACGTGAGCGGTGAAGGGGTACAGCAGGGCTTGCTGAAGATGCTCGAAGGCTCTATCATCAATGTGCCGCCTAAAGGTGGACGTAAGCATCCCGACCAAGAGACGATTGCCGTCGATACCAAAAACATCCTCTTCATCTGCGGAGGAGCTTTCGATGGTATCGAGCGTAAGATCGCGCAGCGAATGAATACGCAGGTCATCGGCTTTGAGGCGCAGCAGCAAGCCGAACAGGTGGACAAGGATAACTTGCTCCAGTACATCGCTCCGCAGGACCTCAAGTCCTATGGTCTTATTCCTGAAATCATCGGCCGTCTGCCGGTGTTGACCTATCTCCAGCCGCTGAGCAGAGCCGCTTTGCGTTCTATCTTGACTGATCCGAAGAATGCGCTCACTAAGCAATATCAGAAACTGATGGCGATGGATAATGTGACGCTCACGTTTGATGACGAGGCGTTGGATTACATCGTTGATAAAGCGCTGGAGTACAACCTCGGCGCACGCGGATTACGCGGACTCATGGAGACCGTCATGACAGATCTGATGTTCGAATTGCCGAGCCATAAACAAACCGGCAAACAGCAATCGTTTACTGTCACCAAAGAGTACGCGGAACAAAAATTAGGAAAGGCTGATCTCGTTCGACTCAAGAACGCAGTCTAAAATCCACTGAATACTATTTCCAACTGCATTCCGTTTTTGGCTGAGCGTATCTGCGTAGCCGAAATGGTTTGCTGTTGGCGTACCGAAGAGATGCTGGTTACGGACGAAGAAGACGTGGACGTGCTCACGGTCACAGGAACCAGTACCATCGTCAATATCGAGTCATTCGACTCCTTGCGCAACTGATTCGTCAGGAAATCCGACATGTCGTACGTGTAGTAATAGATGGCGTTACCCAACGAATCTACGCCTTGCGTCAACGCGCTCAGCAGCGCACACGTGTCGGTCGGCAACTCGCGCTTTGAGAAGAATCGCGACATACTTCCTTCGCGGATAAGCAACATGTATTCTGCCGGTTGTAACCAGTCGTTGCGGGTCTTCTTCGACTCAGTCCCCGCATATTTATTCTCAACCGCTACACGTACTTCCGCTTTGTTGACGTACGGACGCTTGACAATAATCCCGCCGTCGTCATCGATATCAATCATCTTCAGATAAATCGAATCGGCAATATCCGCCATCGGGAAGCGTAAACGCGTGTACACGCCCGCGGGCGCGACTATATAATTATAGGTGTCGGAATCTTTTTTCATCTCCTCGATCCATTCCGCCTTGTCCACGTACGTCAGATGATTGACCGTGCGCACCTCGGAGTTGGCGTAGAAAGCTTTCATGTCGTTCACCGTCGTGTCGCGACCCGATTTGGAGTAGGAGAAATGATAATAAACGCCTAACGCTACGTCGGAAATATTCAGAATAGTCGAAGAACCGAACGACGTCTCGAGCAGCAAACCGTTGAATTTCTTGTTAAACGCCTCCTGCTTGTCGAAGGACTGAATCGACCAGAAATAATTCATGAAGTCGTCGTTCACACGCATTCGCAACATCGGCACATAACTGCCCTTGCTGTTCTGGATCGAATCCAGTTTCTCGGAAGCTACCACGATGCGTCGGTTCGTCAAAATACTGTGGTCGCGCGAACAATAATCGACAATATTCAGATCCGTAGGATAGGTGTTCCCGTAACGGAATGTGCCCTTGTCCATCATGTATGCGTTGATGGCAAATGGCGAATGACTGTCGCCCACCCAACTCGAGTAGTACATGAATAGGCAAATCGAATCTACTTCTGCTCCGGCAGGATACGAGAATCCCTCCGGACAAGCCAGTTGCGTCAGAATAGACGCACGCAGCAAACCGTAATCGGTCTCTATCTCGCCCAACAGGAACGAATCAGCCTGCGAGATAATCGCCGCACAACTGTCGATGCCGGAGAAAACAGGGAACGTGTCTGCCAGCACGATGATCGCATCTTCCTTATTCAACACCGATTGTCCGGTATTGGCCACATCGTCCTTGCATGCCGTCCAGCAGCACGCAACAGCCATCAAAACCCCTATGAGCGCAAAGCGCCTATTCATCCTCTTTCTGCTCTAATAACGATTGATAGAATTCATACTGACGTTGACAAACAGCAGTTAGATCGCCTTGTTCCGCGTAAGGCAGAATAGGAATACCCTTCGTCTCCGCATAATTGGCCACGCGCTGATTCACCGTAGGCGTCGCATACACAACAGCGTCCGAATAATCTACCGCCAAACGCATCAATTCCTCGTAGCCTACCGGGAATCCGTCTATCGAACGCACATCGGTGCTCGTCAGACCCTCAATACGCAGCTTCTCCGAGAATTTCGTCGGGAAAGGTTTCTTGTACTCGTTGTTATCAAGCATCAGCACGATCTTCGAGTTCGCAAAGAACGGCTCGTCGTTGAATACTTTCTTCAAATACAGCGGAGCTAAAGCGGAAATCCAACCCGAACACAAGATAATATCCGGCGTCCAGCGCAATTTCTTCACGGTCTCAATCACACCGCGCGCATAGAAAATCACGCGATCGTCATTGTCCGCGTACTCCTCACCCGTCTCGTCTGCCACCCCCTTGCGACGATGGAATAAATCATCGTTGTCAATGAAATAAATCTGTATTCGCGCCGTCTGAATAGACGCCACTTTTATCAACAGCGGATGATCCGAATCTTCGATGATTAGATTCATGCCCGAAAGACGAATCACTTCATGCAACTGGTTGCGGCGTTCGTTGATTTCGCCGAACTTAGGCATGAAGGTACGTGTCTCATAGCCATGACCCTGGAAGTACTCCGGCAACTGGCGGTTGAGAAGGCGCATCGGACTCTCTTCCGCTATGTAGGGGAATATCTCTTGAGAGATAAATAAGATACGTTTTGGCTCTTTCATAGGCATACAATAAGCATACATTATCGCTTTTCGGGTGCAAAGTTACAAAAAATTTTTGAAATACGCAAATTTTAATAAGTTTTTATTAAAATATTCTTTATTTTTATTTGCATATTTGTATTTTTTGTTGTACCTTCGCCGTGGAAAAGCGATAAAAGAGGGGAATAGTAGCGTGATGAAACGGGTACTCTGATTTCCCATAAACACCATCAAGGACACGCAAAGGAGGCGTATTAGAGGCATATCGGAGGCGCATCGGACTAATATCGTATCCCACACTACCTAATATATACTTTGTATATATCCCGTGATTTTGATAAAATAAATGCAAAAAAATTTGCGTATGTGCGATTTTTGTTGTAATTTTGCACCCGATTTTGTAAAAATATAGCGTTTGACGTTATTCGCAAAGGTAAAATTAAAAATATTATACATCAAAAATGATTAAATTTAATGTCAAAAACCATGTGTTAGCGCCGCTGACGATAGCGCTCGTGGCATTCTTATGGTTCGTGCCGTCAACATTCTTCGGCATTGATGGTCTGACAGTGATTCAGCAACGCACCATCGCACTCTTTGCTTTCGCTGCATTGATGTGGATGTTCGAAATCATCCCCGCGTGGGCAACCTCTGTCAGCACGGTGGTACTCCTTCTGTTGGCGATCTCCAACAAAGGATTCACCAACCCCGAAATGGGCGAATTGGTTAATTACAAAGAAATTATGGCCGCCTTTGCTGACCCGACAATCATGCTCTTCTTGGGCGGTTTCGTATTGGCAATCATGGCCAGCAAAGTAGGTCTGGACGTCTATCTGGCGCGTATCCTGCTCAAGCCTTTCGGCACCAAACCGCAAATGGTTTTGCTGGGCTTTTTGGTACTCATCAGCGTTATGTCGATGTTCATGTCCAATACCGCTACAGCAGCGATGATGCTGGCGTTCTTGGCGCCGGTGCTCAAGACTCTTCCGGAAAGCGGAGGCGGTCGCGTGAGTCTCGCTATGTCCATCCCTATCGCAGCCAATATCGGCGGTCTGGGTACGCCTATCGGTACGCCTCCTAACGCCATCGCCATCGGACAATTGGCGAAAGACGGCATCGAGATCGGTTTCGGCGAGTGGATGCTCCGTATGGTGCCTGTGGTCATCATCATGATCCTCTTTGCTTGGATGCTGCTCATGCTGCTCTTCCCCTTCAAAGTGAAGAAAATCGAAATCAATATCGACGGTGATGTTAAAAGAGACTGGAAATTCTGGACAGTAACCGTCACTTTCCTCGTTACGATCTTGCTGTGGATGACGGGTGAGATCACTCACCTCAATTCGAACATCGTAGCCCTGATCCCGTTTGCAGTCTTTGCCGTACTCGGTATCTTCACCCGCGATGACTTCGCAAAGGTGGACTGGCACGTGCTCTGGATGGTAGCCGGTGGATTTGCACTCGGTACGGCGATGAACAAAACCGGTCTGGCAGCAGCCTTAGTAGAAGCTATCCCGTTCGGCACATGGTCTCCGCTGGTAGTGCTCATCGTAGCAGGTTTCGTAGGCTGGCTCTTGTCGAACTTCATTGCTAACTCGTCTGCAGCGAATCTGCTTGTGCCTATTTTGGCAACCGTTGCCATCGCGATGAAAGATTCGCTGGCTGTTTATGGCGGAGTGACCACACTGCTTGTCTGCGTAGCTGCTTCCACTTCGTTCGCAATGCTCTTCCCGATCTCCACACCGCCGAATGCGATTGCCAGCTCGACGGGCTTGATCAAAACGCACGACATGACCAAAGTGGGACTGATTGTCGGCATACTCGGTATCGCTTTGTCCTACGCAGTTCTGCTCCTCTTCCCGTTTAGATAACAGAGCAGTTTAGTTCTGAAAAGCGTCCTCGTGGCGCTTTTTTTTATGCTTCTCTTGCATATGTCATTTTTTTGTTGTAATTTTGCACGCAAAATTGACATAGACCTAATAATCATGAAACAGCGGTCGCTTCCGATAGTAATAGGTATATTCTTAGTCGTCGCGATGACGGTGCAGTTCTTCGTGTCCTATCAACGCGAGAAAACCAATCTGATGCAGCAGATGGAATACAAGATGGATTTGGCACAGAAGGATTTTCTTTTCGAAGTGTACGATATCCATGAAGCGACCGACGAGATATCGCATTTCTTCCTGGAGTTTGACGACAATTCGGCGGAGTTATATTCTTTGTTAGAGGCTGTTCTATGGCATTATCCCGACCTGTACTGCTGCTACGTTACCTTCCTTCCGGAGTGCTCGCCTACTCCCGGTCAATGGAGCTGTCCGACGGCTTTTCGTGTGAAGAAAGATTCGATCATCACCTACGACGCCAAGAATCATATTCCTTATGCAGAGCGCGACTGGTTCCAAGGTGCTTTGCGTAACGACTCGGACGAGGGCTATTGGAGTATGCCGTACAACGACGGTACGCATGAAGATCCGGTGTTTACCTATTCGCAGAAAGTGTATGACAGCAACGGCAAATTGATGGGCGTGGCCGGTTCCGATTATACCTTGGTATGGACGAAGCGACTGCTGGAAGATATCAAGCCGTACGACGATGCCATTTGTCAGCTCTTCAGTTCGGACGGAACACTGATTGTCGGGAGCGGCGACACGACCAATATACACGACCGGATATTATTCGAGAAAGTGCTGGCTCCGACCAATATGCGACTGATGATAAGTGTTCCCAAATGTCACATCCGCAGGGAGATCACCAGCATCAGTTTGATCACACTCGCTGTGCTGCTGGCGGGTATATTGGCAATCGGTTTGCTGCTCAATCATGTGCGTCGCGAGCACGATGCGCTCACTCGCGTGGAAACCGCCAACAGAGTGCTGGAGCGCGAGATGCAGATTGCCAGCGGTATACAACTGGGCATGCTGCCGAAGGAGAAAAGAGAGTCGAGCGTGGAGTGTCAGGAGGATGTGCAGGTTGAGGCGAAATTGATTCCGATGCGCGAAGTAGGTGGAGATTTATATGATTTCCACCGCGAAAAAGATGAGCTATGGTTCATTATCGGCGATGTGAGCGGCAAGGGTGTACCTGCGGCTATGTTCATGAGCGCGGCGGTTAACCTCTTTCGGGCTGCGGGAGGTCGTGCTCATTCGCCGAAAGAAATCATGGAAGAGATGAACAAAGTGCTTAGCGAGAACAACCCGAGCATGATGTTCGTCACTGCGTTCATCGGTCGATTGCACGTGCCTACAGGCGAACTGACTTATTGCAATGCGGGACACTGCCAACCGATCAAAGTTAGCGGGTTAGAGGTTAGCGGGTTGGAGTTGGAACCGAATATGCCGTTGGGTTACGAAGGTAAGTTCCGGTTCGTGGAGCAAGGTGTGATGCTGGGAGAGGGCGACACGATTGTGCTTTATACCGACGGCATCACCGAGGCGCGTAATGAGCAACGGCAGATGTTGGGTTTTGCCAAGTGGGCGAAGATAGTGAAGAGTGGTAAGTGGAATGTGGAGAGCCTGTTACGTGAAGTGAAAACGTTCATCGGTTCAGCCGAACCGACAGACGATATCACGCTGATGACGGTTCGTAAGACGAGTGCCGTTGAACCGATGATACAGCGTGTGGAGAACCGCATCGACCGTTGGCCGGTACTGCGCGTGGAATTACATAACTACGGACTCTGCGCAGGTTTGGACGCGCGTGCGCTGAAGAAGACTGAAGTGGCGATTGAAGAAGCGGTCGTCAATATCGTCAACTACTCGCAAGCGGAGTGGATGGAGTTGGAGGTTAATGAGTTAACGAATGAAGGAGTTAAGGAATTAGTGATTACGCTGCGGGACAACGGTGTTGCGTTTGACCCGACGCAGCAAGCGGAAATAGACACCGATGCCGTGATGGCGGAGCGTCAGATAGGCGGTTTGGGCATCGCCTTGTTGCGCAAAATAGCCGACGACGTGCGCTACGAACGCATCGACGAAATCAACACATTGACAATCATCAAAAACATATAATTATGCAAGTAAACATTCAACCGAACGGTCAGGAGATCACCGTTCAACTCATCGGTGAATTAGACACGATGGCTACCACCGAACAGGCAGACGAGTTACAACAAGTACTGAACATCGCCGACAAAGCGCTGGTAATCGATTGCAGCGAGATGGAGTATATCTCTTCGGCGGGTCTGCGATTCTTCATGCAACTCAAACGCGACAGCGAAGCCAAAGGCGGTTCGATCCGCATCGAGCATCTGAACGAAGACGTAGCCGATATCTTCCGCATGAGCGGTTTCCAGAATATCTTCCAAATTGTGTAAGGTGTAAAGTGTAATACCATGAGAAGCCCATTAAGTCAAGCGCAGTTAGGCGTTTATTACGCTTGTGAAACGTCCGTTTCGGACGAGTTCAATTATCAAAACCCTGTCCTCTTCGATCTGCCTGAAGATGCAGATTTGGCGCGGTTGCAGCAAGCCGTTCAGGATGCTTTGTGTGCGCACCCGTACCTGTTCAGCCGCGTGGTGGTGAACGAAGAAGGTGTGCCGGAGATAGAAAGCGGTGAGGATTCAGCAGCCCGTTGTCAGCTATCAGAGGTGACGGAAGACGAGTGGAAAGTTGTGCAGGCTACTTTTGCGCGCACTATGGATATCCGCGGCGACCAGCTCTTCCGCGCGGAGATCTACAGCGTCAAGAGTCCGAAGTCAGGAGCCAAGAGTTATCTGTATATCGATATCCACCATGTGTTGGCGGACGGCTTCTCGGTGACCCTGCTGCTACGTGATATCGAGCGTTTGTACAACGGCAAGAAACCCGCAGGTGAACTGATGGACGGCGCGGCGATTGCCAGCGAAGAAGCAGCACAACGGGCAGATGAGGCGCTGATGGGCGAAGCGAAGGAGTGGTACGCGAAGAAGTTCTGCGATGCTGCCGACACCGATTCGTTGCCTATCCCTGAGGCAAGTTTAGCCAGCAGTGACCAACCCGCAGAAAGCATATACCGGATGTTCCCTCTCAGCGTCAGCAAAGAGGACGTGCAGGCCATCGAGAAACGGTTCGGTGCCAAAGAGAGCATCATCATGCAGACCGCTTTCGCGCAACTGTTAGCAACCTACAGCGCCGAAGAAAAAGCATCGTACTGCACCGCTTTCTGGGGACGAACCGACCGCCGTACGTTGGGTGCTATCACGATGATGGTACACACGCTGCCGGTCTTCCTGCAGACAAAAGCAGAAACACCGATTGCCGAGATGTTGAGTAGTATGGACGAGCAACTGCAACTGACGCAGAAATACCAGTATTACGCCTATCCCGATGCGGTGCGTGACCTCGGACTGAACAACCAGGTGATATTCGTTTATCAAGGTGCCGTACTCGCCGACAAACGTGGTCTGCATCTCGGCGAAACACTCGTGCCTTACACCGACCTGCGTCGTCCTACGCCGGGGTGGAAACTATGCGCAGAGTTATTCGAAACCGACGGACAGTACTCGCTCAAACTGAGTTACAGCACCGCTGACTATTCAGAAGCTTTCATGGAGCAGTTGGCGCAAGCCTACAGCATGATCCTGCGTTCGATGGTGACGGCAGACAAAGTGAGTGAGATTGACTATTGCACGCAGCCGCAGTTGGAGTGGTTGGATGAGCGTAATCCCAAAGCACCGCAGCCCGCCAAAGGTAGCCTCGTAGCGCGATTCAAACAGCATGTTGCCGAACAGCCGGACGCAGTATGCGTAGTTGCCGGCGATAAGAGACTGACGTACGCGGAGGTGGATAAACTCTCCGATACTTTCGACCCGCAATACACAGTTCGCTGCGGCGGGCATGTAATCGGTTATTCCGTGCCGCGTAACGAACAGATGGTGATTGTGCCGCTCGCTATCGCCAAAGCCGGGTTCACAGCCATGCCGTTGGATAGTTCCTATCCAGCCGAGCGATTAGAGTTCATGCGTGCCGATGCCGCGAAATATGAAGGCAAAGACGCTTTCATTCTGCTTTATACATCCGGTACGACAGGTACGCCGAAAGGGGTCATGCTGAGCGAGCAGAATATTCTTACTTTCTGCGATTACCATACCCATCATATAGGTCTGACGCCCGAGAGCCGGTACGCTACGTATGCCGGCTACGGCTTTGACGCGTTCATGCACGACCTTTGGGGATGCTTATATGCCGGCGCAGCCATATATGTTATAGGCGAAGATATACGGTTCGATTTGGATGGTATATATGACTATTTTGTCAAAGAGGGCATTACGCACTCCTTCATGACGACCCAAGTAGGCACGCAGATGGCTATCAACTATCCCGATATTCCCGGATTCCAATGTCTCGGCGTGGGTGGCGAAAAACTGATGTCATTGAATCCGCCATCCTATCGTTTGTGGAATGGCTACGGTCCGACGGAATGTACCGTCTATGTATCCAGTTTCTGGGTGGAGAAGAACGAGCCGAATATCCCTATCGGCTATCCGAACGACACAGCCGAACTTTTCATCGTCAATAAATACGGTCACCGCGTGCCATGGGGCGCAGCAGGCGAACTGCTCATAGCCGGACCGCAGGTAGGTATCGGTTATCTTAATAACCCCGAGAAGACCGCAGAAGCCTTCGTGGAATGGAACGGACTCAGATGCTATCGTACGGGCGATATAGTTCGGTATCGTGAGGACGGAGCTATCGAGTTTGTGGGCCGCAAGGACGGACAGGTCAAGATCCGCGGTTTCCGTATTGAACTCAAAGAAGTGGAGGCGGTTATCCGTCAGTTTGAGGGCATCAAAGACGCCACCGTGCAGGCTTTCGATTATCCCGACGGCGGAGGCAAGTTCATTGCCGCGTACATCGTTTCGGACCAGAAGATCGATATTCAGGCACTCAATGCCTTTATCATGGATCAGAAACCGCCGTATATGGTGCCTGCGGTAACGATGCAGATAGATGCTATTCCGTTGAACCAGAACCAAAAAGTCAACAAGCGTGCGCTTCCGGAACCCGGAGCGTCTCCCCGATGGAACGGGGAGAGCGGCCTCCGCCTAGAGGGGGAAGCCCCGCTCAATGTGCTTGAAGAGCAGATCAAAGAGATCGTTGCAGGTATCGTAGGGAACAGCGATTTCGGTATTACCACTGATCTGCGTTTTGTGGGTCTCAGTTCGATCTCCGCTATCAAATTAGCGACGCAAGTATATAAGCGTTTCGGCGTGCAACTCGATGCCAAACTGCTCGTCAAAGGAGCCAATATCCAGACCATCGAGAATGAGATTTTGGAGGCGATGTTGGGCGGTCATCGGGATACCGTTATGCCGGAATCCAGGGATACCGAAGAAGCCCTGACCGCTCCTTATCCGTTGAGCCACGCGCAGACAGGTGTTTATTTCGAGTGCATGAAGAACCCCACTTCGACACTATATAATATACCCATGCGTGCGCGTATGCCGTTGTCCATCAGCGATGAGGCGCTGCGTGAGGCGGTGACGAAAGTGGTCAACAGCCATCCGGAACTCTTCGTTCATTTCCAAACGAACGACACCGGAGTGGAGCAAATCATCGATAAAAATGTAGAATTGAAAGTGGAGAGTTTGGAGAAGAAGGAATCCGAACTCGAGACTTATTGTGCGGAGTTCGTGCGACCGTTCAACCTGAGCAAAGACCTGCTTTGCCGATTCAGCATCGTGCGCACGGAGCAGGCGCTCTACCTCTACTGCGACATCCATCACCTCGTATGCGACGGCGCGTCCTATGACGTCTTCTTCAACGAACTGTGCACGCTGCTCGACGGCGGCACGATCGACACGGAGATGTACTCCTATGCGCAGTTTGTAGCCGATGAACAAACAGCCAAAGATGGAGAAGAATATGCTGCGGCGAAAGAGTTCTTCCACTCGCAACTTGCGCAAGTGGAAGGTGCAACGGAAATAGCTGCGGACCTCACGAACCCTAAGGACGGTGAGATAGGGCAGGTTTATGCGCCGATGGACATCAAAGCCGCAGAAACCTTGGCACAAAACGCCCAAGTGACACCTGCCGGAGCCACCCTCGCTGCCGTCTTCTACACCCTTGCGCGTTTCGCCAACGCCGACGACCTGTGTATCACCACGATCTCCAATGGTCGAAGCAACCTCAAGATGGCGAACACGATGGGCATGATGGTCAACACGTTGGCGTTGAGCAGTAAGATAAGCGACCAGACGGTACAGGACTTCATCCGCGAAACCGGCGAACATTTCGAGCAGACGCTGGCGCACGAGAACTACCCGTTTGCGCAGATTGCAGCCGACTACGACCTGACGGCAGAGATCATGTTCGCTTACCAACTTGGCGTGCTCTCCGAGTACAAGATCAACGGCCAGACCATCGCGACGGAGAACATGGAGCTCAACGTACCGAAATTCAAGATAGCCTTCTATATCATCGAGGTGAACGGTCAACCGAGCGTAGCCATCGAGTACGACAACGGTCGTTACAGCCGCGAACTGATGCAGTCCTTGGCGCAATCGGTAAGCAATGCGCTCAGTGCTTTCGCAGCCCAACCGACCGCAGCCCTGCGTTCGATCTCGCTTATGGACGAGGCGCAAGCCAAACTGCTTGACAGCTTCAACCAAACTGCTGTGCCGTACGACAACACGCAGACCGTCCTCTCGCTCTTCAAGGCACAAGTAGCCAAGACCCCGGATGCACTCGCTCTCGTCTATACCGACAAACGCTTCACCTACCGCGAGGTCGATGAGATATCCGACCGAATCGCTGCAGGTCTGCACCCGACGACGAACGTAATAGCTATCAAAGTGCCGCGTAGCGAATGGATGGTGCTTGGTGCGTTGGCGGTCCTCAAGACCGGTTGTGCGTACCTGCCGCTCGACCCATCGTACCCCGAAGAGCGACTCAGCTACATGCAGCAGGATGCCAACAGTTGCATGCTCCTCACGGAGAAAGAGTTCGAAGAACTATCTAAATCTCAAATTTCAAATCTAAAATCTAAAATAATAAATCCATCGGATTTATTTATCCTCCTCTATACTTCCGGTTCTACCGGCGTGCCGAAAGGTGTTCAACTCGAGCACGGTAACCTCGTGGCGTTCTGCCATTGGTACCAGCGCTACTACGACCTGCATGCCGGACACAAGGTAGCCGCCTATGCAAGCTTCGGTTTCGATGCGTGTATGATGGACCTCTACCCGGCGCTCACTTGCGGTGCAGCCGTTTATATCGTGCCGGAAGACCTGCGTCTGAACTTGCCGGAACTCGGTCGTGCGTTCGACGCAGAAGGTATCACGCACGCCTTCATGACCACGCAGATCGGTTATCAGTTCGCTACCAACGTCGAGTGCCATTCGCTCCACCACCTCTCCGTAGGCGGAGAAGCGCTCTCGGCACTCAACCCGCCAACGAACTACAAGATGCATAACGGTTATGGTCCGACGGAGTGTACCATCTTCACAACCACCTATCTGCTCAACGAATACGAGCAGCATATACCTATCGGCAAACCGCTCGATAACCTGCAGCTCTTCATCATGGACACCAACGGTCAACGTCTGCCGCTCGGGGCAACGGGCGAATTGTGGGTAAGCGGTCCGCAGGTAAGTCGTGGTTACCTCAACCTACCGGAGAAAACCGCCGAGACTTTCGTCGAGTGGAACGGCAAACGCTGTTACCGCACCGGCGATATCGTGCGTTACTTGCCGGACGGCAATATCCAGTTCGTGGGTCGTCGCGACGGACAGGTGAAGATCCGCGGATTCCGTATCGAGCTCAAAGAGGTCGAAGCCGTCATCCGTCAGTTCGAAGGCATCAAAGATGCTACCGTTCAAGCCTTTGACTACCCCAACGGTGGTAAGTTCATCGCCGCCTACATCGTCAGCGACCAAACTATCGACGTAGCGGCCCTCAACACCTTCATCCGCGAGCGCAAACCGCCGTATATGGTGCCGGCTGCTACCATGCAGATCGATGTCATCCCGCTCAACCAGAACCAGAAAGTGAACAAACGTGCCCTGCCGGCACCGAAGATACAAGCCGACGACCACGACTACGTAGCGCCTGCCAACGACACCGAGAAACTGTTCGCAGACATCTTCGCGGACATCCTCTCGTTGGACAAAGTGGGTGCAACGGATAACTTCTTCGAGTTGGGCGGCACCTCCCTCATGGTCACCCGCGTCATCATCGAAGCCGACAAAGCCGGCAAGCACATAGCCTATGCCGACCTCTTCGCGCATCCTACGCCGCGTGACCTCACGAACCTTGTCAACGGACAGGCGGAGGCCAACGAAGGTGAAGCGGCGGACCGCGAGGTAACCGAGTTCGACTACAGCGCTATCAACCAGCTGCTGCAAGCGAACACCCTCGATACCTTCAAGTCCGGCGAACGGCAAGAGTTAGGTAACGTGCTCCTCACCGGTGCAACGGGTTACCTCGGTATCCACGTGCTCAAGGAACTGATTGACTCCGATGCCAAGACCATCACCTGCCTCGTGCGCGGTAAGAGCGCCGAAGATGCGGAACGCCGCGTGCGTAACCTGCTGTTCTACTATTTCAGCCGCCGCTTCGACGACCTCTTCGGTACTCGTATTTTCGTCGTTCAGGGCGATGTCACGAGCGATTTCAATATCCAAACACCCATCGACACCGTGTTCAACTGCGCCGCGAACGTAAAGCACTTCTCGAAAGGCACGGACATCGAAGATGTCAACATCGGCGGAGCACAGCGTTGTGTCGATTTCTGTCTCGCTACAGGTGCCGCACTCGTCCATGTATCCACGACGTCCACCGGCGGTGTATGGGTGGGATCCGACGCTCCCGCACCTGTCCTCACCGAGCGTAACATATGGTTCGGGCAGTACCTCGGCAATCAGTACATGCACTCCAAGTTCCTTGCCGACCGCCTTATCCTCGATGCGGTGGCTACCAAGGGCTTGCGCGCGAAAATCATGCGTGTCGGTAACCTCGCAGCACGTAGCTACGACGGCGAGTTCCAAGTCAACTTCTCCACCAATAGTTACATGGGTCGTATCAAGATCTTCAACATGCTCGGCTGCTGTCCGTTCGACCAGTACGACCAACCTACCGAGTTCTCACCAATCGACCAAACGGCGAAAGCCATCGTCCTGCTTGCTACCACCCCGAAAGAGTGTACCGTCTTCCAGCCCTACAACACGCATACACGACTCCTCGGTAACGTGCTGCAGGTACTCGATAAACTCGGTACAGAGATGCAGTTCGTTGAACCCGAAGTCTTTGGCTTAGCCATCCAGCAGGCAGCCTTAGACCCGCAAAAAGCACCGTTGCTCACCACCATGCTTGCGTACCAGAACATCGCGCATGGCCAACCGACCCAGATCGTGGATCGCAACAATGCTTATACCTCACAAGTGCTCCTGCGACTCGGCTTCCAATGGGCCGAACCCGACAACGAGTATATCGGTCGTATGCTAACCGCCATCAGCCAATTAGGATTCTTCGATGTATGAGAAAAATCGCCCTGTACATAGTGGCGGCGCTGATGATGGTATCAGCCGATAGCTATGCCGTCAAAGTGACCAAGACCGTGCTGCAGAATGCGCTGGTCCAGGTCAATAAGGTCAAGAAAGTCAAGTGCTATGCCGATTTGTGCGAACACCGCATCGGGATCCCCTATGTGGAGAACGGCAACGAACGGCAGGTGCTCGACGTCTATTATGCCAAAGAGTTTTGTCTCCACCAGCCGAAAGGACTTTCTCCGACTCCAGTCGCTCATCATCTCCGGTGACTGCATGATGCTCCAGCGCGAACTTGACTATGTGCATATAGAGTCGCAGAAGAAAAAAGCCGGACACGTCCATAATGTCGTTTACCCATCCCTCCCCGAGTCCCAAGAAGTCAACTCCAAAATGCTCGCCTTCATGAATCGTATTCTCTCTGCAGAACCATAATTTTTTAAAAATAGTAGTATTGGGTACTTGCATACTTCACGAAAATGTAGTACCTTTGCACCCGATTTTGGATATACCTCAAGGATGATATTATGAAGAGACATCTTCTACTACTACTATCACTTTTCTGTGCGTGCGCATTCACAGCGCGCGCAGACTTGCGCGAGACGAGTATGGCGCTGGTGGACAGCGCTTACGCAGAGGCGATGGTAGGGAACTTATCGCAGGCAGTGCTTATCAACAATGAAGGTTTGGAGGGAGTGCCGGAGGATTCGGTGGACATCCGATGTGAGTTCTATTCGTGTCTGCTATACTGCTATCATCGTCTGGGCGATTATGAGAAAGCCTTGGAATATGGCGAGGTGTGTCTGCAATATGATGAGTTGCAAGGCAATTCCGTCAATCTGTCTGCCTCGTTAGGTAACTTAGCCGGTATCTATTCTTCTGCAGGACAACAAGATGTAGCGATTGACTATCTGGAACGTGCGATAGCCATCGAGCAAGAGTTATTACGTACTGATTCGGCGCACACACCTAAGTCGCTGGCTATCCGCGAGGCGATGTTAGGAGAGGTGCTCCTTGCCAAAGACTCTGATTTAAACCGTGCGCTGGCGTTAACTGAAGATGCGTTGACGATTGACCGTTTGTTAGGTAGGCGCTTGCAAGAAGGTATGAGGCTTGCACAATTAGGGCACATTTATGCAGCCTTGGGTCAAACAGACCGTGCGCGCCGATACAATACCGAGGCATTGGCTATTGCACGCGAAACGGGTAACATAATGACCGAAGTGCTATGTCTGCTGCAATTGGAGCGTTATGAAGAAGCCGCAACTATCGCGCATGAGAAAGGCTTGAAAAAACAGGAGTATGAGGCATGCAATAAACTCTATGCTCAAGCTAAATCGGCAAATAAACAGACAGAAGCGCTTATCTGGTTGGAGCGAGCACGCGAACTGAGGGAACAACTAATGAGTGAGGAAAACCAGCGCCAATTGACCATCGCGCAGGTTCGTTACGACTCATTCCGCAAAGAGCAACAATTAGCGGAACAACAACAGGAATTACAACAGAAACGTGCCCGAGAGAAAGTATTATGGTTGTTCTCTCTATTGTCACTTATTGTAGTAGTATTACTCATCTTCTTGATTGTCTTGCTCCGTCACCGTAAACAAACGATAGAGCAAGCCGCGGCCGATAAAGCAAGACAGTATAGTATCCTGAGCCATGATCTGAAAAATCCTATCGTTGCCCAACAACAGGTACTTAAGCATCTCTATACCGACTACACACAGCACACTCCGGAGGAGGTGTATACGCGCATAGGGCAACTATTAGCCGCCAGTAACGGACAACTGGATTTACTACGCAATTTGCAAGAGATTGTGCAGTTGAACCGCCATCTGCGCGCTGTTCATCCGACCCATATAGACCTCAGTGCCTTGCTACGCGAAACTATTACGGATGTTGAGAGTGCTGCTATACTCAAAAACATCGCTATTGAGGTAAGAGCTAAACGTTTATTAGTAACGGTTGACCGCGATTCTTTGCGTACAATCCTTCGAAACCTCTTGGGTAATGCAATTAAATTTTCGCCAACCGGAAGCACTATAGAATTGGGAACTACTGATAGCGGATTCTACGTCCGCGACCACGGCATGGGTATAGATGAGACCAAACGGCAAGAGTTACTAACCGCTACCACACAAGTACGTTCATCCGTTGGTACAGAAGAAGAAAGCGGCACAGGCTTCGGATTATTGCTCTGCCGAGAGTTACTTAAACTCAACCATGGAACGATGGAGATTGATTCCGCTTTAGGCCAAGGCACAACCATAACAATTCACTTACCAATATAATCAAATATTTTCTCAAATGAATATTGCTATTTTAGATGACCATGAGTTGGTGCGCGTTGGAGTAGCCACCGCACTGCGCAATACGCCACATGAGTTAACGGTTAGTGTCGCTTCAGCAGACGAATTGTTCGCTGCACTGCAAGATGGAAAGCCCTGCGATATACTATTGTTAGATATTCTGCTTCCGGGCACGAATGGCATCGAAGTAGCACAACGGATGCGCAATGAGTTTCCTGAAGTGAAGATTATCGTGCTGTCTGTGGACTCGCGCGAATATACGCTGGTTCAACTATTGCAAATTGGAGTTGACGGATTTGTTAGTAAACGTGGTCCATTGAATGAAATCACATCTGCTATTGATACCGTATCTGAAGGCGTTCCTTTCTACGGCAGGGATATTGCTATTCTTATTCGCGATATTACGGATGCCAAACTCAACAAGCAGAACACCGCCGCACTAACCAAACGTGAGTTACAGATTATTAAGGCATGTTGCGACGGATTATTGGGCAAGGAGATAGCGGAGAACCTACACATCTCGCTTCGCGCCGTTAATAGCCACAAAACCAATATCTTTAACAAACTCGGTCTCTCCACCTCAGTTGAACTCGTCCGTTTCGCTATTGAACATGGCATAATATAAAAATGCGAGTTTTGGGTACTTGTGTACATGCTCAAAAAGCAGTACCTTTGCAGCGTCAAATGATGCTGCTTTTTATTTATACTCAAATAATAATTACAAACAATCAAAAATTTTACGATTATGAGAAAGATTTTCTTATTTGTCGCAGCCGTAGTATGTGCTGCAAGTATGAACGCTCAAGAGCCGCTTCCGGGTGAAGAACTGGTATTCGATATCCATGCCGACATCACTATTACCGCTTTCTTTACTCCTTTTGGCGGAGAGTTGGGTGTTGATGATGTTAACGCAGAAGTGCGTGTGCGCAAATCGCTCCTCAACGGTCAGCTGCTCATCGAGAAGAATGGCAAAATCTTTAACGCGCAAGGCGCACAAATACAATAATCTATGAAACGGTATTTTTATTCGCTGGCTTTGGCGCTATGTGCGCTGATGCTGGCTATGCCGGTTAAGGCATATGAGCAACAAACAGTTCATGCGGATCACTTCAATACGGTTCGTATGTTCCTCGAGGATTGTTCTTCGCTCTATTACGATGTAGTCGTCACTTTGGATGCGGACCTTGAGATTGACGACAAGTGGTATACAACTAACGATGTCTCTCTGGCACATTCTGCACGTATCTTGCGTGTGGACAACAATGCCCCTTCCAAATATTGGAGGAATAAAGGCCTTGAGCAATATAGTATCGCTTACCGCTACGGAAACGAGAAAATAGCAGCCTTCGTGTCTGTCGGTCAGGGACGGAAGACTTTGGACTTGAATGGTCACACAATAACTGCTGCGTGGTATGGTGACAACGCCCGTGTGAAATACAAAGATTATAACGGCTATCCCAAATGTGTCTGCCTCTTTGCTGCCGGCTGGCAATGCAACGAATTTAATATCATCGACTCGCAAGGCGGCGGTAAAATTATATTCAATAGTTACGAAGGGAATGCAACCGAAGTAGCTGCTGTCTTCGTGCCCAAAAATTCTACCTGTGAACGCGTTAATATCTGTGGTGGCGAAATCAATGGATGCGCTCCTTGGTCAAATAGCACCGCAGGCGATCGTTGCGGCGTTGTGATGGACGATGAGAACGTGACGCTGAATATGTATGGTGGCAAAATCAATCTGCTGGAAGCATATGAAGAATCGCACGTTAATATGCTTGGCGGTGAAGTAAGCAATAAGAGTGGTGTATATTTCTGGACAGATAGTATCGTCAGTGCAGAAGAGAATTACTTCTGTCCCGTTGCTGCACGCCCGGAGAATTTCTATTATGCCAACGGTGTTATCAACGGCGTGTTTAATTATTGCGCGTTGAAACTCACCGAGAACGAATGGAAAGAGCGCATACCGGCGCAAAAGAAGTACTATTTCTCTTTTAATGAGAGTGAGTTATCCTACGACCAGTTCATTACTAATTTGCGTACAATGCCCGTGATGCGGTTCCGTATCATGAACGGCGATTTTGTGCCGGTTATCGTCAATGGTATCGGCCTGGCGGATGACAATGCCGGTGATATCTTGGGCGACGGAGGTAGTGTCAGTTGGAACGAACCCACCAAGACTCTCACGCTGCGCAATGCGGATGTGACCAGTGTGGTAATGAACTATACCGGTAGCGAAAATCTGGAGTATGTGATCAAGGTGGAAGGCAAGAGCCGCGTACACGGCAGTGGTATCAAATGTACCGGTGCGCACTTGTCGATAGAGGGCACGGAAGAAGATACATTGGTTGTCTTCGGTGCGGGATGCAAAGCCATCGAGTGCGACAACCAGATTCTGCTGCACAACCTGTATGTGGACGTATCGGCAACTTCAACGAACTCTATTGCTGCTACCACATTGATTATTGACGGCGCTCCGCTGAAGGCCGAAGCACAGTCACGCGCTGTTGCTTGTGATATTTCGCTTTGGAATGATGTCCTTTATACTTACAACTACACTTCCGGTAGCGCTACCTCGGCAGCATTCATGCTGGAAGCAGGTATGCGTAAATACAAGATTTGGATTGCAGGTGAGCAATTAGACATCCGCTGCACGGAGCAGAACTATTTCAAGAGCAATTATGCCAGCGGAAATATCTATGTTGCCAACAATTCAAGAGGCGCATATGAGGATGGCAAGCAAATTATTTTGGTGCTTGAGAACGCTTCTATCAATACGCAAGGTTTGTATAATGGCTATAGCGGACTAAGTCCGAAAGGTGTGCCTGCAATTGAGATTCAGGAGGACAGCGTGCTGGTTATCATGGACAATGTCAGCATCTGGTCAGGCGACCCGACCGGTGTTAAGTACGATGGTATAGACACGCGCTATTACGCTGACGGCGGTCATGGTATCTTCTTCAATCCTGCGCACAACAACTGCGAGTTGATTATGCGTTCGCAGACGAATGAGATGATGAGTGAGAATGGTTCGGTATATATTAATACCTATGGTAAGAATCAAAGCTCGTATCCTATCCGCTGTGAGGGGCCGCGGCTCTATATCGAATGTAATGGAAAAGCTGACTCCATTGTGGTTCATAGTGAGCGTGAAGTGTTCTGCAAGACCGGTCTGACATTAAGCAATACTACGTTATTCAGCCAAGCCGGATTTAAGACCTCCAATACCCCGGTTTTCACTACTCACAAGTTAAGTGAAAAAGACATAGCATCGTCCTTCATTGCATGGCCGCGTTCGGCGCAGTTCAACTCGACAGGTGGCGTGACGGGTTCTACGGATGATGCATCTAAGGGTATATTATTGCTCTCAAGCGATAGCCGACATCTCCTGCCTATCACCATAGAGGCTAACGATCCTGCGATGGGAGATGTGAACGGCGGAATGGAGAACATATACGGCCTTACCTATCCTCTCCATGCGTATCCGAAATCCGGCTACACGTTCCAAGAGTGGCATATTTACCGCAAAGGAAAAGCGGGTTACTTGACGGTAGCAGACAAAGACTCTGAAATCGAGCTGAATACAGAGATCCGCGCCGTAGCTTACTTCGAGTCCGAAGGTGGTACGCCGGAAGAATATCCGTTGTGGCTCAAAGGAACCAAAGTGACCAGCGAGAACTGTTTGGACCCTGCGGGCGACAAGAAATCCGAATACAAGGATGCAGACGGCTTGGGACAAATCACGCTCAATGGTGTTAATTGGAATATTGACGAATCCGGCATCTACTCCAATCTGCCGGGCGAAGTGCGCGTTTATTGTAATGGTAGCAATACCATCAAAGGTCAATCTGACTGGACACTATATTTCGACGAGGCAGATATAGTACGTATCTATTTCGACACCCTTAATGTGGGCTTCCATGAAGCAAATACCGACGATAAAGGTATCCAATTTGTCAACACATCTAATACTGCAGTCCTCGAATTACGTAATAAGTTGACAAAGATTACCGGTAACAGTGAGGACCATGTGGCTATAATTACCGATACACTCAAACTGATTGAAGGCAACGAACTGCAAGTGTCGGGTTGCGGCATGGAGATTCGTGGCGGATTGGTTATACCGGAGAACTATATGATCTACCCGGAGGGCACTTATCTCGCAGAGAATGGTACGATGCGCGATGCAGAGAACAACGAAGTTCGTACGTTCCGTATCGCTCCGAAGGCTGCAGAAGAAGCCACCTACACCATCACCGTTGAGTCAAGCGACAACACGATGGGTAGTGTTAGCGGTGGCGGTGATTTTGCAGAAGGCGAACTCGTGACGCTTACGGCTACGCCGGAAGAAGGATACGTATTCGTAGAGTGGTCGAATGGTTCGGTAGACAATCCGTTTATCGCACCGGCTTGCATGGATGCCTCCATTACCGCGATTTTCCGTGAGATCGAGAGTCAAGGCATTGACGACATCAATGCTACGGACAAAGCAGTCAAACTACTGCATAACGGTCAGTTGTTCATCCTCCGCGGAAATAAAGTCTATACTGCTCAGGGCGTAGAGGTTAAGTAAACAATCGCACTGAGAAAAGTAAGAAAAGTGGGAATTCTCAAAATTCTCACTTTTCTTATGCAAATTTTCGCTTTGCGATATTGACGATATTGGCGATATCGCCAGTATCGCCATCCTCGCCAGTGCAATTTTTCAAAACCCCTCTCTCACTAGGGTATTATATACTTTGTATATAATACAGAACGTTTATAACTTTAGTTATTCCTTATATATTCCTTATATATTGCTTAATCATTATAAGGGGTATCAGCTCCTTCTTTGTTGATTTCGTCGAAGGTGAAGCCGCGCTGGAGGAGGAAGCGAAGGGTTTTGTCGTCGAGTGAGTTGCGGTTAGTGCGGGAATCGGTGCGGCGGGAGGCGATAAGAGCACGGAGATTGGAGATGTATTTGGACTCGTCAATGTCGGCAAGAGCTTGGCGGATTTCAGATTCGGGAAGTTGAAGTGCACGCAGTCCGGCTTGGATCTTGAGGCGTCCCCAGGATTGGTATTCCACTTTGTCATGGACATATGCACGGCAGAAACGGGCATCGTTAAGAAAGTCGTTATCGTACAATTTTTCTTCGATGAATGCGGCGATATCGGCAGGTGCTCCCCATTCAAACAGTTTGCGTCGCACATCTGCGGCACAATGTTCCGAACGGGCACAGTAGGCTTCAGCTTTATCAAGCCATTCGGCCTTGGATAATTCTCGGTTTTCCATAGATGTCATTGCTTATTTGTATATCGGTATAGCCCAATTGCTCTAACATAGCAGCCAATTCTTGCGGGAAGGCTTCGTTGATTTCAAAGAACAAGTATTTTGGTGTATGGTGTGATGTGTAAGGTGTACAAGAAAGGAGTTCAGCGATACGTCTGTAGAACTTCAGGGGATCGGTGTCGGAAACGAAGAGCGCTGTGGATGGTTCGAAGTTCAAAACATTCGGTTTCATCGAAACTTTTTCGCTTTCGCGGATGTATGGAGGGTTGCTGATAATAAGGGTGTAAGGTGTATGGAGTGACGTGTAAAAAGCTTCGCATTCATCGGAGAAAATATCTGCTACTTGGAAATCCACTTCGACATTATTACGGCGTGCGTTCTCTTTGGCTATTTCGATCGCTTCGGCAGAGATGTCGATGCCGGTTACTTGCCATTCGGGATGGGCTTTTTTGATGGCGATAGCTATACAACCCGAGCCGGTGCCCACGTCAAGGACGTTCCATTGACGATTAGACGGTTGACGATTGAACGATTGATTGACGAGTTCAACCAATTCGGCAGTTTCGGGACGGGGGGTAAGGGTTGCAGGAGTGAGTTTGAGGTCGAGTCCGCCCCATAAAGTGTGCCCAAAAATGTACTGAATGGGTTCAAAATGCAATAATCTGTCCACAACCTCTTGCATATGTGGAGAAAAAGTTGTACCTTTGCAGCCGCAAAGGATTTGAGAACGAGACAATCCCGTTTCTTCTTCCACTATCCACCAAGCCAAACTGCGTGCTTCATCTTCCGGATAGCAAGGCAGAAGTAGAGAGGTAATATGGATGATCAATTCTTTCACGCTGCAAAATTACTACAAAAAAATGGAATACGCAAATTTTATTGCACATTGTATCGAAATTGCCCATCGCGGTGAGTATTATGTTGCCCCGAATCCTATGGTCGGAGCCGTATTGGTGCGAAACAGTGATGAACAGATTTTGGCGGAGGGTTGGCATCAGAAATACGGCGAAGGTCACGCGGAGGTAAATTGTTTCAAGAATTGGGAGATGTCAGATGTCAGAAATCAGATGTCAGATCTCAAGGATTGCACGCTCTTTGTTTCGTTGGAGCCGTGCAGTCATTACGGTAAAACGCCCCCGTGCGCGAAATTGATTATAGAAAAAGGTGTGGGTAGAGTGGTTGTAGGGATGTTGGATCCGAATCCGTTGGTTGCCGGCAAGGGTATTCAGATGCTGCGTGACGCGGGGATAGAAGTTGTTGTGGGCGTGATGGAGAACGAATGCCGGGAGTTGAACAAACGATTTTTGTGTCTGCACGAGAAGCATCGTCCGTATGTGGTGCTGAAATGGGCACAGACAGCGGACGGCTTCGTGGATAGAAAACGTCAGATATCAGATGTCAGAAATCAGCAATCAGATGAACATCTCAACGGCGCACTTGCTGTTTCGACACCGGAGACGAAGAAGATCGTGCATAAGATGCGGGCGGAGAATATGGCGATTATGGTAGGAACAAACACGGTTCTTTTGGACAATCCGCGGTTGCTCAATACCCATTGGGAAGGCAGGAACCCGATTCGGGTGACGCTGGATCGGAAAGGAGTGCTGCCCATGGACGCGAAGATTTTCTCCGATGAGAGCGAGACGATTGTGTATCGCGAGCGCACCGATTGGCCGTCTATATTGAGCGATTTGGCGAACCGTAATATTCATTCGATTTTGGTAGAAGGAGGTCCCACATTGCTGCAACATATTTTAGAAACAGGAATCTGGGACGAGATGCATATAGAGGTAGCTCCGGAACTGAAAATCGGCAAAGGTGTTCCTGCTCCCAAAATATCGCTTCCGAACCACTTTGAGGCCGTTGACGGGCATCGTTTATACACTATTTCCCATTAAAATGGGGCAAAATGCAAAAAAAATCAGGAAAAATTTGCACATTTCGAATTTTTGTTGTAATTTTGCAGCCGTAAAGTGTGGTCTATGTGACAAACGCAAACAACAAACAATAAATTAACTTATTTTTTACGCGTATGAAAAAAGGTTTATTTCTTAGCCTCATTGCTGCAGTAGCAGTGTTGGCATCGTGTAGCAAATCGCTGCCGAAACCGGATGATCTTACCGTTAACCCGAGCCCGCTGGAGGTTAGAGGTGGTAAGGTAAGTGCAGACATCACGGGTACGTTCCCTCAGAAGAAATTCGCTAAGAAGGGTGTACTGACGGTTACTCCGGTGTTGAAATTTGATGGTCAGGAAGTTGTAGGTGAGCCGACTACGTATGTAGGTGAGAAGGCAGCTGAGAACGGTAAGACCGTTAACTATGCAAAGGGTGGTACTTATTCTCAGAGCTGCTCTTTCAAGTATGTTCCCGCAATGGCTAAATCGGAGTTGTATCTTCGCTTCGAGGGTAAGATCGGTAAGAAAGAGATCGAGATTCCCGACATGAAGATCGCTGATGGTGTAGTTGCTACCTCTGAGTTGGCTGATGCTCGTGACAACAAGACGGCTACCACTCCGGACAAGTTCCAACGTGTTATCCAAGAGTGCACAGAGGCTGACATCAAGTTCTTGATTCAACAGGCAAACGTACGTTCGTCTGAAACCGGTACGGATGAGATGAAGGCTTTGCAGAATGCTATCAAAGAGACAAAGGACAACGAGAAGAAAGAGATCAACAAGATTGAGGTTGCAGGTTATGCATCTCCGGATGGTGGTGTAAGTCTGAACGAGAACTTGGCAAAGAACCGTCAGAAAGCAGCTGCTGATTTCTTGAAGAAAGATCTGAAGAAGAACAAAGTGAACAGCGCTATTTCCTCCAACATCACCGCTGAGGACTGGGAAGGTTTCCAGAAAGCAATGGAGAACAGCAACATGAAGGACAAAGACCTCGTATTGCGCGTTCTGTCGATGTACAGCGATCCTGAGGAGCGCGAGGCACAGATCAAGAACTTGAGTTCCGTTTACGGTACTATCGCTGACGAGATCCTTCCGGCACTGCGTCGCAGCCGCCTGATCTTGACGACCGATTTGATCGGTAAGAGCGATGAGGAGATTAAGAAACTCGCTAAGGAAGATCCTTCGCAACTGAGCGTTGAGGAGTTGCTCTATGCAGCTACTCTGACCAACGACAAAGCAGAGAAGAAAGCTATCTATCAGAAGGCAGCTGACCAATTCAACGACTACCGTGCATGGAACGGTCTGGGTCAGGTTTACTTCGAGGAAGGTAACATCGCTGAGGCTCGTCGTTGCTACTCGAAAGCATTGGAGATCCAACCGAACGATCCGGACGTAAACTACAACGCAGGTATCGCAGCAATGGCTGACGGTGACCTCGACAAGGCTGAGGAGTACTTCGGTAAAGCAGCCGGCACGAAGGGTAACCTGAATGCAGCTCTGGGTACGCTCTACACCAAGAAGGGTGACTACGCTAAGGCTAAAGAGGCTTACGGCGAGAGCGCAACTAACAACGCAGCTGTTCAGCAGATCCTGAGTGAGGACTATGCAGGTGCATCGAAGACCCTTGACGCAGTTAAGGAGCCGAATGCAACGACCGCATACCTCAAGGCTATCGTAGGTGCTCGCACAAACGACAAAGCTGCTGTGATCGAGAACTTGAAATCCGCTATCGCACAAGATGCTAACATGAAAGCACGTGCAGCAAGCGATATCGAGTTCAGCAAGTTCGCAGAGGACGCTGAGTTCCAGGCAATCGTTAAGTAATTATGTCTGTACTTTTTCCGAAAGTACAAAAACCCCGTGAGTGGGACTATCGCCCCATTTACTATGATCAGGAAAAGGAGGCGCGCAAGGATAAAAAACTTGCGCGTCTTCAGCACGGGGCTTTTCGCGCTGAGCATGAGAAGAATATGACCGAGTTGCGCAAGAAGAAACAATCGCGACTCATATTCTGGTTGGTATTGCTCGGTTTGCTTATTTTTGCATTTTACTTTATATTATAATATATATAAGGTGTGGATATCATTCATTTATTACCGGACAGCGTAGCGAATCAGATTGCAGCGGGTGAGGTGATCCAACGTCCCGCATCGTGTCTGAAAGAGCTTGTGGAGAATAGCTTGGATGCGGGAGCCAAACGCATTCAAGTCATTGTTCGAGATGCCGGTCGCACGTTGCTGCAGGTGATAGATGACGGTGTGGGAATGAGTGAAACGGATGCCCGCTTGGCATTCGAACGTCACGCAACGAGTAAGATTCGCGAGGCGCAGGATCTGTTTTCTCTGCGTACGATGGGTTTCCGCGGTGAAGCCTTAGCGAGTATATGCGCTGTAGCGCAAGTGGAGATGACCACGCGCAGAGCGGAAGATGAGACAGGTACGCTGCTGGAGATACACGGTTCGGATGTTGTTCGTCAGGAACCATGCAGTTGCCCGGTGGGTACGAATATCAAAGTCAGCAATTTATTCTTCAATGTGCCGGTAAGGCGTAAGTTCCTTAAGACCGACCAAACGGAGTTGCGTAACTTGCTGACGGAATTCTATCACATCGTGTTGGTTTATCCGAAAGTAGCCTTCACGTTCGTGCATAATGACGAGATTTTGCTGGAGTTGCCTGTAGGGACAGAGAAGCAACGCATAGAGGCAATTTTCGGTAATCCCAAGCGCAATGTTTATACATCGTCGTTTGTGGATGTGAATACAGAGACAGAGATGGTGACGATCCGCGGGTTTGTGGTTAAGCCTGAATCGGCGACCAAGAAAGCGGAACAGTATTTCTTCGTCAACGGTCGATACATGCGCCATCCGTATTTCTTGAAAGCTATTCAGACGGCATATTCGGGCATGCTGCCCAATGACTACCAGCCGTCGTTCTTTATCTATTTTGACATCGACCCAGAGGCTATTGATGTCAATATTCATCCTACGAAGACGGAGATTAAGTTTGCCGACGAGCAGACGATTTTTCAGATTCTGATGGCCTCGGTACGCGAAGCGTTGGGTAAGTTTACCTTAGCTCCGCAGATTGATTTTGAAACATCCGGCAACATCGATATACCGTTGCCTACCGATACACCGGTTCAACGCCCGCAAGTGACGGTTGACCCGACCTATAACCCATTCCATACAAGAGGAGTTATCTATCCCGACAAGGCGCCAAGGAACTGGGAGACGTTGTATGAAGGATTGCAGCATACAGACCGTTTGGCTGACAGAACGCAGAGCACAGACCTTTTGGAGCCGGAGTTGCTGCGCGCAGAGGATGTAGAGAGTTGTGCATTATGGCAGTACGATGGACGATATATATTAGTGCCCGGTACACACGGCATCGTGATCATCAACCAGCATCGTGCTCACGCGGCAGTACTGTGCGCACAATATCTGGAGCAATTGTCGTTGGCGCAAGGAGCGATGCAGCAGTTGTTGTTCCCTGAAGTACTGTCGTTGGCGCAAGACGAGATGGTGCTTATGGGGCAGATCAAGGAGGATCTGCAGGCGATTGGTTTTGACTTGGAACAACTCAGTCCGGACAGTTATTCGATACAAGGTGTGCCATCACAGATCGCTACGCAGTCACCGCTGCCGGTACTGCAACATATATTGAATCAGGTGCGTGAACGTGGCGCGGATACACAACGCGAATGGCGTGAACAGATCGCGCAGGCAATGGCGGAGAGTGCGGCTATTCCGTACGGCAAGGCCTTGACGGAAGAGGAGATGCGCGACCTCGTAAAGCGCTTGATACAGTTGCCGCAGTACAAGCGTGCATCAGACGGCAAGATCATCGCTTCGCTGCTGAGCGACGAGGAGATAAGGAGGCGCTTCGCGTAGGGAAGAGGTAATATGTAATAGGTAATATAATCATGAAAAACGTTTTTCTTTATGTTTTTGCAGCCTTGTTATGCGTAGGCTGCGCTAAACAGGATCATCTGACTATTCTGCACACGAATGACACGCATTCGCAGGTAGAACCGAAGTCGAATAACCAAGGCGGTTATGCCCGTCGCATGGGTTTGATTCGTCAGGAACGCGCTAAGGACAAGAACCTGCTGCTGGTAGATGCCGGTGATTTCTGTCAGGGAACACCGTATTTCAATTTCTATCACGGTCGTGTAGAGTTGGCGGCAATGAACAGGATGGGTTACGAAGCCGGTACGTTAGGCAACCATGAGTTTGACAACGGTTTGGACACCTTGGCAGAAGTGCTGAAGACAGCAAAATTCCCGATTGTGTGTGCCAATTATGATTTCACGGGTACCGCTTTGGAGAAAATCATCAAGCCTTATACCATCGTTCGCAAAGGCGGTTTGAAAATCGGTATTTTCGGCTTGGGTTGTGACCCGAAGGGTTTGATTTCCGAGAAGAATTTCAAGCCTGTTCAGTTCTTGGATCCGTATCCGATTGCGCAAGCGATGGCAGATGAGTTGCGTGCACAGAATTGCGACGTGGTAATTTGTCTGAGTCACATGGGAACCTTCGGAAAAGCCGCAGAAGATGTATGCGATACGGCACTGGTTGCACGTACTCGCGGAATCGATGTAGTGATAGGTGGCCACACACATAAATTATATGATAATTTACGGGTCGCTAATTTGGACGGAGATTCAATTCCGGTAGCCCAAATGGGCAAAAGTGGAGTATATTTAGGTAAGATTGTGCTAAATTTAAGTGACAAAAATGCAAAATAACAAAAAAATATTTGCATATTTCAAAAAAAAGCAGTAATTTTGCGCGATTTTTCCGGAATAGGGGGAAATAATAGTATTCGAAAATTAATAAAAACACAGTAATATTAACTTAATCATTAAGTATTATGGCAGAAATTGAAGCAAAAGTAAAAGCCATCATCGTTGATAAGCTTGGCGTAGAAGAGTCTCAGGTAACTAAAGAGGCTAATTTCCAAACTGATCTGGGTGCAGATTCTCTGGACACCGTTGAAATGATCATGGAGTTCGAGAAAGAGTTCGGTATTTCTATTCCGGATGAGGATACTCAAAAGATCGCTACCGTAGGCGAAGCTATCGCTTATGTTGAAGAGAAAGTAAACGGAAAGTAATTTTCGCTTCACATTTGTTTGCGAGTTTACGGGAATACTGTAAACTCGTATGCTTTTATTTATAGATTAGACAAAGATGCAATTAAGACGAGTTGTTGTAACGGGTTTAGGCGCACTTACCCCGGTGGGTAATTCGGCGCCTGAGACCTGGGAGGCGTTGGTGAACGGCAAGAACGGTATCGCGCCTATCACGGCGTTTGATGCCACGAATTTCAAGACCCAGTTTGCGGGTGAGGTGAAGGATTTTGACCCCACGACGATTATTGACCGTAAGGAAGCGCGTAAGATGGATCGGTACGCACAGTTCTCCGTCTGCGTAGCGGACGAGGCGCTGAAGGACAGTGGTCTGGACTTGGATAAAGAGGACCGCAGTCGCGTAGGTGTTATCTGGGGATCCGGTATGGGTGGTTTGCAGTCCACCGAGGAGGAGATCATTGATTTCGCGAAGGGTGACGGTGTGCCGCGTTTTAATCCGTTTATGATTCCTAAGGCCATCCCGAGCATCGCAGCCGGACAGATCTCTATCCGTTTCGGTCTGGGTGGCCCGAGTTTCTCTGTTTCGACAGCTTGTTCCTCTTCGTCGCACGCAGTAGGTTCGGCGTTTGACCAGATTCGTCTGGGTCATGCGGACGTGCTGTTGACGGGTGGTGCAGACGCTGATGTGACCTACACGGGTATCGGCGGTTTCAACTCGCTGCACGCTTTGTCCACGCGTAATGACAGTCCTTCGACGGCGAGTCGTCCGTTCTCCAAGTCGCGCGACGGTTTTGTGTTAGGTGAGGGTGCGGCGTGTCTGATTTTGGAGGAATACGACCATGCGAAAGCGCGTGGCGCGAAGATCTACGCGGAGATCATCGGCGAAGGAATGACGTCGGATGCATACCATATGACTGCTCCGGATCCGGAAGGTAAGGGCGCGGAACGCGTGATGCGTCTGGCGATCAAAGATGCCGGTCTGGCTCCCGAGCAGATTGATTTCATCAATACGCACGGAACGTCAACGCCGTTGGGTGACGTGACTGAGGTGAAAGCTATCCAGCGCGTATTCGGCGAGCATGTATATGAGATGAACTTGGATTCGACCAAGTCGATGACAGGTCACTTGATTGGTGCTACCGGAGCGGTAGAAGCGCTGACGTGTATCATGGCCTTGAAGGACGGAATTATTCCTCCTACCATCAACCATGACCCGGAAGATGTGGACGAAGAGATTGATTATCGCATCAATTTCACCTTCGATAAGGCGCAGAAACGCGACATCAAGTATGCGCTGAGCAATACGTTCGGTTTCGGAGGACACAACGCTTGTTTGGTATTTAAGAAATGGGAAGAGTGACCCATAAAATTCACTCGTATTAGTCACTTATAAAATTTAAGGTATTATGATCACAAAGATTGGTGAGAACGCAGGCCGCGTATGGAATGCGTTGCAAGGTGGTGCTCTAGGTCTTAAAGCTCTGAAGAAAGCTACTAAGCTGAAAGGTGACGAGCTGACATTGGCACTTGGCTGGCTGGCTCGCGAAGGTAAGGTTAACTTCAAAGAGACAGAGGCTGACACAATTGTTGCATTATCGTAAGTATGACCATTGCAATTGTAGGCGCTTCTGGCGCCGTCGGACAGGAGTTGCTCGCTGTTCTCGAACAGCGGCAATTCCCGGTCTCCGAACTTCGTTTATTCGGATCGGAGCGTAGTGCAGGAACTACGTATCTATTCCGCGGCAAAGAACACACGGTTCGTTTGCTTCAACATGACGACGCCTTCCGGGGCGTCGATATTGCTTTTGTTTCCGCGGGCGCAGGCGTGTCACGTGCATATGCGGAAGACATCACCCGTTTCGGCGCAATCATGATCGATAATTCTTCTGCGTTCCGCATGGAGGACGATGTGCCGTTGGTTGTACCGGAAGTGAACGCCAAAGACGCGTTGGTTCGTCCGCGCGGTATCATCGCTAACCCCAACTGCACAACGATACAGATGGTGGTAGCCTTACAGGCGATAGAACGTCTGAGTCACATCAAGCGCGTGCATGTATCTACGTACCAGGCTGCTTCGGGAGCAGGTGCGCAAGCGATGAAAGAGTTGGAGACACAATACCGTCAAGTGCTGAATGGCGAAGAAGTGACTGTAGAGAAATTTGCGTATCAGTTGGCATATAATCTGATTCCTCACATCGATGTATTCACGGAGAACGGTTACACGAAAGAGGAGATGAAGATGTACAACGAAACGCGTAAGATTATGCACTCGGATGTGAAAGTGAGTGCGACCTGTGTGCGTGTTCCGTCGTTGCGCGCACATAGCGAGAGTGTATGGGTAGAGACTGAGCGACCGATCAGCGTAGAGGAAGCCAAGAAAGCGTTTGCTGAGGCTGAAGGTTGCGTGCTGATGGACGAACCGGAGAAGAAGATCTATCCGATGCCGTTGTTCTTGAGCGGCAAGGATGAGGTGTTTATCGGTAGGATTCGTAAAGATCTGAGCGACGAGAACGGCTTGAGTTTCTGGTGCGTAAGCGACCAGATTCGTAAAGGTGCGGCATTGAATGCCGTGCAGATAGCCGAATATTTGATTAAAGCAAAAAGGTGAAAAGTGAGCAAATCGAAATAATGGCACCCGTAGGATGCTGGGAGAGTCTGGCTTCGGCTATTGAAGCCGGTGCTACGAGTGTGTATTTCGGTATTGAGCACCTGAATATGCGTGCGCGCAGTTCGGTTAACTTCACCACAAACGATATGTCCGCTATCGTAGCGCTTTGCCGCGAGGCGGGTGTGAAGACCTATCTGACGGTGAATACGGTGATGTATCCGGAGGATCTGCCGCTGATGCGTGAGATAGTGGACAGAGCGCACCAGGAAGGTGTGGATGCTATTATCGCAAGCGATATCGCGGTGATGCAGTACTGCGCAGAGGTAGGACAAGAGGTACATTTGTCCACGCAGTTGAATATCGCGAATATAGAGGCGCTGAAGTTTTATGCACAATTCGCAGACGTGGTTGTATTAGCACGCGAATTGAATATGGAGCAGGTAGCATCTATCTACCGCGATATTCAGGAGCAACATATATGCGGTCGCAGCGGACAGCCGATCCGTATCGAGATGTTTTGTCATGGTGCGTTGTGTATGGCGGTGAGTGGTAAATGTTATCTGAGCCTCAACAATTACGGCCTGAGTGCTAACCGAGGAGCATGCATGCAAGTGTGCCGTCGCGGATATACGGTGAAGGACAAGAGTTCGGATTTGGAACTCGATATTGACAACCAATATATTATGTCTCCGAAGGATCTGAAGACGATTCATTTCCTAAACAAGATGCTGGATGCAGGTGTTCGTGTGCTGAAGATAGAGGGTCGAGCTCGCGGTGCGGAGTATGTAAGCACGGTCGTTAAGTGCTACAAAGAGGCGGTAGAAGCATGGCAACGCGGTGAGTATGCAGACGATGCGGTTATTGAACCGAAGATTGCTGATTGGAACGAACGTTTGAGCAGGGTCTTCAACCGCGGTTTCTGGGACGGTTATTATCAGGGTCAGAAACTGGGTGAGTGGACGCATAGTTACGGTAATAAAGCAACGCGGAAGAAGGTGTACGCGGCAAAATGTACGAATTTCTTCAAGAACCTGAGCGTAGCGGAGTTTGTGGTAGAAGCCGTAGAGGCTGTGGAGCAAGGACAAGAGTGCCTGATTATGGGCGAAACGACGGGTGTGTATGAGTACCGTTTGAACGATGTCCGTGATGCGAACGGTAAAGAGGTGAAACACATAGCGCAAGGGCAGTTCTTCTCGATTAAAACCGACCGTGTGGTAAGACGCGGAGATAAGTTGTATTTGTGGATAGAAGAGTGATTAATCGTGTTTACAGGAATCGAACATATTATCTCTCCGATTAATGCGCCGTGGTGCAGTTGGACGGTGTTTATCCTGATGCTGTTCGCCATCATCAGCGAATGGTGCCAACCGGGTGTACTGAGTCAGGCAACCGATACACTGTCTGCGCATACAGGACGTTTGTATAAAGATGCGCCGACCAATTTCTTGGGACAGTTTTTTGTGACCTTGTTCCGCGTAGGTACTTTAGCGCTGGCGCTTAGTCTATGTCTTTATACGGGAGGCACTTTCCGTTTCATTACGTTCGGGTTGATCTGCGGATTGATTGTAGCAACCTTAATTGTGAAGATGATTGTGAATGTGTTGGTTAGTTATACGTTCTCATTCGGACGCCGTTTTTCCGGCCTGTATGAGCACTATGCGAACATTGCAACGATAGCTACCTTAGGCTTGTTCCCGCTGTTGTTAGTGATGATTCATGTGGGCAACGCAGAGGTGAACCAATGGATATTGGGTATCGTGACCTTATGTTTTATTGGGATGTGGATATATAGGAGTTGGCGTATATTCGTAGTGTCGCCTGTAGCCATTTTGTATTTTATACTGTATATCTGTACGTTGGAGCTTCTGCCGTTGGCTGCGCTCTATGTTGTTTCCGAAAAATTGATTACAATCATATGATAAACAAAATTCTCTTTTCTCAACCGCAGCCGGAGACGCTGCATAATCCTTATAGCCGTCTGGCAGAGCAGTTTGGTGTGCAATGCGACTTCTATCAGTTCATCCATATAGAGGGCTTAGAGGCACGTGAGTTCCGTCAGCAGCGCATCAATCCTTTGGATTATACAGCGGTTATTTTGAATTCCCGTTTGGGTATTGAGCATTATTTCCGTATGTGCGAGGAGATGCGTCTGAATGTACCGGAGAGCATGCATTACTATTGCAATTCGGAGCAGGTAGGTTTGTATCTGCAGAAGTTCATCAATTACCGCAAGCGTAAGGTGTTCTTCCCGGAGACAGGAAATAAATTCGAAGACTTGTTGCCGGCCATGCACCGTCGTCCGAATGAGCGCTATCTGATGGTGTTGTCCAATATCCATACGGACGAGCAGATCAATATGTTTGCTGAAAACGGTATTGAGGTAACACCGGCCATCATGTACCGCACGGTGACCACGCCATGGCCTGTGGATCGTCCGTTCGACTACGATATGATTGCTTTGTTCACGCCGGCAGGAGTGACTTCGCTTTGTGAGAATTTCCCTAATTGGAAACAAGGTAAGACACTGATTGCTGCTTTCGGTGATGGAACCATCCGTGCGTTGGAAGAGGCGGGTTACCGCGTAGATATTGAGGCAGGGCAAGGTAAGCCGTTTGCATCGCTTCCGATAGCTATCGCCGATTATCTGGAGAAGAATGCCTAATGCTTTTCCCAAACATAATAAGTTGTGCGGGCAGGAGCGAATAGCATGTTTGTACAAAGAGCGAAAGCGGTTCGTTGCATGGCCGTTACGTGTCACTTGGCAGCCGACGGAAGGCGATACGCAAGTGTTGGTTTGGGCACCTAAATCGCTCTTCAAACACGCGGTGCAACGCAATCATCTGCGCCGGTTGATGAGAGAGGCGTATCGGTTGCATCAAGACATCCTGACATCTAAGGTCGTCGTCGCATTCAATTACATGGACAAGGAGGAACAGCCTTATGCTGTCATAGAGAAAGCAGTAGTAAAGGCACTGAAAAAGATTGGCGGTTAAGCGTATGGATTGGAAGATTGTAATACGGAAAATATTTTTGATCCCTGTGTATTTTTACCGTGTCTTTATCTCGCCGTTGACGCCTCCGTCCTGTCGCTACACGCCTACTTGCAGCCAATATATGGTAGAAGCGGTGCTTAAATACGGTATTTTCAAAGGCGGTTGGCTGGGTATCAAACGTATATGCCGTTGTCATCCCTGGGGAGGAAGCGGTTACGATCCAGTGCCGTAAAGGTAGAGAGTATATAGTTTAGAGGTTTATGCGAATAGATATTATCACATGTTGCCCGGAGTTGTTGGAGTCACCACTCAATCACTCTATTATCCAACGCGCGAAGGCGAAAGGTCTTTGCGAGATTTACGTGCATAATCTGCGTGATTGGACGTTGGATAAACATCGTAAGGTAGATGATTACGCATTCGGTTTTGGTGCAGGAATGGTGTTGCAGATAGAGCCTATCGACCGACTTATCACGCATCTACAGTCCGAGCGGCATTATGATGAGATTATCTTTACCGCACCTGACGGCGAACGGTTTGACCAGAAAGCCGCGAATGAATTATCGCTTAAGGAGAATATTATCATCCTTTGCGGACATTATAAGGGTGTTGATCAACGCGTGCGCGATCATCTTATTACGCGCGAGTATAGCATCGGTGATTTTGTGCTGACAGGAGGTGAGATGCCGGCAGCGATGATGACAGATGCTATCGTGCGTTTGTTACCGGGTGCCTTAGGAGATGTGGAGAGTGCATTGAATGATTCGTTTCAAGACGGTTTGTTAGAGGCTGGTGTCTATACCAGACCGGCAGAATACAAAGGTTGGAAAGTGCCGGAAATTCTGCTGAGCGGACACCAAGCGAAGATCGAAGAATGGCTGTATGAGCAATCGTTGGAGCACACACGCGAACGTCGTCCGGATCTCTTAGAAGGCACAGAAATGGCCTAAATGGGGCACATTTGCGAAGTGAAATTTACATTTTTCTCTTTTCTGACGTTTTTTCATTAAAAAATTTGGTCAGTTGGTGAAAAAGCAGTACTTTTGCACCGTGTTTTTCATGGTATTAGATTTAAGGTTAAGTAAAAAGATTGGGTTGTCGTGAGACAACCTTCTTTGTTTTTATAGGGTTTTGCGTACAAAACTCACTTTCCACGCGAAATTATTTGCATATATCAAAAATTATTTGTACCTTTGCAGCCGCAAAGGTTTTGATACACCATGGAGACACGTATTTCTGTTATAGGCGGGGCGAATGTAGATTTGTCGGCGACGCTCAATGATGCATTTATTGCCTCGGATTCCAATCCCGGTCATATTGATATCGGTTACGGCGGTGTGGCGCGTAATATCGCGCATAACTTATCGTTATTAGGTGCGCAGACGCAGTTACTGACTGTTTTCGGAGGAGATTTATTCGGCGGTTTGCTGCATGACTATTGTCATCAGCAAGGTATTGATGTGCATTTGTCGGAGCGTGAGTCCAGTGTGCGAACGGGGGTGTATCTCTGTATCAACAATCATGGCGGCGAGATGATAGCCGCTGTGGCGGACACCGAGGCCATCCGTGCTATCACGCCTGAGTGGTTAGCGAAACGCAGCGGAGAGATCAATCAGTCGGAGTTCATCGTAGCGGATACGAATATCACGGAAGATACGATCCGTTATCTGTTAGAGAATGTGACCGTGCCGCTATTTATTGATGGCGTGAGTACGACCAAAGCGCACCGTGTGATGAATGCGCTTCGTAAATGCAAGTTGCCGTATCTGCACACTTTGAAATTGAATTTGAAAGAAGCATTGGCGGTGACGGATAGCGCAACGTATGCCGAGGCAGCACAGCGCTTGCTGGACGCCGGTGTAGCACATGTATATATTACGTTGGGCGGCGAAGGAGTCTATTGTCGCAATGCAGCGGAAGAATGGCTTTTCCCTGCTCTTCCCGGTGACGTGGTGAATACAACCGGAGCGGGAGATGCTTTTTTGGCAGGTGTGGTGTATGCGCATGCAAAGGGTATCGAATTTCCCAAGACAGCGCAGTACGGCTTGATGGCAGCACGTGCGACGCTGATGAGTCCCAAGGCTGTCAATCCTGATATAGCGAATATATTATTATAGAATACAGATATTATGAATGAATTTTTGAGCATTTCGCCTGAGGTTCAGGCGGCATTGAAAGAGGGTAAACCTGTGGTAGCCCTCGAGTCCACTATCATCAGTCACGGTATGCCGTATCCGCAGAATGTGGAGACAGCGCTGCGTGTGGAGCAGACGATTCGTGACAACGGCGCCGTGCCGGCAACTATTGCTATCATAGGCGGTAAGTTGAAGGCCGGTTGTACACCGGAAGAGATTGAGTACTTGGGTAAGAAAGGCCAAGCGGTTATTAAGGCTTCGCGTCGCGATTTGCCGGTGTTGCTGGCTCGCAAAGAAGACGGCGCTACCACCGTGACGACGACGATGATGATTGCAGCGATGGCAGGAATTAAGATTTTCGCTACAGGAGGCATCGGCGGTGTACATCGCGGTGCGCAGCAGACATTCGATATCTCAGCAGACCTTGAGGAGTTGGCGCAGACGCCGGTGATGGTTATCTGCGCAGGTGCCAAATCGATCTTGGATTTAGGCCTGACGTTGGAGTATTTGGAGACGAAGGGTGTGCCGGTTATAGGCTATCGCACGGAAGAACTGCCGGCATTCTACACGCGTCACAGTGGTTTCGGAGTGGATTATCGTATCGATACGCCGGAAGAGTTGGCGGCAGCTTTCAAAGCCAAGTTAGACTGCGGTCTGAAGGGTGGTATGTTAGTCACGAATCCTATTCCGGAGGAGTTCTCGATGCCTGTAGATGTGATTAACGGTGCGATAGAGAAAGCGCTGAGAGAGGCTGACAAGCAAGGTATCCACGGCAAACAATGCACGCCGTTCTTGTTAGCTAAAGTAAAAGACTTAACCGGAGGCGACAGCCTGGCAGCTAATATCCAGTTGGTGCTTAACAATGCTCGTCTGGCTGCTCTTACCGCCGCTGCGTTGAGTAAGGCATGATTTATGGTTATATTCGCGTAAGTTCCAATAGGCAGACGGTCGAGAACCAACGGTTCGAAATCCTTAAGTTCTGCGCAAGGAACAATGTTGTCGTAGATGGTTGGATAGAAGAAACCATCTCGGGTACCAAGGCTTACAAACATCGCGCCTTGGGAAAGTTGCTGCGACAGGTGCAGAAGGATGATGTTATCATCTGTTCGGAATTGAGTCGTTTGGGCAGAAGCCTATTTATGATCATGGATATCCTCAATTACTGCATGACGAAAGAATGCCGCGTGTGGACAATCAAGGACGGGTATCGTTTGGGCGAGGATATACAATCGAAGGTGTTGGCGTTTGCTTTTGGTCTCTCCGCAGAGATTGAGCGCAATCTCATCAGTGCACGCACACGCGAAGCTTTGGCGCGGCGAAGAGCAGAAGGGAAACATATAGGTCGGCCACTCGGACATTTTTCGCAACGCGAAAAACTCAAATGTCATCGGTACGAGAAGCAGATATTGCGATGGCATGAAGAAGGATGGTCGTTCCGACAAATGGGCGATGAACTCAGAATAAGCCGTAATACGGTGCAACGTTATTTTAGTCGCTACTTACGCGATGCAATTAAATAGAAATTATGAAGAAGATATTATTTCTGATGCTCGTTTTGACGAGTTTGTGTGCTTGTCAGCAGCCCAAGCAAGTTATTGGCGCTACGACGGAGGCGATTCCTGTAGATGCTTCAGCGGATGCGATTGAAGATACGGTGTATCTGGCGCAGTTAGCACCGGTGAAAGCCGATCTGGAGCGTGAGATGAATGTGCAAATTGGTTATGCACCGGAGGATCTGTGGGTAGATGCGCCGGAGTGTCCGATGCTCAACTGGGCAAGTGATGCCTTGTGGGAGGCTGCGAAGAAACTATACCCAGGCAAGGTGGATATCGCCATCGTGAACATGGGCGGTATGCGTTGCGCTTGGCCGAAAGGTCCCATCACACGTGGAAATGTGTTTGAGTTGATGCCGTTCGATAATCAGTTGGTGGTGTTGACGCTCAAAGGGGAAGATGTGTTGGCGTTATGCGAGTCTTTTGCGCGTTACGGCGGTCAAGGCGTAGCAGGTATGCGTGTGACGGTGATAGACAATAAGTTGGCGAACGTGACGGTAGGCGGTAAACCGGTCGACCCGAAAGGATCCTATACTATAGCGACCAGCGACTACCTCTCCGGTGGTGCTGATCATATGGACGCGCTGACGCGTTATACCGAGTATTGGAATAGCGAACGGTTGATTCGGGAGTTATACATGGAAGCCGTCCAGACGCAAGACACTATCCGTGCCGCTGTAGATGGACGCATGACCATGCAACCATAAAGGCAGGTTATGCGCTACGTGCCCGACCGGGGCATTGAAAAGAACGGGGTAGTTGTAGTCTGCAACTACCTCTTTTATTGTCTCATAGACCGTCTGATTCATGAGTGGGTCGTCTTCGCAGTCGCTGAATTGACCGACGATCAGTCCGCTGATATTCGCCAGCACACCGCTCATACGCAGGTTGCGCATCATGCGGTCAATATGGTAATGACGTTCAGCGATATCTTCAATCAACAAGATTGGTTTGGAATTTTTCATTACAAGCATCAGTCCGTAAGGCGTGCCTTGCAGACCGTAGAGGACGGAGAGATTTCCTCCGATGAGTATGCCTTCTGCTTTGCCTGCACGATTAAGCGAATGAGCAGGGAAGGTATATTCAAGTGCTTCGCCTTGGAGTGCGCGACGCAAGGCCTGTAGCGGTTCACTATCTTCCGGCAATGTGGCGATGTGCTTGCACATGATGCCGTGCAGGGATGGTTGACCACTGATGGCGGATAGTTGATGCAACGCAGTGATATCGCTGAAACCGATGATAGGTTTGGTGATAGCAGGAACACGATCGATGATACGTTGCAATCCGTACCCTCCGCGCGAACAAAGGATGACGTCCACGGAAGGATCTTGCAGCGCTTCTATCAGATCTGCCAAACGGTCTTCGTCTGTTCCGGCAAAACGTCCCCACGTATCGCTCGCATGCGCGCCCTCGCTCACCTTATATCCCCACGCGCGCAGGCGCGCAGAAGCACCATCAATATAGGTTGTATCGATGGCTCCGGATGGCGATATGATACGAATATGCTTCATTACGAGTACACCTTGTATTCAATCCAGTTAACGAAACGCTTAGGCAGTAGTCTATCCAAGAAACAAAGCACGCGATAACTGAATCCGCCTATGTACTGTGGTCGCGGGCTATGACAAGTAGCGATGTGATAGAAAAGGCGCGCCATTTGGATGGGTTTCATTCCTCCGCGTTCGTCACGCTCCATCGCTTTGATAGCTTTGTCGGCTCCGAGATACACTTCTTCTCCGGCTGAGGATTTACGGCGTGCGTCGGTAAAGCCTGTGCTCACATCGCCCGGCATCATCACACTGACATAAATTCCGAACTCGCGTACTTCGTTCGCCAGCGCCAGCGCCATCGCGTTGATAGCTGCTTTGGAGGCCGAATAGAAGGACTGATAAGGCACGGCGAGTATAGCTGCTACAGAAGAGGTATAGATGATACGTCCGGCACGTTGCTTGCGCAGTTGTGGCAACACCGCTTGCGTAAGTCGCACCGCGCCCATGAAGTTGACATCCATCTGACGTTGCGCCTCCACGATTTCCGTAAACTCTACTGCACCAGAGATGCCGTAACCGGCATTAGAAATGACGACATCAATGCGGTCGGTCTGTTGAAGCACTTGTGTTACCGCCTGATGACAGCTTTTTTCTGAAGACACATCGCAATCAATATGCGTGATGGTTTTGTCTGAAGCACCGTGACGACTTAGTTCAAACACACGCCAGCCCCGCTCAGCAAAGAGCGAGGCTGTTGCTTTACCAATGCCTGAACTACCTCCGGAAATAAGAAGTGTGTTCATAACAAAGCATTTAACGGTTTATCCCAAGATATCGGGTGCACCCTCTTTGAGTACACGCGCGATGATCTCTACGGCTTCGTCGATGACCGGCTCAGTGTGCGTAGCCATGAGTGTGGTACGCAGCAAGCACTCGCCTTCTACGCAAGCCGGCGCCATCACCGGATTGACGTACACACCTTCATCGAACAATTTCTTGCCGTAATAGAGGGTGTCGAGTGTCTTGTAGGTGAAGATAGGCACGATAGGCGTAGGAGCCTCGATGATCTTCACACCGTTCGCCAGCAGTTGTTTCTGGAAGTACTTGGCGATATTCATCAGACGTGTCGGACGCTCCGGATCAAGGATCAGTTGATGCAACGCCTCAAGAGCCGTAGCTGCCGAGCAAGGCGTGATAGATGCCGAGAAGATGAACGGACGACTCACGTGACGCAGCCAGTCTGCTACGCGGTGCGAAGTCAGCATACAACCACCGATAGAAGCCAATGACTTAGAGAAGGTCAACATCGTGATATCCACTTTATCGGTCAATCCGAAGTGTGCTGCTGTACCGCGACCACCAGGGCCAAGTACACCAAAACCATGGGCATCGTCCACCATCACACGTGCACCGTATTTCTCGGCTAATTCGCAGATCTTCGGCAGTTTGCAGATGTCACCACGCATGGAGAAGACACCATCGGTGATGATCAGTTTGCCTGCGTTCTCAGGGATTGACTTGAGTTGACGCTCCAAGTCCTCCATATCGGAGTGACGATAACGAAGCACTTTCGCGTAACTCAAACGACAAGCGTCATAGATAGAAGCGTGATTCTCACGGTCATTAAGGATGTAGTCATCCTTTCCGGCGATAGCAGAGATGATAGCGAGGTTGGTTTGGAAACCTGTAGAAACGGTCATAGCCTCCTCGTAGCCGGTAAACTCAGCTATCTCTTTCTCGAGTTGCAAATGCAGATCCAGCGTTCCGTTCAGGAAACGGCTACCGCTGACACCTGTGCCGTATTTATCAAGCGCCTCGTGTCCGGCTTTGATAACCGCCTCGTTCTCCGTGAAGCCCAAGTAGTTATTACTACCGAGCATGATCACGCGGTGGTTTTCCATCTGGACAATCGGTGCTTGACGGCTTTCCAACTCATGGAAATAAGGATAAATACCTAATTTGCGAACTTGTTTGAGGGTTTCAAAATGATCGCATTTTTCAAACAGATCCATAAAAGGATTATTTTAGGGTTACGATTTACAAATTAAAGAACGTTGAGCTCTTTGAGGATGGAAGTGGTTTTACGAACCGCAGCTTCACTCTCGTTCAGTTTAGCGCGCTCGTCATCGCTGATGTTGAGTTCCAAAATCTTCTCAATACCGTTCTTGCCGATGATACAAGGCACACCGATCGTGATGTCTTTGAATCCGTACTCGCCTTCCAATGCTGCAGAGCAAGGGATCATCTTCTTTTGGTCTTTGATGATAGCCTCTGCTACCGAAGCAGCTGCTGCACCCGGAGCCATCCAAGCGCTGGTACCCAGCAAACCGGTCAGCGTAGCACCGCCCACCATCGTAGCTTTAACGACCTCCTCGATCTCCTCTGCGCTGAGGAACTCGCGAACGTTGATACCTTTGTAGGTGGCGAAGCTGGTCAACGGAATCATCGTGGTGTCACCATGACCACCGATAACGAAACCTTCTACATCGTTAGCGTTGCACTTGAGGGCTTTGCTCAGGTTGTATTTGAAACGAGCGCTATCGAGCGCACCGCCCATACCGATGACGCGGTTACGCGGCAGACCGAGAGCGTGCAGCGTCAGGTAAGCCATCGTATCCATCGGATTGGAAACAACTACAAGAATAGCGCTGGGGCTGTGTTTGAGCACTTGGTCGCAAACAGATTTAACGATACCAGCGTTCACACCGATGAGCTCCTCACGCGTCATACCCGGTTTACGCGGCAGACCCGAAGTGATAATCACTACATCCGAGCCAGCGGTCTTGCTGTAGTCGTTCGTCACACCTTCTACAACAGTGTCGAAACCCATCAACTGAGCTGTTTGCATGATATCCATGGCTTTGCCCTCTGCAAAACCCTCTTTGATGTCGATAAGACATACCTCGTTAGCCACCTCATTAACGGCCAACACATTTGCGCACGTAGCACCTACGTTTCCTGCGCCAACAACTGTAACTTTAGACATAATTGTATATATTTTTAAGATTAATTATCAAATTAGCGTGCAAAGGTAATACTTTTTTTTTATATACGCAAGCGCGCGCGAAATTTTTCACGATTTTTCTACTTTTTGCATAGCAAAAGTGCCAAATATTGCTGTTCCGGTTGTCCCAGTGTAGGAATAAGTTCTGCTTTGTTCATCAGTCCAAGTGCTGCCAAATCCATGATGGTAGAGTACCCTGACCGGGCAATAATATGTTTGGCCTTTAGCAAGGCCTCAGCCAATTTATTATCTTCCAAATACGGCACTATGGTTATGTTACCGCGCTTGATGCGTGTATTCGGGCGGCTCATCAGACCTTGTACGATCAGCACTTGTTCGTCGGAATCGTGATAGCGCGCGATGATTTCTTTCTCCAAAATCGTGCGTTGCGGTTCGAGTCCGCTTAGCACGGCAATTATCGAGGAGTTAACGAGACATTCACGAGACATTATCGAGACGTCATCGGGTTCAAACCTGCTCAACGGACCGATATATTCGATGTTCGAAGGTCGCTTTTTGAGGTGTCCCAATTGGCCGCTGAGGCTCTTCGTGATATCTTCAAAATCAGGCACCCACACCTTATTGTAATGCTTGTATATACGCGCGTGCAGGCGTTCAACTAACGGCTCCAACCATCGCCAGCCGCGCGGTAACATAATGTGCAACTGATGGGTCATGTAGATGCACTCGGTCTGCCGCGAATACAACCCGAAACGATTGTCTGAAATCACGCGATCGATGTGTTCTTCACGCAAAACGGCCTTCAGCATCACATGGTCTTTGAGTGCCCACGCGATGATTTTCGGCAAAGCTCTAACCATGGCCCACACTTGTCGTTGCCCGGCACTGTATCGAAGATTCAGCGGCGCCAAATAGAGGTAGCGCAATTTCGGAAAATGCTTGCGTAGCAGCGTCAGACTGCCGCCATCACCGCCTAAGATCACTTCGTGTCCTTCCGCGACGAAACGGCATACCAGCGGCACGCATCGGCTGGCGTGTCCCAGCCCCCAGTTCAATGGAGCAACAAGAATCGTCATGCAGAGATTGATACATCAAATCCTTTCGCGCGTAGCGGAGCTGCGATAGCCTCCATCCGTTCGCGAGAGATTTTCTCTAAGTGTTCTTCAGGTGTTTTGCGGTCAATGACGTAAATCATGATTTGCTTTGGGTGCAGTATGTCTACTGCTTCATACCATGCAATCAGCTCTTCGTCCCGAGTATTGTCTATGATTACCCCGTTGTGCTCCCCTTTTAGGAAGCATGTTTGTAGTGTGAAGTCTCCGTCGAATTGCTGCAACCATTCGATGAGTTGGGCTACGGTCAAGTGCTCATTCACCGGCAAATCGATGCGCCGCATCATCGTGTCTGTAGCGGCATCGAGTTTAAGGATACGATTGTCGCAAAGGCGCAAGGCTTGGACTACATCGGGTCGTCCCAATTGGGTGGAATTGCTTAGCACGCTCACTTTGGCTGAAGGGCAAAAGCGGTCGCGTAACACACATGTATCTTCGATAATTCCCAAGAAATCCGGATGAAGAGTCGGTTCGCCGTTGCCGGAGAAAGTGATGACGTCGAGTTTTACTCCTTCGGTTTGCAGAGCTTGCAACTTGCGCTCCAAAGCTTCACGAACTTCTGTGCGTGTAGGCAACTTCGGATGGCTCACCGGTATATTCCAACCGCACTCACAATAGACGCAGTTGAAGGTGCACAATTTGTGCTCCAGCGGCATCAGTTCTACGCCGAGGCTGATGCCTAAGCGGCGGCTGTGAATAGGGCCATATGCGATTTCTCCGAATAACATCTATACGCTTAACACTCTGTTGCCCAATAGTTTACAGAGTTCGTTACGGGTTTCAATCAGTTTGGGTTGGTGCGCCAATAATTGGAACTGAAGATTCGCATCACCGCTTTCTTGCGCCTGTTTCAGTTTTTGATCCAACTCTTCAATCTGCATGTTGATGACGGTCAGTTTGATCTCGTAAATATATCGCGTCACCAGTTCACCCAGATGCACGTTGTTGTTGGCTTTGACGAACTGATATTTCTCTGCGATCATCTCAATCGCCAGCGCACTTACTTGCTGGTCGGGATGGAACTTAAAGAACTGCTCGGCTTTGAAATTCGGTTCTTTCTGATGGCGTTTGAACTCATCGATGATGGTTTGGAAGACGGGTTGCGGCGCTTGGATACCGTCATTCTCCAGCGAATAGATAATCAGTTCGCCTATCGAATAGACCGTACCGTCCACTTCGATAGGGCGTTCGCCGAAACGCACGATCAGTTGTATCAAGTTGTAGTAATTGCGCTCCAGCGGAGACTCCGGTTTGGAAGGAGCGGGAGCAGCAGCCGGTGTTTGCTGTGGTGTGGATTCTTCTGCCGGTTGCTCCGTGGTTGGGGCAACAGGTTCTTTCGCTTTGTTGCGTTCTTCGATAGCTTTCTTACGCAGTTTGACCACTTCAACCGTCAGCACTTTCTCGCTCATGTGGAAGCGTTCTGCGGTGTCTTTGATATACACCTGCCGCGTGATCATATCGGGAATAACAGCAATCGAAGCGGTGATGTCTTTGATCAATTCTGCCCGTTTGAACGGGTCATCTCCGGCTTCTTTGCTCAGCAGCGCGGACTTGAAACGAATGAAGTCTGTCTGATGCTCTTCTATATAGCGGATGAACTCTGTGGAGTCATGATTCTGTGCATAACTATCCGGGTCTTCGCCATCAGGCAGCAGTACCACTTTGACGTTAAACCCTTCTTCCAAAAACATGTCTATACCCCGCAGCGCCGCGTGAATACCTGCCGCATCGCCGTCATACAGCACGGTGATGTTAGAGGTGAAGCGTTGAATCAGACGTATCTGCGGTTTCGTAAGGGCTGTACCACCGCTCGCAACCACATTCTCTATACCCGACTGATGCATCGAGATGACGTCCATCTGCCCTTCCACAAGGTAACACATGTCGGTTCGGGCAATAGACTGTTTGGCTTGGAACAGACCGTACAATTCATTGGTTTTCGAATAGATGATCGAATCCGGAGAGTTGACATATTTGCCGACATTATCTTTTTTCTTGAGAATACGTCCTGCGAACGCAACGGGTTTGCCGCTCACGGTGAAAATAGGGAACATAACGCGGTCGCGGAAGCGGTCATAGAGTCGTCCGTCTTCACTCTTGCCAACCACGCCGACACCAATTCTGGTATCCACATTATTAGTGATGAATGCCTCTTTGAATCCTTTCGCCAACAGGGCTTTCGCCAGCGGGTTGCCTTTCTCGGGAGAGTAGCCCAACTGGTATTTGCGGATGATATCGTCTCTCAGTCCGCGTTCGCGGAAATAACTGAGACCTATTGCTTTACCCTCTTCCGTGTTCCACAACTGCTCTTGAAACCATTTATTGGCAAATTCGTTAACCACGAACATCGATTCGCGGTCATCTTGTCGCTGCTGCTCTTCGGCAGTCAGTTCGCGTTCTTCCACCTCAATATGGTATTTTTTACCGAGTTGTTTGAGGGCTTCGACGTAACTGCATTGCTCGATCTCCATGATGAAACCTACCGCGTGTCCGCTGACGCCGCAACCGAAGCATTTATAGATACCTTTGGACGGGCTGACGGTGAACGAACCGGTTTTCTCATTGTGGAACGGGCAGAGACCAATAAGATTGGCACCTTTTTTGCGGAGGGTGACATAATCGCTGACGACTTCTTCTATCTTCGCCGCCGCATAAATACGTTCTATGGTTTCGCGTGGTATCATCTTAATCTGCGTACCAGAGATAAATGCCGAGCTTTACATTCCATTGATCCAAGCGTCCGCGCGTGTGGTTGCCATTCGTGAAGTCTGCATTCTTATAGGGGTTGATCAGACCGAAGTCATAACCGCCGCGGAGGAAATAACGTTTGTATTGGAAGCCGGCACCGACACCCCAGGTGATGTTGATACGCTTGAGGGCGTTATCGGCAGTCTGGTGTTTGGGGTCTTGGCTGTCATCAATGGCATCGACGTTATAGGCATTGAGGCGGTCGCCGTAGATGGTCTGAATGTCTCCGGACATAGGCGGGTACTCTTCTTTGCGGTCAATACGCATCGCGAAATCCAATCCGCATTGGATAGAAGGCCCGGTGTAGAGCATCAAGTACGTCTCGTTGGCTACTTCGAATTTATACTGCCAATCGACGAACACTTCTATCTGGTGATAGGTGATCAGGGTACGACTCTGCGGGTAATCGAAGATCGTAGTGGATTTCCAACCCATGTTGGCTACACCAAAGGTGTAGTTCAGTCCGATAGAGCTACCGAAACCTGCGAAATAGCTGGCGTCATACACCAAACCTACTTTGAAACCATTCAGTTTGACCGTGTTGCTCAACGTGTCTTTAGAGGTCGGACTATTCAGTCGCAAGATAGGTTGTGCCCAACCGATTTGTACACCGAAACCTTGTTTGGGTTCGTTCACTGCCCACGCGCTGAGTGCCAGGCAAATCATCATCAATGAACAAAAAATTCTTTTCATATTACTGTATTTTTAATTTTCCGTTTTTATTTTCTCCGGTTTCACTTTGCGGAACACATCTACCGGGTCAGTAGGCCGCACATAATCTGCCCAGAAGAAGATTGCCAACCGGTCACCTCCGGCAGGAATCTGATCCATCGGGTAGAGTACACCGGTGGTCTCTTTTGTGAAACGAATATGATGTATCTCTTCGTTCTCAATATACATGCGGATGAAACTGCTTTCGGTCGTGTTCATTCCCACGTAGTCACCGTCTTCTTCTTTGGGATAATAGATGGTCAGCGCGTTACCGCTCATGTCCACCATGTACACTTCGCCGTCTTTGAGAAAAGCCGTGACGGTCTTGCCGCTCATCTGGTTGTAATAATCGAGCGTGTCCTCCATCACGCATAACGCGTTACCGTTGCCAATCGCGTGATCCACGGTGCCGTTGATGATGAAGACGGTGACGCTGTCTGCGGAGATCTGTTGGTTCTCACTCCAGCAGATTGGTTGTGAGTAGAGATGAATCGTTGAGTCATTACCCCAGTATTCCATCGAGTCACACGTCATCTGCATGTCGTCGCGGAATACGCGCACGCCATAGTGTGCGCGCACAAGATGATACGTGCTGTCTTGCATAGCGCTATCGGCATAATGCAGTTCTTCGGTGAAGAGCGTGTCGGCGTGAATGAAAGCATGGTGAGCGCTGTCCGACCAATCAATCATCAGCGCGCTATCGGTTGCATAACCGCGGCTGTTCTCTTCGTGCATCTGGCCGTACTGACCGTAGAGCGTGGCTTTTTGGGTAGAATCGCACATCTCCATATTTCCGATGACTTTACCGAAACCGATACGTTTGTTATAGAAAATAGTGTCACCCGTCATCGTTTTTCCGTCCACGTGATGCACGACCGAACGGTCTAAGAGCATCGAGAACTCGCTGTCCGTATTATACCATCCGCGGGAAGTATGAATGTCTGTTTCTTCCTCGTAGATGATCTCCGTCGGGCTGACGATATCTGCTACTTTGCTCTCGGTGTTATATAAGAGCGTGTCGCTGGTGAGCGTGAAGTTAGGATTCGTCAGTTTGACGTCTTGACTAAAGACGGCCTGCTTGGTGTCCGGGCAGTAGTTACCGCGAACGGAGACCAATGTGTTCAACGTATCTTCGATGGTACCTCCGGTGAAATAATACGCTATACCGGCTGCGCGGTCGTAGTTAAGACTGTCCGTAGTGAGGATGGTTGGATTCTCTTTTTCGCGCCCGTGTATGAGGCGTACGTGCAGGCGCATACGCGCTAGCTTCGTGTTGCCGTCATAGAAGAGTTTGTCTCCGAAACCTTGTAAGGTATCCCCTTGCTCGAAGCGCACATGACCGAAGGCATCCAGAGAATTCGTCAGTTCATAGAAATACGCCGAGTCGCAGTACATCAGCGCATCGTCATGACGAAAGACCACATTCCCACGCAGGATCTGTGCATCCGCTATGCGGTCTTGATCGAAGCTAAGGTTCTCTGCGCGCTCCAGATAGACCATAGTCTGCGCGTGGCTCATCAGAGTCACGATAGCGAATAATCCTATGTAGAGAAGTTTTTTCGTCATCAATGAATCCAATCGGGGAATTCAAACTCGCAGTTCTGCCATTCAGGCGAAATCTGCACAAAGGTATTTTTTTGTTTTTTCAGAATCCAATCATGAATCAGTTCGCGGCCTTTCTGTTGCTCCAACATGCTCTTTATGGTCTGGAAATCGTCCGTCAAGTTAGCGCGGTGAACGTCCGTTTTCTTTTTCAGGCGCACGATAGCGCATACTTCGCGGTTCTTGGTCTGATCCATCATCACGAACGGCTGCGAGATGTCGCCTTCGTTCAGGTTATAGATCTGTTTGGCGATCTCCGGCGCCAGGTCTTGGTATTCGAAACGACTGCTACCGGTATTGGGGTTGATCATCAGTCCGGCATTCATGACAGTGTTCTTATCTTGCGAGAAGCGGAACACGGCTTGCTCAAACTGCAGGCTATCCATCGTAATCTGATTGCGGATACTATCCAAGCGCTCGATAGCACGCACTTTGTCGGTCGCACTGATACGCGGACGGAGCAGGATGTGACGGCAGTTGATGCGTTCGCCTTTTTTCTCGATGAGCTGGATGATGTGATAGCCGTATTCGGTTTGTACGATACGGGACACACGTTTGGGGTCGTTGAGGTTAAAAGCTACATCGGCGAACTCTGTGACGAGTTGTCCTCGGCCTACGAAACCTAATTCACCACCTCGTTTGGCACTCTCTGTATCTTCGGAGTAGAGTCGCGCCAGCATACTGAAGTCGGCACTACCGGATTGCACACGCTCCGTGAACTCACGCAGTTTTTGCTTCACGCGTTCGGTCTCTTCTACAGGTACAGGAGGCTCGAAACTGAGAATCTGTACTTCCACTTGCGCCGGCATCATCGGGATAGAGTCGGGCGGAAGGGCATTATAGAAACGACGTATCTCTGCCGGTGTGGGTTTGATGTCTGCCGTTAATTTCTGCTGCATCTGCTGAATAATCATCTGATTGCGCACGGCGGTCATCATCTCTTCGCGTATCTCGCTGCTCGGTTTGCGGAAATACTCCTCCATCTTCTCTTTGGAACCGATCTGGTTGATGTAGTAATTAAGACGCATATCGACCTGATGGCTCACGCTGGATTCGTTCGCTTCGATGGAGTCCAGTTCGGCTTGATGCAAGAATAGTTTCTGAATCGCCAACTGCTCGGGGATGACGCAGTATGGGTCACCGGCGATAGGTGTTCCTTCGTATTGTGCGCGCAAACGTTCTTCTTCCACTTCGCTGCGCAGGATAGCTTCGTCTCCCACAACCCAGATCACTTCATCAATCACACCTTGCGCGCGAAGCATAAGCGTGGAGAGCAGGGCAATAACTAATACACTGTATTTTCTCATTATTCGTAAAATTTAATGCGTCCGCTTTGTATGGCTTCGTTATATAAGCGTTCGCGTTCTTTTTGTAAAAATTCCACTTGTCGTGCACTCAAGACGATTTTCTCTATCTGCGGACGAGCATATTCGAGCGGCATTTGTTCGCCGCGAAGATGTTTCTCATTAACCTGCAGCAGATAGGTCTTGAGCGAATCGGTTACTTCTATTTGGTTGTTGCTTTTCAGTTTTGTTTCGAGGTCTGCGCGCTCAATCGGCATATGCGTTATGATGTCCGTGGTCGTTAACCATCTGTCGGTGAAAAGTTCGTATCCGTTAGCGTTTTGATAGGCATATTTCTCGATGTTATCAAGCGATTTTTTCTCCAGCCATTTGCGCAGTTTGGCGATTGTCGGGGCATCGTTAGGCACTACCACCATCAGACCTTTGACAATACTCTCGTTTAGCACAAAGCGATCCGGCATCTGGGCATAGATCTGCAGCGCCATCGAGTCCGAGATAGTCTTAGACATCTTACGATCTACCAAATATTCCTCGTACGCGTGCATATACAGCGTGCGACGATAGTCCTCTACCAATTCTTCCATTTCGGGCGTGGTGCGCGATTTAGCTTTATCGAACAGCAAGGCATCTTTCGCCCACTGCGTGATATACTGCTGCGCAACGCGCAGACTGTCTTCACTACTCAGACCTACGGTCAGGGCATCCAAAGTCGAGCGATACAAATAATGCCCGTTCACTTCCACTACGGCACCGGCTTGTTGCTTCTTGGTAAATGCCGCGCAACTCATCATGGTTATCGTAACTACGCAGAGCAAAAACCCTGCCAAAACAGCACTTATTTTTTGTCTCATATTCATAAAAATCATATGCATATATCAAATGCGGCTGCAAAATTACAAAATAATTTTGATATATGCAAAAAATATTGTAACTTTGCAGCCGAAAATCAAAAAAACGAATGTTATTATGGCTAAGATTGTTGTATTTACCGGTGCCGGCGTGAGCGCTGAGAGCGGTTTGGGAACTTTCCGTGATTCCGATGGTCTTTGGGAACATTACCGTGTGGAGGATGTGTGTACACATGAAGCATGGTTAAGGAATCCGCAGTTATGCGTGAAATTTTATAATGATCGCAGAAAAGATGCCTTGGCGGCAAAGCCGAATGCGGCGCATATAGCGATAGCCAAGTTGCAGCAGGTGTTTCCGGATACGCAGATTATCACGCAGAATATAGACGACTTGCACGAGCGGGCCGGGGCAAAGAATGTGATTCATTTGCATGGCGAGATTACGAAGTTGCGTTCGGAGAACGATGAGTTGGCTACCGTGCCGTTAGAGGGTTGGGAGCAACATTACGGTGATCGTCATCCGGATGGCTCATTGCTGCGGCCGTATATCGTATTCTTCGGCGAAGGAGTGCCTTATTTTGAGGAGGCATGTAAGGTGGCGGCTACAGCAGATATCATGGTGGTGGTTGGCACGAGTCTGAATGTTTATCCGGCGGCTTCGCTGCTTCATTACACGCGGCCTGGAATACCTATCTATTTCGTCGATCCCGGTCAACCGGAGTTCGGCAATTGGGCAAGTCACATCACGCATATTAAGAAAAAAGCGACAGAAGGAGTACCTGAATTGGTAGAAGAGTTATGCAAAAACCGCTGATACGAATATTGTTTTGGTTGGGCATCATGGCGGTGCTGACAGCATTGGCTATGGGCTTTTGGATGGTGATCCGGGGAGGAAGTCAAGAGACAGAATCTCTCAAATGGTTACAGTTCTTACAGACGACAGCTACGTTCTTGTTACCTCCGATTTTGGGTGCATGGTTATGGAGTGAGAGTCATCGTCCGTTAGCGTGGTTGAAATTAGACAAAGGATTCTCTTGGGACATAGCGTTATTGGCAATCGGAATCATGATTTGTGCCGTGCCGGCAATCAACCTGTTGGCGGATTTGAACGGACGCATCGAATTGCCAAAAAGTCTCGCATTCATCGAAGAAAAATTGAAGTTGATGGAGGAGAGTGCGGCAGTGTTAACCGAGCGTTTTTTGAAGGCAGATAATATAGGCGTGCTGCTGATCAATATCGGACTGTTAGCATTGCTGCCGGCTTTGTCGGAAGAATTGTCGTTCAGGGGCACTTTGCAGCAGATTTTAGGCAATAAAGCGGCTGCTATATGGGTGACAGCGTTTATTTTCTCGGCTATACACATGCAATTCTATGGGTTTGTGCCGCGTATGCTGATGGGCGCGATGTTCGGTTATGTATTCGTTTGGACAGGCAGTTTATGGGTGCCTATTTTGATGCATTTTACGAACAATGGATTGGCGGTACTGACCTATTATTTATTCGATGAATGCGGGGAAAATAGCAAAAATATCGCCGACACGATAGGTGCCGGCGATACATGGTGGTTAGGCGTAATCAGTATTGTGATTACATCTCTGGGTCTACTAATATTCTACCGCAGAACTCACAAGGAATAATTCTCTTGCGTGTACGGATGTCCAATTGGCTCTGTGCCGGAATCTTAGCGTGGCAACCTCCGCAGGAGTCACGCTCGATTTTTACGACAGCCAGACCGTTACGGGCATTCTTACGGATACGTTTGAATGCGGTGAGCAGACGCTCGTCGATTTTCTTCTCTAATTCCCCTGCGCGCAGTACGAGGGATTCGGTCTCTGATTTGGTCTCCGCCAGAATCTGGTCGAGCTCAGAGCGTTTCTGATTGAGATCCACCGTGCGCTCCTCGATGTCTTTGGTCGTTTTGGCTTTGTCTGCCAAACGAGCCTCAAGTTCAGCGGTGAAATGTTTGATCTTACGCTGCGAAGCTTCAATCTCCAACTCCTGATATTCGATTTCCTTGTTGAGGTTGTCGAACTCGCGGTTGTTACGCACGCTGTTCTGCTGCTCTTTGTAACGCGAGATAGATGCATTCGCATTCTCCGTACGTACGCGGTGATCGGAGATCTGCGTTTCGCACTCTTTGATTTCATTCTCGATATTCACCAGACGGGTTTTAAGACCTTCTACCTCGTCGGCCATATCTTTCACTTCCTGCGGCAGTTCGCCAGCCAGGGTACGCAACGAATCGATTTTCGAATCTACTTGTTGTAATTCATAGAGGATTTTCAGTTTGTCCTCGATGGTCAGTTCTTTTTCTCTTGCCATAGTATATAAATTTTACGATTTGACGATTTGAACAGGTGTTTTGTCTTTTTCACTGATGAAGCATTGTACACCCGTGGGGGCGAGGATGTCGCGGAAAATCTCGCGTGCATGGCGCTCGGAGATCCAATGGTCGATATCAATCAGTCCGATACGACCGTCAGCATCTTGGAATTCATGATATTTGCAATCGGCGGTGAGGTACGCATCTGCCCCTTGCTCGATGGCTAAATCGATGAATTCGGCACCGCTACCTCCGCATAGTGCTACTGTCTGAATTGTATCGTTGGCAGGGCGGGTGAAACGGATGTATGTGCAATCTAATGTTTCATGAATTTGTTCGATGAATGCGGCATAATTTGCAGGTTTCGGAAGTTTGCCGATGGCGCCTAATCCGTTCTCCGCAAGCGGACGTATTTCCGTCAATCCGAGCTTCTCTGCAAGGCGGGTATTGATACCTTCGGGCACGCTGTCCAAATTGGTGTGCGCCGAATAGATAGCGATGTCATGCTTGATAGCCATCTCTACAATACGTGCTTGCGGCGTCTGTCCGCATACTTGTTTGAGTCCGTGGAAGAGCAACGGGTGATGGGAGACGATGAGTTGGCAATGCCGCATAACAGCTTCACCGACCACCTCCGGCGTAACGTCTGTGGTCAAGAGGACAGCGCTGATGTCTTGTCCTGTGTCACCTATCTGCATTCCCGAGTTATCCCATTCTTCTTGGGCACTCCGTGGCGCTACAGATTCTATGCTATTGATAATGGCTCGTAAGAGCACTTATGCTTTTTCCTCTTCTTCCGGCTCTTCGATGCTGAAGTCTGTGATGCCGGCATTGATGAGGATATTATACCATTGTATGAGTTTGCGAATGTCAGAGGGGTAAACGCGGTCGCGATCCCAGTTGGGCAGTACGGCATCGAACCAAGCCTGCAGTTCGGCATTGGAGGCTTTCTTCGGATCCATGGCTACCGGTTTGAGTCCTTCTTTCTTACCGGCATTGGTGAGCACCTGGCTTAGGGAGATGTCGTCCGCGTCGGTGAACATCGATACGTCACTGAGCGCAACGATCTTGTCGCGGGCATAAGTCGGCATACGTTTGCCGTCCACAAGCGACTCCACGATCAGCATATTATTGCCTCGGCTAACTAATTTGTACAAGCCCGGTTTACCGGTGATAGCAAGGATTTCTCGTAGCATAAAAATTATTTACGATTTAACGATTTACAATTTACGATTTGGTTCATTTGCCGAAATCGGCTGCAAAATTACTACAAAAATCGCACATACGCAAATTTTTGAGCATTTATTTTTTCAAAATCACGGGATATATACATAGTATATATAAGGTGGTGCGATTGCGATATATGCAAATAAATTGCATAAAAATTTGTGTATGTCAAAAAAAAGCAGTACTTTTGCGGCGTAATTTGCGTGAATGTGCGCATAAGCGTACTGCGCACGCGTTAAAAAGTTAAATGGTTAAAGGGTTAAATTGTTAAACCGTTGAATGTCAGAAACAGATTATATCATTGAAGTGAACCATGTATCGAAGCAATTCGAGGATGGTAAATTTGCATTGAATGACGTAAGCCTTCAGGTGAAGAAAGGCGAGTTCGTCACGATCTTAGGTCCTTCGGGCTGCGGTAAGACGACGCTGTTGCGTTGTATTGCGGGTTTTCAAGTAGCGAGTTCGGGTGATATTCTCCTGAAGGGGGATGATGTGACCAAGACTCCGCCGTACAAACGTCCGGTGAATACGGTATTCCAGAAGTATGCGTTGTTTCCGCATCTGAATGTATTCAACAACGTAGCTTTCGGTTTGAAATTGAAGAAGGAAGATCCGGAGGTGATCAAGAAGAAAGTGCGTCAGGCGTTGAAGATGGCGAACTTGACGGGTTACGAGGAGCGTAAGGTGGATACGTTGAGCGGAGGTCAGCAACAGCGTGTGGCTATAGCTCGTGCAATCGTGAACAAGCCGGAAGTGCTGCTGTTGGACGAGCCGCTGAGTGCGTTGGATCTGAAGATGCGCCACGATATGCAGATCGAGTTGAAGGAATTGCATGAGAAGCTCGGTATTACGTTCATCTACGTGACTCACGATCAGGAAGAGGCGTTGACGCTGAGTGACCGCGTGGTGGTGATGAGCGAAGGTAAGATTCAGCAGATCGGTACTCCGACGGATATATACAACGAGCCGCAGAACTGCTTTGTGGCAGATTTCATCGGCGAGAGCAATATATTAAGCGGAACGATGATTCGCGACAAGCGGGTTGAGTTCTGCGGACAAGAGTTCGACTGTATCGATACGGGCTTCGGCGAGAACAACCCCGTCGATGTGGTGATCAGGCCGGAAGATATCTATGTTTGGCGCAAGGAAGACGAGAAGCGCGGTCAGGTGGTGGCTAACGAAGATGACGACGTGGAAGACCGTGTGCCGAAAGGGAAGTTCACGAAGTGGTACGGTGAGGTGCAGAGTTGTATTTTCAAGGGTGTACACTACGAGATGCGCGTGCTGACGCCGGACGGTTATGAGTTTTTGATTCAGGACTATCATGAGTACTTACCGGGTACGGAAGTAGGCATGTTGGTTCGTCCGGAGGATATTCAGATCATGAAGAAAGAGCACTATATCTACAATTATTTCGAAGGAGAAGTGCTGAAGAATGGCAAGGTGTGGTTCCTGGATGCCGAATGGGAGGTGGACGAGAAGCAGTTGGAAGGATTTGAGCCGGGTGAACAGGTGCAGGTGCGTGTCAAATTCCGCGACATCGATTTGCAGGACTACGAAGAAGAAGGTACGTTGAGCGGCGAGGTGCATTTTATCTTATACAAGGGTAACCACTATCACCTGACGATTCGTACGGACGAGGGTCACGACCTGTATGTCAATACGAACGATGTATGGGACGATGGCGACAGAGTCGGTATCGTTATCAATCCGAAGCATATTCGGATTGATAAATTGACGATTTAACGATTTACGATTTACGATTTATTGACGATTGTTTTATATTGACGATTTAATGAGTAAGCTCGTACAGATATTTTCTTCGCGTAGGACGTGGGCGTGGCCGTATGTGGCATTCATGGTGCTGTTTGTGGTGCTGCCGCTGATCCTGGTCGGCGTGTATGCGTTCACGGATATAGACGGTCATTTCACGATGCGCAATTTTGCGAAGTTCTTTACGCATAGCGAAGCTATTCAGACCTTCCTCTATTCGGTCATGATCGCGGTATTCAACACCGCCATCTGTCTGCTGATCGGCTATCCGGCGGCGTACATCATGGCGCAGGAAGATTTCAAGAC
>JAILMN010000002.1 GCA_024692565.1 Paludibacteraceae bacterium
AGATTGCACACCTGTTACGCACCCGTGCGCCGGTCGCCGCCAGAATTAGTAAACTATTTCCGCGCTGCCCCTCGACTTGCATGTGTTAGGCCTGTCGCTAGCGTTCATCCTGAGCCAGGATCAAACTCTTCGTTGTAAAAAGAAATTATAAGATAGCTCAGAATAATCGATTTATCAAGTGTAGAAATCTTAGGGAACCTCACGAATCTCAATTAAGAGATCGTAAATATTCTTGTACTACAATCTTGTTATGAATAGACATCTTTTCAAAGATCATTGCTTAGGCTCTTGGGCGCTACCCATTTTTTGAGCGAAAGCGGATGCAAAGGTACTGCTTTTTTTTGATATGACCAAATTTTATTGCATTTTTTTTGCATTTTCTTTGTAACTTATTGAAAATCAGCACTCTTTATTTTTGTTCAAAATGGGGTATTTCGTTATTTTGGGCATAAAAAAGCCCTTTTGCTGCGAAAAGGGCCTTTATATAATTATATATATTATAAGGAACGGGCGTGCGTGTGCACGCGTACGCACGCTAGCAACTCTCGAATTGGCGGAGGAAGCGCACGTCGTTTTCCGAGAAGAGGCGTAAGTCCTTCACGCGATATTTGAGGTTGGTAATACGTTCCACACCCATACCGAAGGCGTAACCGCTATATTCTTTGCTGTCTATACCGCAAGCTTCGAGCACGTTGGGGTCCACCATACCGCAACCGAGGATCTCCACCCAACCGGTGTTTTTGCAGAAAGAGCAACCTTTGCCGCCACAGATATTACAGCTGATGTCCATCTCGGCACTGGGTTCGGTGAATGGGAAATAGGACGGGCGAAGGCGAATCTTCGTCTCAGGCCCGAACATCTCTTTGGAGAAATAGAGGAGTGCTTCGCGCAGGTCTGCAAAGGATACGTTCTTGTCGATATAGAGTCCTTCAACCTGGTGGAAGAAGCAGTGCGCACGTGCGGAGATTGCTTCATTACGATATACGCGACCCGGGCATAGGACACGAATCGGCGGTTTTTGGTTCGCCATGACATGTGTCTGCACGGACGAAGTATGCGAACGGAGCAACACGTCGGTAGGTTTCTGCACGCCAATCTCTTTCTCCACAAAGAAAGTATCTTGCATATCGCGTGCCGGGTGCTCCGGAGCGAAGTTGAGCAAGCCATAGACGTGCTTATCATCTTCTACCTCAGGTCCTTGCGCGATAGTGAAACCGATACGGGAGAAGATATCTTCGATCTCTTCTCGCACGAGCGACAGCGGATGGCGGGTACCTAAAGCAATCGGATCCGGTGTACGGGTAAGGTCAAGACGATCTGCCTCGGCTGTTTTTTGCTCAAACTGCTCACGCAATTCATTGATACGGGACTCGGTGGTCTGGCGTAAATGGTTGAGGAGTTGTCCCAACTCACGTTTTTCTTCGTTAGGAACAGAGCGGAACTCATTGAAGAGCGCGGTGATCTCGCCTTTCTTACTCAGGTACTTGATACGCAGCGCTTCGAGTTCCTCGGCGTTGTTGGCTTTGAGGTCATTGACCTGCGCCAATAGTGTTTGAATATTATCTTTTAATGCCATAAAGCAATTAACGATTGGACGATTTACGATGTGCGATTTTCAAAAGCGGGTGCAAAGGTACAACAAAAATCGCACATACGCAAGTTTTTAAGCATTTTTTTGTTATTCGAGGTTGCGGAAGAAGGTCTCGATGTGCGTGCGGAGGTCTTGAATGGATGCGAAAGGAGTTGGTAATTCGCGCAGGTTGATGACACGTTGTCGAACGGACGCGACGGCATGTTTAGCCAGTTTGGCGGCGGTAGGAGTGATGGCTTTTTGAAGTGCGTCAAGGTTGACATCATAAAGCATTGTGCCGTGCACGATAGTGCCTGTAGGACAGGTGAAACATGCCCATCCGGACACTTTGCGATCATTGACAAGAATGTCATTATGCGCAGTTGTAACCGCCTGAATACCAACCGCTTGAATGGCTTGAGCAACAAGAGAAAGGAAGTGCGTGAAGACCTGTTCACTATGCGTGTCAGGTGTGACAAACGAGATCATCAGATTGCCCGGATCGGCATAGACACACCCTCCCCCACTCTTGCGTTGGACGACAGCGATGTGATGTTCGCGGCAATAGGTTTCATTCACCTCGATCTCTGCCGATTGATGCCGACCATAGATGACGGTAGGCGAGACTATCCATGTGAAAAGCGTCGGTTCTTGGACGCTTTTCACTAAGTCTTGTTCGATGGCTAAGTATTCAGCCAGGGAAAGCCCGAATGGAAAATCTACGATTTTCAATTTACGATTGACGATTTACGATTGACGATTCCCTTAGATTATTTTGGGAGCGGGGATTTCTTTGCCTTGGCAGAAACGATGGGTCAGATGACGGTCGTCGCCGAGGTAGATGTAGCGCTCCAGACGATGCTGAATGGTGTAGTTGTCGAAATTGAGGTCAGAGTCGTCCACCACGAGTGCATCAAAGGCATAACCGGGTTCGAACGAGCCCACTTTGCCAAAGAACGCACCGCCGGATTTGGTAGCGAGCCAGAACACTTCGCTGAGGGAGAGGAAGTTCTCTTTCTGGTCGGTATTACGCCATTGCAATTTGGACATCTGCAGGGCATAATGGATGACGCGGAAGATAGAGAAACCGCTACCTCCGGAAACGTCCGAACCGAGCGCTACAGGAATGCCGGCATTGAGGAAACGACGAATCGGAGCGATGCCTGAACCGAGGTTGCAGTTGGATGTAGGACAATGAACGGCATAGACGTGATTACGGCGCATAAGTTCAAATTCTTCGCCGTCCGTATAACAGCAATGCGCCATGAGTGTAGGTGTCTGACCGAACATGCCGTAACGCAGATAAGCGTCGCCATAACAGGTTGATTCGGGCTCAAGTTCCTTAACCCACGCTATCTCTGAGGGGTTCTCGGAGAGGTGCGATTGTACAGGCAGATGATATTCGTTCGCGAGTTGGCCGAGTGCGGTCATCATCTCGGGTGTACAGGAAGGCACAAATCGCGGTGTGACGATAGCGGAAACAAGCGGCATGTTGCGTGTATGCTCCATGACCCGTTTGGTACCTTCTACCGCCTCTTCAACAGTATTGGAGAGGGTGTCAGGTCCATTACGATCCATGCCGACGAGGCCTACCATACCACCGAGTCCGGCTTCATTCAGCAAGTCCGCCAAGAGGCAGGACGCTTCGGGGTGAATGGTTGCGAAGATGGCTGCGCGCATAGTACCTAATTTCCACAGGTCGCGCACGAAACGGCGGTACATCCGCTCCGCATATTTGGGGTCTTTGTATTTGGATTCCTCAGGGAAAGTGTACGCGTTGAGCCAGGGAAGGAGTTCCAAGTCCATGGCTATACCGAGGTTGCGGTACTGCGGAGCATGCACATGGAGGTCGTTCATCGCCGGCATGAGGAGTTGGTCTCCGAAATCGATGACAGGTTCGTTTTTGTACTGTTCAGGCAAAGCCTGATAGGTGTCGATCACATTCCCGTCGTCGCCGACAACGACATAACCGTGCTCGAGCATTTTGAAGGCCTCGGGCGTGGGGGTGAACAAGATGTTCGCTTTGTAGATTTTCATGATATTATGTATAATTGATTTATCAATTGTTTGCGAGTGCAAAGGTACAAAAAAAAGCCGAAAGTGGAAAGGTTAGCGGCAAAAGGAGTGTTATTTTTGCCTAAAATGAGAAAAAAATGCAGAAAAATTTGCGTATATAAAAAAAAAGCAGTACTTTTGCAGGCTTTTTTGCATGAAAAGGCTGAATTATTATACGGAAAGGCTCGTAAAAGTAGCGCTTGGATAGCGCTCGCCGCACCGCCCGAACACATTAAAACAATCGTCAATGTACGCAATTGTAGAAATGAAAGGCCAGCAGTTTAGAGTAGAAGCTGGCAAGAAACTGTTCATCAACCGCATCGCTGACCTTGAGAAAGGTGCAACGGTCGAGTTTGAGAACGTGCTGCTCCTCGACAATGAGGGCAAAGTAAAAGTAGGTGCTCCTTATGTTAAGGGCGCTAAAGTGGTTTGCGAAGTGCTCGACAACGAGTGCCGCGGCGAGAAGATTCTTGTATTTCACAAGAAACGTCGCAAAGGATTCCGCAAGCTGAATGGACATCGTCAGGACTTGACGAACGTCGTAGTTAAAGAAATTGTTATTGCTTAAAAAGAAAGGACAACCAGTATGGCTCACAAGAAAGGTGTCGGTAGTTCCAAGAACGGCCGTGAATCAGAAAGCAAACGTCTTGGCGTGAAGATCTTTGGTGGTCAATTCGCAAAGGCAGGTAACATCATCGTACGTCAACGTGGTACGGTTCACAACCCGGGTGAAAACATGGGTATCGGTAGCGACCACACGTTGTATGCGCTGACCGACGGAATCGTAGTATTCCGCAAGAAACGCGACAACAAATCGTACGTTTCCATCCAACCGGTAGCTCAGGCGTAAGTATGTTAACATTAAAACAGATTTACGACGACCGAGCAAAAGTAATTGCCGGTTTACAAAAGAAGCACTTCGCTCAGGCTGAACAAGCTATTGACGAAGTGCTTCGTCTGGATGGAGAGCGCAAGAGTGCACAGCAGATGAAAGATGCTGCTGCTGCGCAGATGAATCAGATCAGCAAGTCGATCGGCGCACTCATGGCGCAAGGCAAGCGCGAAGAGGCGGAGGCTGCTAAGGCTCAGACAGGTGCACTAAAAGCGCAGATCGCGGAGTTTGACGCGAAGATGAGTGAGGCTGAAGAGGCGCAGACGAAGCTATTGTTGACCATCCCGAATGTGCCTTACGACATTGTGCCGGAAGGTGCAGCGGCAGAAGATAATATCGTTGTGAAGAGCAATGTGGCTCACCACGGCGGTGACACTGTCGGCACTTGGGTTGGCGATGTGAAGAACGACGAAGCTAAGCTTCCGCATTGGGAGTTAGCGAAGAAATACAACCTGATTGATTTTGACTTAGGCGTCAAGATCTCGGGTGCAGGATTCCCCGTTTATATCGGTCAAGGTGCGCGGTTACAGCGTGCACTCATCAATTTCTTCCTTGCGGAAGCGAATAAGGCCGGTTACACGGAGATCATGCCGCCTACGGTGGTGAATGCCGCATCGGGTTACGGAACAGGTCAGTTGCCGGACAAAGAGGGTCAGATGTACCACTGCGAGGTGGACGATCTGTATCTGATTCCGACGGCTGAGGTGCCGGTTACGAATATCTATCGCGATGTTATTCTGGATGAGGCTCAGTTGCCGATTAAGAACTGCGCTTACACTGAGTGTTTCCGCCGTGAGGCAGGCAGTTACGGCAAGGATGTGCGCGGTCTGAACCGTTTGCACGAGTTCTCGAAGATTGAGATTGTACGGATCGATACGCCGGAACATTCCGACGCAAGTCATAAGGAGATGCTGGAGCATGTTGAGGGTCTGTTGCAGAAGTTGGAACTGCCCTATCGCGTCCTGCGTCTGAGCGGAGGCGACATGAGTTTCACAGCTGCGCTGTGCTATGATTTTGAGGTGTACAGCGAGGCACAACATCGTTGGCTCGAAGTGTCCAGTACGAGTAATTTCGACACGTATCAGGCGAATCGTCTGAAATGCCGTTATCGCCGTGCAGAGGACAAGAAAGTGGTGCTCTGCCACACGCTGAACGGTTCGGCTCTTGCTCTGCCGCGTATTGTGGCTGCGTTGCTGGAGAACAACCAATGCGAAGAAGGTATCCGCATCCCGAAAGCGCTACAGCCATTCTTCGGCGACGACATGATCCGATAGTTTGTGCTAAAAAATGAAGAAAAAATGGCGTGCGCGCTTGCGTATGTCATTTTTTTGTTGTAATTTTGCAGCCGCAAAGGTTTTATAATACAATTATGACAACTTTATCCCATAGCGAAAAAGAGAAAATCATGGCGGACATGAAGTCTTTCGATGAGCCTATGCCGTCTGTCGGAATATTCTGGTACGATCAGGAGGCGCACGATTTCTTCGGGGTTTACAAGAAAGAACTGACGCCGAAGATGGTAGAGGAGGCCGCAGAAAAAGGTTTGCCGTTTATTAACTACCAGACTTTGCATCGCCAGATTTGGCAGAAGCAGTACTTCCGTGCCTTAGCGAACCATGAGCCGACGAAGTTCTCCGGCGACTACACGCAAGTGCCGCGTGGGCGCGTTGCGTGGAATATAGATAAGTTTATTGTGTTTGTCGGTCAGTGGGCAAAGGATATTGAGCCTGAGCTGACTGAATTGATAGAGAAATACTTCGCCCTGCCGTATTTCGAGTTCCGTTACGATGAGCATTGGGATCTCGGTCACGGCTGGTCTGGCGATTTGTAAAATCACAAGGAATAAGGGCAAAAGTATATATATACATAGTATATATATAGTATAAAGCACAAAAATTACGGGGTTTTGGCTTTATCCTATGGTTATCCTATGGTTATGGTATGGTTATCCTACGGGATTGGTTCGATGATGACTCGATAACGGCTCGATAAGGTCTCGACAATGGATCGATAAGATATCTACAATGAGTTGATATTGACTCAATAAAGAACAGGAAGAAACGAGAATAGAGGCGCATATGCCAAAAAAACGCAAAAAATGGCACAAAAATTTGCATGTGTCATTTTTTTGTAGTACCTTTGCAGCCGTAATGACTCACGCTGGGGATTGTGGGTGGGAAGTGTCCTGCTAAAATCGCCCCAAAATGAGCATTGCATGACATAATAAAGGCGTTTATTGACGCTTGTTTTGGTAAACAGAAATCCGGAAAATTTCACACACCCGAAGCAAGGACGTACGATAAACGTCCATAGGTATGTATTTAATCGTGCCGAAGCTGCACGTGTCATACATATCAGCGTGGACGTTATTGTTTATTTTCGTGTGTAGGGTCTTTCCGGAACCTCTGTTTAGAGAATGAGCGTGAATAATGTTCACGCTTTTGTTGTATTATATCCAAGAATAAAAGTTAGCAATCGCAATGCGAGAAGTCTACATATATAATTTTTTGAAGCAAAATGGGAACAACGGCTTCACTGCTAAACAAATAGCTAATAATGTGAATAATCTATATGGTACGTCATTTTCGTCTCAACAGATAGCCTCTACTATTAAGAACTGGTCTTCTTGTTATGGATGGAATGTACGCGTAGACAAATCTCAGCATCCTTATAAATACGTTTATGTTTAAAAGTTGCGCCCGACACGGATTAGGGTAAAATTATATGTGGAGTACTATGAATGCGAACTCGAAGAATGACATAAACTATCTTACAGAATGTTGCAAACAGGGTGAATGTATCCCAACCAATGTAATTAGGATTATTGAATTGTTTTTTGAAGAGTTTGACTCCAATAATGTACGAAGGGAATATTCCATTCAAGTTTGCATCCTTGCTGATGCCAAACAGGTGCTTTCTGAACAGGATATCATAAAAGAAGTTTGTCGTATCAAAGCACCAAACGCACGATTCTTGGGGAAAAAGGACATTTACAAACGATAGTGAGAAGCAATTTTTTATCCATATTTATATGCGACCCAATTATTCAGAAAGAAGAAACATCTATGCATTCCTTAGTGATCCCGTCCATCTAAATAACTGGTTTTCAATAGAGGATATTTCTAACCAAATTAATCGATCTCAAAAAAGTGTGTACTATTATTTAGAATCCATCCTTAATTCTCCAGGAGGGAAGCAAATAATTGAAAAGAGGCAATGCGGTAATCCTATATATAATGAATATCGAGCAATTCAATAAAAACGCTACTAATCCATTTAAAAGTTGCGCACGACACGAACAAAGTGCAGAGAATTATGAAAACAAAAATTTTTACACTTTTCCTTGCGCTTGTGGCAAGCATAGGAACAATGTTTGCAGAAAGCGGCACTTGCGGAGCCAATCTAACCTGGTCTTTAAATAAATCCTCAGGATTGCTTACTATCTCCGGAACGGGGCCAATGACAAGTTTTGGTTCGGCGGATGATGTTCCGTGGTATCCTTATTATAATGAAGCCATAAAATCCGTGAAAATTTCTAGTGGTGTCACAAGCATTGGAGATTATGCTTTTTTTGGTTGTGACAATTTAACCTCTGTTACTATTCCAAATAGCGTCGCAAGCATTGGAGAGTATGCTTTCTATGGCTGCGATGGTTTGACATCGGTGACAATTGGTAATGGTGTTACAAGCATAGGAGAATGTGCTTTCTATGGCTGCAAGGTCTTGACATCGGTGACAATTGGTAGTGGCGTCGCAAGCATTGGAGAGTCTGCTTTCTATAATTGCCGCGGTTTGACTTCTATCACTATTCCCAATAGCGTCACAAGCATTGGATATGATGCTTTCTATGGCTGCGAGGGTTTGACTTCTATCACTATTCCCAATAGCGTCACAAGCATTGGAGATGGTGCTTTCTTTGGCTGCGAAGGTCTGACATCAATCAATGTTGCAAGTGATAATACAACATATGACAGCCGTAATAATTGTAATGCTATAATAGAGACTTCTTCAAATACGCTTATTTCGGGCTGTATGAATACTACTATTCCCAATAGCGTCACAAGCATTGGAAATCTTGCTTTTTCTGAATGCACCGGGTTAACTTCTATTGAAATCCCTACCAGCGTCACAAGCATAGGACAATATGCTTTCTATGACTGCAAAGGTTTGACTTCTGTTACTATTCCCAATAGCGTCACAAGCATAGGACAATATGCTTTCTCTAACTGCAAAGGTTTGACTTCTGTTACTATTCCCAATAGCGTCACAAGCATTGGAGGTTCTGCTTTCAGTGGATGCACCAGTTTGACTTCTATTGAGATTCCCAATAGCGTCACAAGTATTGGATATGATGCTTTCAAGGGTTGCAGCAAATTGACCTCTGTGACGATTCCAAATAGCGTCACAAGCATTGGAGAGTCTGCTTTCCATTACTGCACCGGTTTGACATCTATCACTATTCCCAATAGCGTCACAAGCATTGGAAATTATGCTTTCGGTGAGTGCACCGGATTAACTTCTATTGAAATCCCTAATAGCGTCACAAGCATTGGAAATGTTGCTTTCTCTTATTGCACCGGTTTGACCTCTGTGACCATTCCCAATAGCGTCACAAGCATTGGACAGAGTGCTTTTGGATCTTGCAAAAACCTCAAAGCAATTATATGTCAGGCAACAATTCCTCCTTCATTGGGTAATGATGTGTTCGATAAGAACGATTGTTCAAAAATTCCACTTTATGTCCCTGTAGAGAGCATCAATACTTATAAATCTGCGAAGCAGTGGAAGGACTTTACTACTATCTTGCCGATTGTAGCAGAGGACGCAGAAACAAATACCTTAAAAGCAGAGCCAACGGAAACTACAGTAGCAGTAACATGGCCAATTGTTGCTGGAGCATATACGTACGAACTCGTTATCCGAGATAAAAAAGGAAATGTGCTTTGCACGCTTGTCTTCAACGCGCAAGGCCAACTACAATCTATTATATTTGCTGCACCTTCTCGAGATGGGGCGCCGCAAAAAAAGCAAGAAACGGGTTTCGCATTTACTATTATCGGTTTAACCGAAGGTACATCCTATGACGTAATCATTACTGCAAAAGATAGTGAAGGTAACACACTTGATACAAAAATAGTTTCCTTTACAACCGAAGGCGATGCACCAACCGGCATCGACGACATCAACGCCGCGACTAAATCGCAAAAGATCCTCCGTGACAACCAAGTCCTCATCCTCCGCGGTGAGAAAACCTACACCCTCACAGGTCAAGAGGTGAAATAGTAAAAATACAAAAAAATCGAAGAAAAATGGCATACACTCTTGTGTATGTCATTATTTTTTACTAATTTTGCAGCGATTTTGAAAAGATTCACATGAAAAAGACATTTTTGGTAATAGACGGGCAGATTTATATTCTGCGAGGCGAGAAGGTATACTCTGTCCAAGGACAGGAGGTAAAAGTGAATAGGTAATAGGTAATAGTTAATAGGTAAGAGGTTATGGGAACGACAGAGATATTATTGGTCATACTGGCGGTAGCGGTAGTGATTTTCGGCTTCTGGTTCATCCAGTGGTCGCAGTTTCGTAACGAGGAGAAGAAGCGTCAGTGGGAGTTGAAACGGGATAGCCAGAAGACTATTTCTCCTATACGCCTGCGCGCGTACGAACGCCTGGCGCTATTATTGGAACGCACGAAGCCGGAGCACATGATCATGGAGTTGCGCAAGAATGACCCGCAGGCCTTGAGTACATGGTCGATTGGGCAAGTGCAGCAGTATTTGTTACAGACCATTCGTGCGGAGTTCGACCACAACCAGAGTCAGCAGGTTTATGTGAGTGAGGAAGTATGGGATCTGCTGATTAACGCGCGTGACCAGATGGCCTCGTTCATCATTTCGATAGCGGGTCAGTTGCCGAAGAATGCGAACGCGCAGGTGTATGCGACGACCTTGCTTTCAGCTTATGCGAGCAACGGATTGACGCCGACAGACAAAGCTATGGACGCGTTGAAGAATGAAGCGAAGAGTCTTATGTAACATAGTACTCTGTCTGCTGCTGAGCGTCGCGGTGTACGCGCAGGACACGGTGCTGGTGGCGAATGTGGACACGACAGCGGTAAGCACGGACACAGTTGCCGCGCCGAGTGCCAAGCCTCGCAAGCCGAAGAAGCAGATATACAACGGGACGACGGTTAAGTTGGATATCGCGAGTCCGATTGTAGTGCCGGCGATCAGCAGTTGGCTGATTCAGCACTATGAGGTGGCGGTTAACGTGCGTTTGGCGCAGCGGTACTACCCTACTCTCGAGTTAGGTTACTCAGGCGGTAAGACGGGTCAAGGCGATTCGATAACGTACGTGGGTCACGGTGGGTTCTTCCGCGCAGGCTGCGACATCAACCCGCTGAAGAAACATCCGGAGAGTCCGCACGCGATGCTGATAGGTGTTCGTCTCGGCGCCGCAGCACAAGGTTCGGATCAGAAGAATAGCGCTTCCGGCGAAACGCTTCACGGCGTGACGGGTGATTGCTGGGGAGAGATCGTAGCGGGTTGCCAGGTGGAGATCTGCGAGGTAGGCAAGACGGCTTTTTATATGGGCTGGATGGGACGATTCAAGTGCCTTTTCACCCGCAAAGGTCAGACGCTGTACATCCCGGGTTACGGCTTCCGGGATACCATCGGTTGGGGCGTGAGCTATCATTTGGGATGGCGGTTTTAACGACGACATAACGACATTACGACAATTAAAAAACAATCAATAATAAACAAAAAAACATTATTTATCATGAACAAGACACAACTTATGAATCGTGCAGCGGATAACATTCGTATCCTGGCTGCCGCAGCAGTAGAGAAAGCAAAGAGTGGTCACCCGGGCGGAGCTATGGGAGGTGCGGACTTTATCAACGTCCTCTTTAGCGAGTTTTTGGAGTACGATCCGGAGAACCCGGGTTGGGAAGCACGCGACCGTTTCTTCTTGGATCCGGGTCACATGGCTCCGATGCTGTATAGCCAATTGTGCCTGGCAGGTAAGTTCACGTTGGACGACCTGCAGAACCTTCGTCAATGGGGTTCGGTAACGCCGGGTCACCCGGAGCGTGAGATCGAGCGAATGATTGAGAACACCAGCGGTCCGTTGGGTCAAGGTCACACGTTCGCCGTAGGTGCAGCGATTGCGGCTAAGTGGTTTAACCAGCGTTTCGGCGCTATCCACAACCCGACGATCTATGCGTTCATCTCCGACGGTGGTGTGCAGGAAGAGATCTCGCAAGGTGCAGGTCGTATCGCAGGTCACCTGGGTTTGGATAACCTCGTTATGTTCTATGACAGCAACACGATCCAGTTGTCCACCGAGTGCGGCGAGGTAACGAGCGAAGACGTAGCGTCGAAATACAAAGCTTGGGGCTGGTTCGTACAAGAGGTGCCTGGTAATGATCCGGACGCTATTCGCGAGGCGATCATCAAAGCGAAAGCACACAAAGGCGAGCCGTCGCTCATCATCGGTCACACGACGATGGGTAAGGGTTGCGTAACGGCAGAAGGTGCAAGTTGGGAAGGCAAATGCTCGACCCACGGTACTCCGTTGAGCAAGGCCGGTGCTTCGTTTGAGAAGACGATTGAGAACCTCGGCGGCGATCCGACGAACCCGTTCGTTATCTTCCCGGAGGTACAGAAACTGTACGAAGACCGCGCAATCGAGTTGCGCGAGTTGGCGAACAAGAAATACGAGGCTTACCATAAGTGGGCACAGGAGAATCCGGTTGCAGCGAAGGAGTATGAGGCGTTCATGAGCGGCGAGACGCCTTGCGTCGATTGGAGTCTGATTGAGCAGAAAGCCGGCGACGCTACGCGTAACGCAAGCGGCAAAGTGCTGAGTTTTCTGGCTGAGAACGTAGGCAACATGATCGTAGCTTCGGCAGACTTGTCTAACTCCGACAAGACCGACGGTTTCCTGAAGAAGACCCACGCGCTGAAGAAAGGCGATTTCAGCGGTCAGTTCTTGCAGGCCGGTGTGGCTGAGCTCACGATGGCTTGCTTATGTATCGGTATGAGCCTGCACGGCGGTATCATCCCGGCTTGCGGTACGTTCTTTGTATTCAGCGATTATATGAAACCGGCGGTTCGTTTGGCTGCTCTCATGGAGTTACCGGTGATCTTCATCTGGAGTCACGACGCGTTCCGCGTAGGCGAAGACGGTCCGACGCACGAGCCTGTTGAGCAGGAGGCACAGATCCGTTTGATGGAGAAACTGCACAACCACCACGGCAAACCGAGTATGCTGGTACTCCGTCCGGCTGATGCGGAAGAGACCACGCTGGCTTGGCGTGCAGCATTGGAGAACACGGCAACGCCGACTGCGCTCATTCTGAGCCGTCAGGACATCGCTCCGGTGCCCAACGTGAACCTCGAAGGATTCCGCAAAGGTGCGTATATCGTTTCGAAAGACGAGAACCCGCAGATCGTGCTGTTGGCTTCGGGTAGCGAGGTTAGCACATTGTTGGCCGGCGCTGAGTTGCTGCGCAAAGAGGGTGTTCGTCTGCAGATCGTCAGCGTACCGAGTGAAGGTCGTTTCCGCGAGCAGGACAAGAAATATCAGGACAAAGTGCTGCCGAAGGGTATCAAGCGTTTCGGTATGACCGCAGGTCTGCCTTGCACGCTCGAAGGACTCGTTGGTGAGAATGGCGCTGTCTGGGGACTCGAGAGCTTCGGTTTCTCCGCTCCTTACAAAGTCCTCGACGAGAAACTCGGCTTCACGGCACAGAACGTTTACGAGCAAGTTAAGAAACTTCTCTAAACATTAAACATTAAACATTCAACATTCATTGATGGATTACAATTTTTCTGACATAGAGAGCAAGTGGCAAGCGGCATGGGAGAAAGAGGGCGTCTATACGGTGCCTAACGAGTCCGACAAGCCGCACTACTACGTGCTCGACATGTTCCCCTACCCTTCGGGTGCCGGCTTGCACGTCGGTCACCCGTTAGGGTATATTGCGAGTGATATTTACTCGCGTTACAAACGTCTCAAAGGTTTCAATGTGCTCCACCCCATGGGTTTCGACTCTTATGGTCTGCCGGCAGAGCAATATGCCATTCAGACCGGTCAGCACCCGGAGAAAACGACCTTTGAGAACATCGACCGTTATGTGAGTCAGCTTAAGAAAATCGGTTTCTGCTACGATTGGAAGCGTGAGATCCGCACGTGCGACCCGGCGTTCTATAAATGGACACAGTGGGCCTTCGTGCAGATGTTCAACAGCTATTTCGATCCCAAGACGCAGAAGGCACAGCCTATCAGCAAACTGATTGCCGAGTTCGAGGCGAACGACCCTAAGTGGTTGACGCTGAGCGAGAAAGAGCAGCAGGAGCGGTTGATGAACTACCGCATCGCTTATCTCGCGGACACCAAAGTGAACTGGTGTCCGAAGTTAGGCACCGTGCTCGCCAATGATGAGGTGAGCGAAGGGCTGTCGGTACGCGGCGGTTATCCGGTGGAGCAACGTGTGATGCGCCAGTGGTGTCTGCGCGTGAGCGCGTACGCCGGTCGTCTGTTGGAGGGTCTCGACCGTATCGATTGGACGGAGAGCCTGAAGGAGACGCAACGTAACTGGATCGGTCGTTCGGAAGGTGCCGAGATGCAATTCGCCATCAAAGGGCAGGACGAGCCGTTCACTATTTTTACCACGCGTGCGGACACAATCTTCGGCGTGACATTTATGGTGTTGGCGCCGGAGAGCGAGTACGTACAACGCGTCGTGACCGATGAGCAACGCGAGGAAGTGGAAGCGTATCTCAAGCGCTGCAAGAACCGCACGGAGCGGGAGCGTATTGCCGATCGTTGCGTAACAGGTGTGTTCACAGGCAGTTATGCCATCAATCCGTTGACGCAAGGCGAGATCCCGATTTATATCTCCGATTACGTGCTCGCGGGTTACGGCACAGGCGCTATCATGGCAGTACCGGCACACGACAGTCGCGACTACGCGTTCGCCAAACATTTCAACCTGCCGATCATTCCGCTGATTGAAGGTGCGGACGTGAGCGAAGAGTCGTTCGACGCGAAGGAAGGCAAGATGATCAACTCCGGTTTCCTGAACGGTCTCGAAGTGAAGGAGGCGATTCAGGCGATGAAGGAATATATCACGAACACCGGTATCGGCCGCGTGAAAGTCAATTACCGTCTGCGCGACGCTATCTTCAGCCGCCAGCGTTACTGGGGCGAACCCTTCCCTGTCTATTACAAGGACGGCATGCCCTATACCTTGCCGGAAAACAAATTGCCGTTGGAATTGCCGGAAGTCAAAGACTTCAAGCCAACCGCAGATGGTCGTCCGCCGTTGGGAAACGCAGAAAATTGGGAGTACGAAGGCAATCCCTTGGAACTCTGCACGATGCCGGGTTTTGCGGGCAGTTCGGCATACTATCTCCGTTATATGGATCCGCACAATGACCAAGCGCTGGTCGATAAGGACGTGAACGCTTATTGGCGGCAGGTGGACCTCTATCTCGGCGGTTCCGAGCACGCAACGGGACACCTTATCTACTCGCGTTTCTGGAATAAGTTCCTCTACGATCTCGGTTATGTGTGCGAGGATGAACCCTTCAAGAAACTGATCAACCAAGGCATGATCCAAGGCCGTTCGAACTTCGTTTACCGTTACATCGGCGAAGGGGCAACGGGCAATCTGTATATCAGTTATAACCTCATTGAGAACCCCGAATACAAGGACAAAGTGCAACCGATTCACGTAAACGTGAATATCGTGGAGAACGACGTGCTGGATATCCATGCGTTCCGTAACTGGATGCCGGAGTTCAAGAACGCCGAGTTCGTCTTCGCGGATGGCACATCGTCTGAGTTGACGGGTTACCTCGCCGGACCGAAGCAGTACATCTGCGGATGGGCGGTGGAGAAAATGAGTAAGTCGATGTTCAACGTCGTCAACCCGGACGATGTGATTGCCAAGTTCGGCGCGGACACGCTGCGTCTGTACGAGATGTTCCTCGGACCGTTGGAGATGTCCAAACCCTGGGACACCAACGGCATCGACGGCGTGCATCGTTTCCTGCGTCGTCTGTGGAACATGTACGAGAATATCGAAGAAACCGAACCGACGGCAGAAGAACTGCGCAGCTTGCATAAACTGATTAAGAAAATCACGTGGGACATCGAGAACTTCTCGTTCAACACGTCCATCCCGGCGTTTATGATTGCGCAGAACGAGTTGTCGGCACTCAAGTGCAACAAACGTGCGATCCTTGAGACGATTGCTGTGCTGCTGGCGCCGTACGCTCCGCACATCGCGGAAGAGATGTGGCATCGTTGCGGCAACGAATCGTTCGTTGTGAACGAAGCATGGCCCGAATGCAACGAAGCGTACCTCGTGGAGAACACGCAGAAGTATCCCGTGCAGTTCAACGGCAAAGTGAGGTTCACGCTCGAGTGCCCGAAGGACACGCCGAAGGAAGAAGTGGAGAAACTGGTGATGGCGTCCGAAGAGACCGCTAAGTACCTCAACGGAGGACAACCCAAGCGCGTCATCGTAGTACCCGGACGCATCGTCAATATCGTGGTATAGGCATAAAAAGAGCAGCCGATTGGCTGCTCTGTGAACCAGCTGGGGCTCGAACCCAGGACCCCATCCTTAAAAGGGATGTGCTCTACCTGCTGAGCTACTGATTCCCGGCCTTTTTTCAAAAGCGGGTGCAAAGGTACTACAAATTTTTGAAATATGCAAATATTTTTGCAAAAAAAATGAATTATGCTCGCATAAAATGAGTTTTTTGGCAAAAAATAGTTGCTGTTTGCACAAAAGTGCGAACGTAGCTTCGGGGGAATTGCTATGCAAGGCGGAGTCCGAAGGTACTGCTTTTAACTATTAATATATGGAAATAAAGTTAGATTACAACCGTCGAAAGACCTCTGCAGTTCAAGTTGGAAACATCTTTTTGGGTTCCGACTACCCTATTCGTGTCCAGACGATGGCGAACACTTCGACCAACGATATTGACGCGTCTGTTGAACAAGCGCGCAGGTGTATCGAGGCGGGTGCGGAGTTGTTGCGTTTCACCACGCAAGGTCTGCGCGAAGTGGAGTCGCTCAAAGAGATTCACGCACAGGTGCTCACCGCTGTGCCGCTCGTGGCAGATGTGCATTTTCAGGCCGATGTGGCCGATGCGGCAGCGAAAGTAGTGGAAGCCGTGCGTATCAACCCGGGTAACTACAGCAAGGATGCGTCGAAGCTCGAGGAACGCTTTGTGCACCTGCTCGATATCTGTCGCAAACATGACACGGCGATCCGTATCGGCGTCAACCATGGTTCGTTGAGCGAACGGATGCTCGATAAATACGGCGACACGCCGCAAGGTATGGTCGAGTCCGTGATGGAGTTCCTACGCATCGCTGTGGACAACGAGTTCAACGATATCGTCATCTCCGTCAAAGCGTCCAACACGCGCGTCATGGTCGATACCGTGCGCCTGCTCGTCAAGACGATGAACAAAGAGCACATGGCTTTCCCGCTCCACCTCGGCGTGACCGAAGCCGGCGAAGGTGAGGACGGACGTATCAAATCGGCGGTAGGTATAGGTGCGTTGTTAGCCGAAGGTATCGGAGATACGATCCGCGTCAGCCTGAGCGAAGCGCCCGAGAACGAGATCCCGGTAGCGCAAGAACTGGTGGACTATTTCGCCGACGAAGACTCGATTCGTTACGATGGTTCGGTGAGTGCCGAAGTGCTGGATAATATCGGCGGCGGCGCAGAGATCCGTTACACGAGTTATGAGGAAGATTGGGAGACCTTTGCCCTGCAGGCTGCTGCCGAATGCGGACGTCTGCTGTGGGAGTACAAAGCTACCGAACTGACGCTCGTCAACCCCAATTTCACGGAGAACAAACTCAATTTCCTGAGCAAGGACATCCTCCAAGCCGCACGCGTGCGTATATATAAAACGGAGTATATCTCCTGCCCGGGTTGCGGACGAACGATGTTCAACCTCGAGGAGACCATTCATCGCGTCAAAGAGGCAACGGGTCACCTGACCGGTCTGAAGATCGCCGTCATGGGTTGTATCGTCAACGGTCCCGGCGAGATGGCGGATGCCGATTATGGCTACGTAGGCGCCGGACGCGACCGCATCAGCCTCTACCGCGGCAAAGAATGCGTACTCAAGAATATCCCGCAGGAAGAAGCGGTTGAGCAACTGCTCGCGCTCATAGAAAATGATAAATCTAAAATATAAAATCTAAAATATAAAATTATTAACCATTATGAAAAAATCTCCATTACAGATTGCGCGCCAGAGCTATCAGCCGAAGATGCCGGTAGCGTTGCAGGGCGCAGTACGCCTCGTAGAAGGCGAGAAAACACACTCCGTGGCTGACCAAGAAGAGATCAAAAAACTCTTCCCCAACACCTACGGTCTGCCGTTAATCACGTTTGAGCCGGCGCAAGGCAAAAACACCTGCGCAGAGCCGTTCAACGTAGGCGTGATCCTCTCCGGCGGTCAAGCTCCCGGCGGTCACAACGTCATCTCCGGTCTGTTCGATGGCCTCAAGGCACTCAACCCGAACAACAAACTGTACGGTTTCCTCGGAGGCCCGAGCGGTCTGATCGACGGCAAGTACCAAGAGCTCACAGCCGACATCATCGACGAGTATCGTAACACCGGCGGCTTCGACATCATCGGTTCCGGTCGTACAAAACTCGAAGAGACGTGGCAGTTCGACAACGGTATCGAGGTGTGCCAGAAACTGGGCATCAAAGCTGTTGTCATCATCGGCGGTGACGACTCCAACACTAACGCGTGCGTCCTCGCTGAGTACTATCTGCAGAAGCAATGCGGCATCCAGGTCATCGGTTGCCCGAAGACCATCGACGGCGACCTCAAGAACGAGATGATCGAGACTTCCTTCGGTTTCGACACCGCTTGTAAGGTGTATTCCGAGCTCATCGGTAACATCCAGCGTGATGCCAACTCCGCGAAGAAATACTGGCATTTCATCCGCCTCATGGGTCGTAGCGCAAGTCATATCGCCCTCGAGTGCGCACTCGAAGCACAACCGAACATCTGCCTTATCTCCGAGGAAGTAGAGGTTAAGAAAATGACGCTCAATGACATCGTGGAGGACATCGTTAAGGTCATCGTAGCCCGCGCTAACGCAGGTCTTAACTTCGGTACGATCCTCATTCCGGAAGGCCTCATCGAGTTCATCCCGGCTATGCGTGTGCTGATTCAAGAGCTCAACGACTTGCTCGCTAACAACGAGGAGTTCGCAGGCCTCGACGGCGATGATGCAAAACGCGAGTATGTCAAGTCCAAACTGACCCCGGCTTCCTGCGATCTCTATCGCTCGCTGCCGAAGGGTATCGCACGCCAACTCACCCTCGAGCGTGACCCGCACGGAAACGTGATGGTTAGTCTTATCGAGACCGAGAAACTGCTCATCGAGATGGTGCAGAAACGTCTCGCGGTCCTCAAAGCCAACGGCGAGTACAAAGGTAAGTTCGCGGCGCTCAACCATTTCTTCGGTTATGAAGGACGTTGCGCTATCCCGTCGAATTTCGATGCCGACTATTGCTACTCCATCGGCGTCAACGCCAGCCACCTCATCGCGGCAGGTAAGACCGGTTATATGTCGCTCGTGCGCAACCTCACCAAGCCCGCAGCTGAATGGCTCGCAGGTGGTGTGCCTATCACCATGATGATGAATATGGAGAAGCGTAACGGCAAGATGAAACCCGTTATCCAAAAGGCCCTCGTGGACCTCAACGGCGCGCCGTTCAAATACCTCCAGGATCATCGCGTTAAATGGGCAAGTCCTGACACCAACTATATCTATCCGGGACCGGTGCAATACTATGGTCCGTCAGAAGTATGCGACCAACCTACTCGCACATTGCTGCTCGAGCGCGGAGCGTAATCTTCGCCTTATGTATCAGCATGTCTCTATCGGCGCAAACCGATAGAGATATGTTTGATGCGTACCTCCGCGAAGACATGTCCGTCTGGCAAGCCTACGTGGACACATTACACATTACACATTACACATTACACAACAACTCCCTCCTCTACGAATACGGCTTCTGCGGCTATATCGTCGCCGAGGCGAAGAAAGACGGCAAGGAGAGTTTGCTGCCGGAGGCGAAACGCTATGTAGCGAACTTCAAATCATCAATCATCAATCATCAATCATCAATGCCCAAAGGGCACTATGAAATGTATATGTCCGCGGTATTAGTGTATGAACTGCGGCTCCATGAGTCGTTCCATCCCGCCAAAGCCATGAGCCTGGCGAAGAAAGCGGCACAACTCGCGCCCAACGATCCCCGCACACTCACCTACTACGGCACATCCCTTTTCTATGCCCCTAAACCCTTCGGTAGCAAACAAGAAGCGCTCACCTATTTCCAACGCGCTTACGACATCATGCAAGCCCCTAAATGGCAGTACTGCTGGCTCAAACCCAACGCCAAAATGTACATCGACCAATGCCAAGATAAACTGAAAAAACACTAATTTTGCATTTTTTTGCAAAATAATTGCCTAAAAATTTGCACATGTCATAAAAAAGCAGTACTTTTGCACCCGCTTTTGAGAAAAGCTGCTCAATGGTGTAATGGTAGCACTACAGATTCTGGTTCTGTCTGTCTGGGTTCGAGTCCTGGTTGAGCAACAAAAGAAAGTCTCCGGTTGGGGACTTTCTTGTTGTTCATACCGACTCTAACCCAGGTTCTTAGCCCCTTAGGGGCACGATTAATCAACAAATTGATTTTTCGAGTCCTGGTT
>JAILMN010000014.1 GCA_024692565.1 Paludibacteraceae bacterium
CGTAAAAGCGCTTGCTGACGCAGCTCGTGAGGCAGGTCTCAAATTCTAATAAATTACGACAATGCAAAGAGTTAAATCAACACAAGACCTCGAGCTCAAGGAGCGTCTGGTCGCTGTCAACCGCGTAACGAAAGTTACCAAAGGTGGACGTACCTTCACTTTCGCAGCTATCGTAGTTGTTGGAAATGAAGACGGTATCGTAGGTTATGGCCTCGGTAAAGCAGGTGAAGTAGCCGCTGCTATGCAGAAAGCTACCGAGGCTGCTAAGAAGAACCTCATCCAAGTGCCTGTTCTCAAGGGTACCATCCCTCACGAGCAGTACGCTAAGTTCGGCGGTTCGCAAGTGTATATCCAACCCGCTACGCACGGTACCGGAGTAAAGGCTGGTGGCGCTATGCGTGCTGTGCTCGAGAGCGCAGGTGTACACGACGTGCTCGCTAAATCCAAAGGTTCGTCTAACCCCCACAACCTCGTAAAAGCTACTATTCTCGCGCTTTCTGAGTTGCGTGATGCACGCACCGTGGCGCAGAACCGTGGCGTAAGTCTCTCTACAGTGTTTAACGGATAAATTCTTCTACAACTATGGCTAAGATTAAAATTCAACAAGTACGTAGTACTATCAAATGTCCGAAGGTGCAGAAGGAGACCATGCAGGCGCTCGGTCTGCGCAAAATGAACGCAGTCGTTGAGCACGAAGCAACCCCGGCTATCCTGGGTATGGTAGAGAAGGTAAAGCACCTTGTTAAAGTTATTGACTAATCCCTAAAATTTGTAATTACATCATGGAATTGAATAATCTTACCCCTGCAGCAGGATCGGTTAAGACCGCAAAGCGTGTCGGCCGTGGTGCAGGTTCGGGCCTCGGTGGAACTTCTACCCGTGGTCACAAGGGTGCTAAGTCGCGCTCCGGTTACAGCAAGAAAATCGGTTTCGAGGGTGGTCAGATGCCTATGCAGCGTCGTCTGCCTAAGTTCGGTTTCAAGAACATCAACCGTGTGGAGTACAAAGCTATCAACCTCTCGACGCTTCAGCAGCTGGCTGAGGCAAAGAAGTTGGAGAAGATCGGCTTGATCGAACTCCACGAGGCTGGTTTTATCTCCAAGACCCAACTGGTTAAGATTTTGGGTAACGGCGAGTTGAAAGCCAAACTGACCGTTCAGGCTAACGCTTTCTCGAAGAAAGCAGAAGAGGCTATCACCGCAGCCGGTGGTACCATCGAGAAAATCTAAAGTAACACTAATCGTTAATCGTTAATCGTTAAACGAAAACTATTATGCGTTTTATAGAAACAATTAAAAATATCTGGAAGATTGAGGATCTCCGCAACCGACTGCTGACCACGTTGTTATTCGTGCTCATCTATCGTTTCGGATCGTTTGTAGTTCTTCCGGGTATTGATCCGACAGCCTTGACTGCTCTGAAAGGTCAGACAGCAGGTGGTCTGATGGCGCTTTTGGATATGTTCTCCGGTGGAGCGTTCTCCAATGCGTCCATCTTCGCGCTGGGTATCATGCCGTACATCTCTGCATCGATTGTAATACAGCTGCTTTCCATAGCGGTTCCGTATTTCCAGAAGATGCAGAAAGAGGGTGAGTCCGGTCGTCAGAAGATGAACCAGATCACTCGTTATTTGACGGTAGCCATTCTGCTCTTCCAAGGTCCGAGTTATCTTGTGAACTTGTCTGTTCAGATGGCTCAAGCAGGTCAGCCATTGGCAATCGGCTTTAACTGGTTCACTATCTCATCGACCATTCTGCTGACTGCAGGCTCTATGTTCGTGATGTGGCTGGGTGAGCGTATTACCGACCGTGGTGTTGGAAACGGTATTTCCTTCATCATCTTGATCGGTATTATTGCGCGTCTCCCGGGTGCTCTTGTACAGGAGTTCTCGAGTCGCCTCAATGAGAACGGCGGTGGCGGTCTGATGGTGTTCGTCTTTGAGATCGTTATTCTGCTTCTCGTGTTCGCATTTGCGATCATGCTGACGCAGGGTACACGTCGTATTCCGGTGCAATACGCAAAGCGTATCCAGGGCAATAAGCAGTACGGCGGCGTTCGTCAGTATATTCCTTTGAAGGTAAATGCTGCGAACGTGATGCCGATCATCTTCGCTCAAGCAATCATGTTTATTCCTATCGCTATCGTTGGTTTCAACGCCTCGGAGGTAGGAGTGGTAGCTCAAGCGTTCATGGACAACAACGGCTTCTGGTACAATTTCGTATTCGCGCTGCTCATCATCGCCTTCACCTATTTTTATACCGCGATCATCATTAATCCGGTTCAGATGGCAGAGAATCTGAAGCTGAACAACGGATTTATACCGGGTGTAAAACCGGGTAAGAAGACGGCTGAGTATATCGACACAATCATGAGCCGCATCACGTTGCCGGGTTCGATATTGCTGGCTATCATCGCCATCCTGCCTGCCTTTGCACGGTTGTTTGGTGTGACGATGGGCTTTGCTCAGTTCTTCGGCGGAACGTCGCTGCTGATTATGGTTGGTGTTATTTTGGATACATTGCAGCAGATAGAGAGTCACCTGCTGATGCGTCACTACGACGGATTCTTCGAGTCCGGAATGCGCATCAAGGGTCGCTCGGGTGCTATGGCCTACTAATTTGTTAGATAGATGATTTTTCTCAAGACTGATGAAGAAGTAGCGCTGATGCGGGCAAGTAACGACCTGCTTGGTAGGACTTATGCCGAAGTGGCGAAGTCTATCAAGCCGGGCGTTACGACCGCCCAACTGGACAAGATTGCCTATGAGTTCATCATGGATCATGGTGGCCGTCCGGCATGTTTGGGTTACGAGGATTTTCCGAACACTCTGTGCACGTCTGTGAACGAAGTGGTGGTACACGGTATTCCGTCGGACAAAGTAGTTCTGAAGGAAGGCGACATCATCACGATAGACTCGTCCATCGAGTTGAACGGTTGGCACTCTGACAGCGCATATACTTTCCCTGTCGGGGAAGTGAGTGCTGAAGTGATGCAACTGCTTCGTACGACCAAAGAGGCGCTCTATCTTGGTATCGAGCAAGCCGTAACGGGTCGTCGTTTGGGCGACATCTCGTTCGCTATTCAGCATCATTGCGAGAAAGCGGGTTATGGTGTCGTACGCGAGTTTGTCGGACACGGCATAGGACGTGAGATGCACGAAGATCCGGAGGTTTGCAATTATGGTCGCCGTGGAAACGGTATCGTTCTCAAATCCGGCATGACGCTGGCCATCGAGCCGATGATCACGCTTGGCCGCCGTAATGTGGTCATAGAGGACGACGGTTGGACGGCGAGAACGATAGACCGCAAGCCGGCAGCCCATTATGAGCACAGTGTTTGTGTGCGCAACGGCAAGGCAGAGATCTTATCCACGTTTGACTACATTAAAGAAGTTTTGGGAGACAAATTCATCTAAATAAATCAAATTATGGCAAAACAAGACAGCATTGAAGTAGATGGGACGGTAGTAGAGGCTTTGTCCAACGCTATGTTCCGCGTACAACTCGAGAACGGGCCTCTCATCATCGCTCACATCTCCGGCAAGATGCGAATGCACTACATCAAGATCCTTGCCGGTGACCGTGTGAAAGTAGAGATGAGCCCGTACGACCTGACGAAAGGACGAATCTCCTTCCGCTACAAGTAATTAACAAACCATTAAAACTCTATTCAGAAATGAAAGTTAGAGCATCAATCAAGAAGCGCAATGCAGACTGCAAAATTGTACGTCGCAAAGGGCATCTGTATGTAATCAACAAGAAGGATCCTAAAATGAAGATGCGTCAAGGATAAGCGTGATCTTTAATTAGAATCAACCACTTCTTTAAATCAAAAATTATTATTTAACAAAATTATCCTTAGTATTAAATTATGGCTATAAGAATTGTCGGTGTAGATATCCCGCAAAACAAATGTGGCGAAGTCAGTTTGACTTATATCTACGGAATAGGTCGTTCAAGCGCAAAGAAGATTCTCGCAGAGGCGGGTGTAGACCCCACCCTCAAAGTAGAGAATTGGACGGATGACCAAGCAGCTAAAGTCCGTGAGATCATCGGAGCAAAATACAAAGTAGAAGGTGATCTTCGGTCGGAAACACAATTGAACATCAAACGCTTGATGGATATCGGTTGCTACCGTGGTGTACGTCACCGTATCGGTCTTCCAGTTCGTGGACAGAGCACAAAGAATAACGCTCGTACCCGTAAGGGTCGTAAAAAGACTGTTGCAAACAAGAAGAAGGCAACGAAGTAATCGTGCGACAGCTAAGAAGTAATGTTAAACCGAATAAACTAATTCATCAAGTATTATGGCAAAGAAAGCTATTGCAGCTAAGAAGCGCGTAGTGAAGATAGAAGGCGTAGGCCAGCTTCACGTGATGTCTTCTTTCAACAATGTTATCGTAACAGTTGCCAACGGTGATGGCCAAGTAATCAGCTGGTCTTCGGCTGGAAAGCAGGGCTTCCGTGGCAGCAAAAAGAATACTCCTTACGCAGCTCAAATGGCAGCAGCAGATTGCTGCAAGGTTGCATTCGACCTGGGTCTGCGCAAAGTAAAAGCATACGTTAAGGGTCCCGGACAAGGACGTGAGTCGGCTATTCGTGCCTGCGTAGCAGCAGGTATCGATGTATTGGAGATAGTAGATGTTACTCCGCTGCCGCACAACGGTTGCCGTCCTCCGAAACGTCGTCGCGTATAAGTAAACGTAGTTTTCGTAGTTTGCGTAAATTGTGTAGTAAACGTATTTTGCGTAAGAACGGGAACAACATTTTATAAACCCTTTAACGTAAAAAATAACAATTATGGCAAGATATATTGGCCCAAAATCTCGCATTGCGCGCCGTTTCGGTGAGGCGATATTTGGCGAGGACAAGGTGCTTGCAAAACGTCCGTATGCACCCGGACAACACGGTGTAAACCGCCGTAAGAAAAACTCTGAGTACGGTACTCAGTTGGCAGAGAAACAGAAGGCAAAATACACATATGGTGTATTGGAAAAACAGTTCCGTCTTTTGTTTGCTAAAGCAGCTCGAACCAAGGGTATTACCGGTGAGATTCTGATTCAACTTCTGGAATGCCGTTTGGACAACATCGTATATCGCCTTGGCATGGCTCCGACTCGTGCAGCAGCACGTCAGTTAGTGTCACACCGTCATATTACGGTAGATGGCAAGGTAGTAAATATACCGTCCTATTCCGTTAAACCCGGTCAAGTAGTAGCAGTACGCGAGAAGTCCAAATCTTTGGAGGTTATTGCAGCTTCTCTTCAGGGTTTCAACCATTCTAAATATGGTTGGCTGGAGTGGAACGAGGCTGACAAGGCCGGTAAGTTGCTCAATATCCCTGCCCGCGCAGAGGTACCTGAGAATATCAAGGAGCAATTAATCGTTGAGTTGTACTCTAAATAATAATTAAATTCATGGCAATATTAAATTTCATCAAACCTGATAAGGTTATCATGTTGGAGTCGAGTGCGAACAAAGGTATCTTTGAGTTTCGCCCACTCGAACCGGGGTACGGAATTACGATCGGCAATGCAATCCGTCGCGTTCTGCTTGGCAGTTTGGAGGGATATGCTATCTGCTCTGTCAAGATTAGTGGTATTGATCATGAATTTGCTACCATCCCCGGTGTCATTACTGACGTTACTAACCTTATCCTCAACCTCAAACAAGTCCGTTTCCTTCACAAAGAAGGGATCGAGGAGGAGAGTGAGACCGTTCGTTTGCACGTACACAAATCCAAATCGTTTACAGCAGGCGAGTTCAACACGGTATTGCAGAACTTCGAGGTACTGAATCCAGAGCTGCAGTTGGCAGAGATGGATGAGACGGCCGATTTTGAGATTGAGATTACGATTAATAAAGGCCGCGGCTACAAGCCCGGAGATGAGAATCGTAAAGCGAATGATCCTATAGGAACTCTCGCAATCGACTCCATCTACACGCCGATCCGCAACGTCATGATTTCTGTTGACCAGTTCCTTGTAGGCCAGCGTACTGACTACGAGAAGCTGACGATAGAGATCACAACCGACGGCTCGATTGCGCCTCAAAAGGCGCTGACCGAAGCTGCAAAGATCCTGATCTATCACTTTATGCTCTTCTCCGACGAGCGTATTGTATTGGAGGAGGAGACCAAGAAGAGCAACAATGCCCTTGACGAAGAGATACTGCGTATGCGTCAGCTTCTGAATCAGAAACTGCAGGATATGGATCTTTCCGTTCGTGCTTTGAACTGCTTGAAGGCAGCAGAGGTAGAGACACTCGGTGACCTCGTCCGTTACCATCGTGCAGACCTGCTCAAGTTCCGCAACTTCGGTAAGAAGTCTCTCACGGAACTGGATGAACTGCTTGAGCGCAACGGCTTGGCTTTCGGAATGGACATCTCGCGTTACCACGTGAATGATTAATTCATTAAACACTCAACATTAAACATTCAAAATTATTATGAGACATAATAAAAAATTCAATCACCTTAGCCGCAAAGCGAACCACCGTGCAGCCATGCTGTCCAATATGGCATGTTCTCTGATTATGCACAAGCGTATCAGCACGACTCTTGCTAAGGCCAAAGCTCTCCGTATCTATGTAGAGCCGATCCTCACTCGTGCGAAAGAGGACAATATGAATAACCGCCGTTTGGCATTCTCCATGCTCAAACAGAAAGAGGTTGTAACGGAACTCTTCCAGAACGTTGGTGAGAAGATCGCCAACCGTCCGGGTGGTTATACACGTATTCTGCGCACAGGTTTCCGTCTGGGCGATGCCGCAGAGATGTGTATCATCGAGCTGGTAGATTACAATGAGAACATGCTCAAGGAGAGCAAGAAAGCGACCAAGAAAGCTACACGTCGTGCCGGCAAGAAAGCCGTCAAAGAGGCGGTAGAAGAGGCTGCTCCCGAAGCTCCCGCTGCTGAGTAATTATCAAATCACAAAGAACAATTATCAAAGGGTTTTGTACAGAACTTTCAGGATCCTTTGTGAATTGTGAATTGTAAATTGTAAATTGTGATTATATGTTTTTAAACGTTAATCAGCATAAAGAAACCGGATCAGATCTCGCCAACTGCAAGGTTGGCGAATCTGTTTCCGTTTCCGGCATGATACATAACGTCCGTGTGACGAAGTGGGGCGGTTTTATCGTACTGCGCAAGAGCCGCGGTTTGTTGCAAGCAGTAGTGAGCAACGAGACCTCGAAGTTCTATGACGAACAGGGCAAGGAGATAGCTATGAACGACCTTTGCCGCGAGATGGCGATTACTTTAACCGGTATCGTTAACGAGGCGAAGATCAAGGACCCGGCAGCATTCTACAACACGATAGAGATTGCTGTGTCGGAAGTTCGCGTCCTGAGCCGTCCGACGACCGCAGAGGTAGTCGATATGAACGCCCTGAAGTTCGGCGACGAAGAGACGCTTTTGCGCTATAAGTTCGATAATCGTCAGGTTACACTCCGTAACCCGCGCGACATGGCGATACTGAAAGTGCAGAGCACTATCGCGCGTGCGTTCGGCGAGTTCCTGAGTGCTAACGGTTTCACTCAGATCTTCACTCCGAAGATTGTTTCCGAGGGAGCCGAAGGCGGAGCCAACGTGTTCCGTATGGATTATTTCGGAAAGCAGGTTTATCTGGCTCAGAGTCCTCAGTTCTACAAACAGATTGGCGTGGGCGTGTATGAGCGTGTCTTTGAGATTGCTCCTGCATATCGTGCCGAGAAACATGCGACGAGCCGCCACCTGAACGAGTACATCTCTTTGGATGTAGAGATGGGCTTTATCAAAGGTCAGGAAGATGTGATGATACTGGAAGCAGCACTACTGCGTCATATCATCGAAGTGGTAGAGCGTGACTGCGCCCATGAGCTGCAACTGCTCAATGCGGTCAATCCGGTTCTGCCGGAGCAAGTGCCGGCATGGAAACTGAGCGAGGTACACGAGATTCTGTTTGAGAATCATCTTTGCGAGCAGGACCATCGCGGCGAGGATGATCTGGCTCCGGAAGAGGAGCGTGCTATATGCAAGTACGCTTACGAGAAATACGGTTCGGATTTTGTGTTCGTAACGCATTTCCCATCGGAGCATCGTGCATTCTATGCGATGGACGATCCCGAGGATCCCAGTCTGACTTTGAGCTTTGACTTGCTGATGCGTGGTTTGGAGATTACATCGGGCGGCCAGCGAATCCACAAGGAAGCGGATTATCGCGAGAAGATGATCCGTCGCGGAATGAATCCGGAAGCATTCCATTTCTATTTGGACACGTTCAAGAACGGAATGCCCCCTCATGGCGGTTTTGCGATAGGATTGGAGCGTATCACGGCATGTTTCTTGGGTATCGCGAATGTGAAGGAATGCTCTATGTTCCCCCGCGACATCAACCGCGTAGCACCTTAAAGCAAAGGAGTTATTCATCATGACGATACTATGTATCGAAACCAGTACATCGGTTTGTTCGGCAGCCGTCTGCAAGGATGGCGCGCCGGGCAAGCAATGTATATCCCTTGAGGGTAGCAACCATGCGCGGTTGCTACCTCGTTATATAGAGGAACTGCTTTCCTATGCCCGTGCGGAGGGTCTTTCGATAGATGCCGTAGCACTATCCGAAGGTCCCGGGAGTTATACCGGACTTCGAATAGGCACTTCTACCGCAAAGGGCCTTTGCTATGGTCTCAATATTCCTCTAATTCCTATTCCGACGCTTGCGATTTTATGCGAGGCTGCGAGAAAGCAGAAGCCAGAAATCAGTCTTTCGCGCCCGCATGTGCTTGTTCCGATGATCGACGCGAGGCGAATGGAGGTCTATACGGAAGTACAAAGGGATGAAGTACAAAGTACAAAAAAGAACGGAGCGTTAGCCGTTGTTGTGGAAAGCGAAGAAAGTCTTTATCAAGGCGAAGAAGATGTGTACTATTTCGGCGACGGGGCTGCCAAATGCGAGACTGTGCTGCGGAAGCCGAACTGGCATTTTATGCCGGGTATAGTACCGGAAGCGCAGTATATGGGGGAATTGGCGGAAGCGCAGGCAAGCGAATCAGCAGACGAGAAGGGCGGACTGACCGGGGAGCAGATTGCGTACTACGAGCCGTATTATTTGAAAGAATTCGTGGCGGCACAGAGCCATGTGAAAGGTCTGAAATCTTAATGAGAGTACATTTTCAGGGTGTTTTTTAATCAGGTAATAACCAGGTATTGCCCAGGTAACAACCCCGTAATAATCCCGTAAAGGAAATAATGAGCAAAATATTAAAAATAGTACATTTTGTAATAGTAGGGTTGACAGCCTTGCTTGTTTGCTCATGTTCCACTCAGAAAAACACCTGGGCGACCCGTTCGTTTCATCAAACGAAAGTCAAATACAATATTCTATATAACGGGAACATAGCCTATGAAGAAGGGTTGAAAGCGATCCGTGATGCCAATACGGACGATTACAGCCGCGTGTTATACCTTTATCCGGTATCCAATCATCAGGCTGCGAGTTCCGCGTCATCCCAGATGGACAAAACCATCGAGAAATGCCGCAAATGTATCAAGTTACATTCCATCAAATCGAAACCGAAACGTGACCCTAAAAAGGCCAACGATCCGAAATACAAACTCTGGCTTCAATCGGAGGAGTTCAATTCCGCCATGGACCTGGCATGGATGCGTTTGGGTCAGGCGGAGTTCCACAAAGGCGACTTCCTCGGAGCAGTCAGCACATTCAATTATATCATCAACCACTACCAGAACGACGCGGACATGATCGCCCAATGCCAGTTGTGGATAGCTCGTGCGTACGCGGAGCTGGGTTGGCAGTACGAGGCGGAAGATATGCTTCAACGTGTTCAGATAGACGCGTTGAGCCGCAAACATGCGAAGTTATATGCCGCGGTCAAGGCGGATGTGCTGCTCAAAGGCGAACATTTCCGCGAGGCGATACCGTTTGTCAAATTGGCTATTCCGCACGAGAAACGCAAGATCTACCGTCCGCGGTTTGCTTATGTTCTGGGGCAACTGTACGAGATGGAGTCCAAACGCGACGAAGCAATCCAGTCCTACAAGTCCGTCGTGCGCATGGCTCCGCCCAACGAGATGGAGTTCAATGCCCGTATCCGCATGGCGGAGCTGGGCGGGAAAAATTCCTTGCGCCAGTTACGCACGATGACCAGACAATCCAAATTCAAGGACCGTCTGGACCAGATTTACGGGGCGATGGGAAACATTTACCTGCAAAGCAAGGATACCGCGCAGGCGTTAGAGATGTACGAAAAAGCGATAGCCGAATCGACTCAGGCGGGAAGCGCCAAAGCCGCCGTTCTCGTGCGTGCAGGCGATATATATTTTGAACAACGCGCGTACGTGAATGCGCAGCCCTGTTATCGCGAAGCGGTTACTATACTGACGGCTGAGAATCCCGAATATGCCCGAGTTCAGAAGCGTTCGGAGGTTCTGGACGAGTTGATTGTTTCTTATACGCAGGCGCAGTTGCAGGATTCGCTACAACGTCTGAGTCATATGACGGAAGAGGAACAACGGGCGATAGTAGATAAGATTATCGCGGATCTCATAGAAACAGAAAAACAAGACTCCGCCAAACAGGCCCAGGAAGAACGTGCGTTAGCGCATGGCGACGGAATGCCGTTTAGCGTCAATACCGCCAATATGCTGGGCGGCGGGGGCGCAGAGAAAGGTGAATGGTATTTCTATAACCCGCAACTGATCAAACAAGGTCAGCAGGAATGGCGCCGCAGATGGGGAAACCGTCCGCTGGAGGATAACTGGAGACGGCAGAACAAACAGGTGATCGCGACAAATGAGGAAACGGCAGAAGCAACGGAGGAAAATGACTCCACGTTGTTGGCCGGTACGGATTCAACCGCTGTGCCCGCTCCGAAAATAGAGACAGACAATCATAAACCGGAGTATTATCTGCAGCAGATCCCGCGCACGGAGCAGGATTATGCGCTAAGTGACAGTTTATGGCGTGAGGCGATGGTGGCACTCTATTTCATCTATCGCGACCGTCTGGAGGATCAGCCGCAGGCTGATGAAACTTTGCAGGAATTGGAGCGTCGTTTTCCGCATCATGCGTGCATGGAGCCCATATACGAAGACCAACGAATGCAGGCTTTGCGTCACGACGAAGCCTATATAGCGCGTATGCAGCAAATGCTGGCAGAGCAGGATTCGCTCTATGCGGCTACTTACAATGCCTATAGAAAGGGTGAGTTTGCTACCGTGAAAGCGAACAAACAATATGCAGACAGTTCTTTTGAACAAAGTGCGCTTATGCCGCGGTTCCTGTTCCTGAATGCCGTTGCGGTAGCGCGTACGGAAGGGCAGGATGCTTTTGTCGCCGAGTTGCAGGATTTAGTGGGACGTTATGCGGAGACCGAGATGGGAGCCATGGCCAAGGATATGCTGGCGATGATGGGTCAAGGTATGGAGAGCCAGAAAGGCGGGGACGCCGGTTCGTTGGCTGAAGCGCGCGACCAGGCGAAAGAGGAAACGGAGGAGACAGATGCCGCCGTTGATTCACAACAATGGAGTGAAGACCGCAACCAGCCGTCCGTGGTGTTGCTGATTATGCCCAAAGCAGACGAGCAAGCCCTTAACGACCTGCAGTATGAAGTGGCTCTGTTCAACTTCTCGCAGTTCCTTATCCGGGATTTCGATTTGCAGAAGATGCCGGTCTTCGGAGAAGGATGTGCTTTGCGTGTGAGCGGTTTTGCGGATATGGACGAGGCGGAGTGGTGGATGGATCTGTTGCAGAAGAACGGAGAGATGCAGGCGCAGACGACCGGTCTTACCATCCAGCCCGTTGCAGAAGTCAACCTGCCGTTGTTCCATTCTTCCCAACAAAAAAGAGAACCATAGTAAATAGTCCTCTTTTTCGTCGGGAATTAGAACGTGCCATTCTTCCCAACAAAAAAGAGAACCGTAAAACAATTCTCTTTTTGTCGGGAAGACGTGATTCGAACACGCGACCTCCGGTCCCCC
>JAILMN010000026.1 GCA_024692565.1 Paludibacteraceae bacterium
ACATCCGCACCGGCATATTCATTCCAGATGAGGTTAAAAGTACCTTCTTCAATTCCTCGATTGATAGCAAGGTGTACGGTCTTATGCACGCCGCTTGCCGGTGATTCATTTCCGTTTGCCAACACACCGGTTATACGGTAACGCTCGGCTTTCTGTGATGCGTCAGAATGGGTATCCGTGAATGATCCGACAGACGCCGTCTCACTACCGATTAACTCGTACTCGTTGAGCACCTCGCCTTCCTTATAAATGTTCACTGTAGTAAATGCGTCAGCGTTCGTCCAAGCGATGACATTGTGCCCGTCGGCATCGGTAGTGACGAGCGTGAGCGTCGGGATTGCGGTAGCCGCCATGACGGTGACCGGAGTCATAAAGAAGGCCTCGCAGCCGTTGGCGTTGGTCACACGCAAATACAGAACAACCTCTTCTAAGGTGAGGGATTGACGACCGGATATATCTTGCGCCGTAACGGTCAGACCGCTGGCTTTGAGACGGTAGTCGTAGGAAACGACCGTACTGGTTACTTCATGGTGCTCATTCATATTGAGGATGATACCATATTGATCAATGGGGTGCAAATCACCGCCGCTGATCTGTGCAAACCACTCATAGCTGACGTCACTCGGCACGGAAGCCGTTGCAGGTGTTCCAATATAAAGCACGTTCGGAAGACTGACTGCCAGTTCGCCCGGATTGTCGATGGTAATCGTCGCAGAATAAGTCTGCCCATCCAGCGTGAGGCTGATTGTCTTCTCTCCGCCTGTTTCCCAATATACTTCGTAGGGACCAAAGCCCTCTCCGTTGGCTACACCGCCGTCAAAGTTCCAGACAGGCGTGCCGGTGGTTTCCTCGCCACGGTAGGAAACGGTGATATAATCATTGGCGCAACCGAAGGTCTGCACCTCTATCGGGTTACGCATGACGGTTGCGGTGACGGTTTGTGAGAAGACAGACAGCTTGTTCTGACGGTCGAGAGCCTGCAATTGGATGTCATAGCGACCGGTTCCAAGTTCAGAGGTTGGAATGAGATAACTTGTTCCTTCCACATAGGCATATCCGGGGATATACATTGCATCTTCGTTACCGCCGTTCTGCGGACTGATGACGTATGTTGTTGCTCCTTGCTGCTTAACGCTGAGGTTATAGCGCATAGATGCGGCAGGCGTGTGGTCATCTACGGCTGCATCCCATGTAATCAGCAGACCGTCATCCGTCATAGTTGCCCGGATATTAGTCGGTGCAGCGGGGCGTGTGTCTGCCTGAGTAATAATTGGATAAAGCCCATTGAACCCGCGGGCATAATTAACTACCAAGCAATGCTCTTCCGGCGTGATGTAGCATTCCGTCACTATACTTCCGGCATTTCCGGCTGCCGGAACAAGGAAGCCTTCTGCTATCACATTTCCTCCCTCTTTATACCAAACATACAGACCATAGATATCACTATTATAGCTGTCCGTTCCGGCAAGAGGATTAAGAACAAACGCCACGGAATCCAAATAGCCGTTGTTATCCACATCGGTCAGCAAATAATTGAAATAACGATAGTCCTGGATTTTTTCCGCGAAGAAAGCTTCTAAGTTTTCGTCATCTACGCGCGAAGAGAGCGTATATCCATCCTCCTCATGCGGCAAGTAAGCGTAGTTATATTGCCTTCCATAATTTTCTACAAATAATAAATCAACGTTACCGTCTTTGTTCCAGTCGTACCAAATGAAGCTTGGGTCACTAAAATCACCAACATACATGCCTTCTGTCAGAATATTGGTATTCCATAGTCCGGGAGCGTTGGAGAAGAGACCGTTCTCTTTACCTCTCTGCACTGTGAAGCTATAATATGCACCACTGCTACGATTGGTCGGCAGTACACCGTCCATACGTCCGTCATAGGTATAATCTGCCGTTGGGCAGAAGAAGGTCAGTATTTGTTCATCCGTCAGTTCCACTTTTTCTCCTATGCCGGCAGGCATAACAAAGATTGTTGCGCTGGCGGTCTTCGTACCGCCATTCGGTGTCGTTACCGTGTGCGTGATCGTCTTCTCGCCGCCGGAAGTGAAAGAGAGAATCAACTTAGAGGCAGACTCAGTACTCTGTACGTACGAACCATCTTGTATGGTCCATTGGTGGGAATATCCTTCGGGCAGCGCGGTAAAGGTCAGTACAGCCGTTTCGTTGATATTGATCGTTGTGCGGTCAAGTGCGAATTCTACCGGCACAAGATCATGTACTACTGTAGCTTCCTCGCTCCATACCGAACCTGCGTGCTGCGCGTCGATAGTTTGGACTGCTACATAAATAGTGGCAGGAGTATAGGAGGTCAAGTCGATGGTGTAGGAATGCTCCTTACCCATATTACCGTCCAAGAAATTACGACGTGTACCATTGGCGAGGGCATGTGCGGCAAGGATATCATTGCCTCCGGCCGTCGTACCGATACGAAGCGCATAGGTGAGGTCGCCGGTGGCGGTCTTGTCGTCTGAACCATTGCCCCATGTGATAGTCAGCAAACCGTTGGAATAACTAAGCGTCGGTCTAGACGGTGCATTCGGCGCCTGGTTGGCTACTGCGTTTTCTATCGAATAGAGTTCCGTAGAACCATAGTTTGTTCCACTTACCCAAATCTCCATCTTTCCGTCGCCGTCAAGGTCCTCTGCATTAGCGGGGTATGCGGAGAAAGGTTGCTTGGAACTATCCCAATAGGTTTCACGCGTGATAATATCTGTCGCCAAAACCTGGGGCGTAGTATTGAATTTTAAGCCGCTTTTGCCTTTCACCCAAACAAGGTCGTATTTTCTATCCGCTTTCGGAGTATATGCCAAGAGATCATAGTACCCGTCTCCGTCCAGATCCTGCATCCCAACAAATGCCAAGGCATAATCTTCATAGTCCTGCTCGGCTTGCTTCTTGAAGGCACCCTGTCCGTCATTGGTAAAGAAGCATGTATACGCATAGCCTGTAGGGTTGTTCTCTGCGGTGAAAGTAGCTAAGATATCTATATCGCCATCCTTATCGAAGTCATAACAAGACACGATATTATCCGATGTGGCATTCTGATAGAGCACCGTTTGGGTAAACGACTTTGCTGTTTTGTCATAAATGACGGTGTATAACTTTGCTCCAGGGAAGACAAAGTCCGTCACACCATCGTTATTGAGGTCGGCAGGAACGATAGCTCCGTTGGTGGTCGTCCAAACCCATTTGCCATTATCCATATTGGTATAGATGATACCGTTCTTCTCGTCAATAAGGTCCACGAGCCCATCCTTATTCAAATCCAGCGCTTTGGTGGGAGCACCGATTAAGGAGCCCGCACCCGGTGCTTTTTTACTACCCGGTGCGTTGCGTTTCGGTGCACGCGCCAGAGATGCTCCGCCTAACTGAGCGGTATAGGTATAGCGCGATACTTCGCCCAGCGAGTAGTTCTGCGGATTTTGATACTGGTCGCGCTCTTCATCGGTCATCTGCTCCACGAACTCATCCCAAGTGAATACTTGCATTTGTTGCGTTTGGAAGGAACCGTCCGATAACTGATAAGCGATAGCTCCGTATTGAGCGACAGAGCGGTTGGATAAGGTGCGCGAACGATCAAGGATCAAGTAATCCATGCGTCCGTCGCGGTTGATATCCATGTTCGTTACTGCCAAACCGTCTATACGTTCGCAGCCGTCCGCTGTCTTGACGAAGATGCCGGCACTAAAGCTCGACAAATCTGCCTTACCGTCGCCATTAATATCTTCTACCCAAGCAACATTGGCATCACCGAGGTCGGGTTCTTCGCCTTTTTTCACATGGGTAATCTTTCCGTACAATTCTTGCGGTGTGAAATTACCCGTGACATCTGCAGAAAGTTGCCAAGTGATAGTGGTAGTAGTTTTATTGACATAATATCCTAACTCTTCGTCATATTCGTCTCCTGAAGTGCTCTGTTGCTCTCCGATAGGCGCTTGCTTGAGACCGTTTCCACTGAAATCGTAGAACGCTTCTGCGCGAGGCAGATTCAACGGAACTGAGTTTGTTTGTGCTTGCATCGCGACTGCCATCAGCAGCGTCAATGCGAAAAATAGTTTGCGTTTCATATTGTGAAGCAGTTTAATGGTTTTTTATTGATATATATACACAAAAAAGCGTGCGCTTTTGATGCAGATTTCTTTATTTTCACTCATTCTCCCTCGTCGGGAGTAGGATATTCGAACGTTAAAGGAATGCTTTTCGGAATACTCATGGCGGCACCGCCGACACGAATCACGGGGCGCAGGTTGACGGTGATCTTACTCGGCGAATCGCCCCGACCTATCGTGTTCCAAGCCAGTTTGCTGACGCTGGCTTTGCTTTTGCCGGAAAAGAGTTGTTTCATACTGAAACTCAGCGGCAAGGCCAAATCGGCAGAGGTGCCGCCAAGGACGGTAAAGTTCTCAGGTATATTACCTTCCGCCACTTGCACGGAATCGTCCAGACAAATCGTGTAATAGAGCCGTTCCATCGAAGCAATGCCTTTGTTCGGATTGGTCACTTTCATATGCAGCGTGAATCCCATCCTGACTTCTTCGTCCGGACTTTTGATAAACCGCGACACGCGGAAGATGCCTTGTATGCTCAGCAATTCGCTGCGGGTCATTTCCAAAAACGTGACATCGGAGATGTGGCTGTATTGGTAGGTACAGTCCTTGAGTTTGACGGCCTGAACGATGGAGCATCCGCATAGAAACAGCGTCAGAACGATTACCAAAAATGAGAGTTTGCGTAATTTCATACTTTTATTCCCAAGGTAAAATTTCCTCTTTGGGGGCAGAATAGAATGTTTTTATACTGTCGCATACACCGCGCGGATTGCGCAGCAGCGGTTTCGTCGAATAGAAGCACTCGCCGCTGATCTCCGGAATCGTTCTGTTAAGCCTCATCTGCCGGCTAATCTCGTTTCCCTGACCCCACGGACTTTTTGCACTCGCTTTCTCCAAACGGTACGGCGCCAAACCTACGTACAACTTGCATTTGGTGCCGCGCACTTCATTTGCCCACCAGTGCGCAAGTACTTCATAATCAGCCACTTTCTTGCCTATCTCCCAATATAACTGCGGCAATACATAGTCGATCCATCCTTCGCGAATCCACAGCCGTATATCCGCGTACAAATCGTCATAATTGGTGATGCCGGCGCGAGTCTTACTGCCCGTCGAATCCACATTCGCGTTGCGCCAGACACCGAAAGGCGAAATACCGAATTCTACATCGTTTCGGCACTCGTGAATAGTCCGGCTGATGTCTTGAATCGCCAAGTTCACATTATTGCGGCGCCATTCTTTGATATCCTCAAATCCCCGCGGATGTTGCGCAAAAGTGGCAGAGTCCGGCAACTGCAGTTTTCCTGCCGGGTAGGGATAAAAATAGTCGTCCATATGAATGGCCTGAACGGGATACCGCGTGATAATATCTTGTACGATAGTACAAATCCACTCGCGTGTGACCTCCAAACCCGGGTCAAAATACCACTGTTTGTTGTATTCCCAGAACCAATTCGGGCAACGCCGCATAATATGATCCGGCGCCAACATCGATGTGTCCGTCTTCGCCAGATTCACGCGGTACGGATTCAACCACACATGTACTTCCATGCCCCTGTTATGCGCCTGCTCAATCGTCCATGCTAACGGATCCCACGACAGCGGAGCGCCTTGCTTACCGGTCAACCAATGACTCGACGGCTCGAACTCGCTTATATACAGCGCATCCGCTGTAGGCCGTACTTGGAAGACGATGGCATTGATGCCGATAGCCGCTAACGAATCCAACTCAAACAGCATCTCCGCTTTCTGTTTCGCGGTGTCACCAACCGCCTGCTCCGACGGCCAATCGATATTCGCGACTGTCGCTATCCACGCCCCGCGAAACACGATCTCCGCCTGCACAGAAAGAATACAGAGTACAGACAAAGTACTGATTACTATGTGTCGTAGTGTCGTCATTCCGAAATGTCGTCAAGTCGTTATTTTCCCCTCTTCCACGTGAAAAATCTTCGCGCCTTCGTTAGGCCGCAATATCTCCGTCAAGTGTTGCCGATCCGTGTCGGTAATAAATATCTGCCCGAAATCATCCCCTTGTATCATCTCCACGATCCGTTCCACACGCTCGCTGTCCAACCGGTCAAAAATATCATCTAGGAGCAAGATAGGCTTGCTCATTGACGATTGAACGATTGACGATTGACGATTTGATAGGTACAAACTCTGTGCCAACTTCATCGCTAACACAAAAGTCCGTTGCTGTCCTTGCGAACCCACTTGCTTCAGCGGCCATTCGCCGAGTTTCATCTCAATATCATCTTTATGCGGTCCCTGACTCGTCCAACCGAGTATTAGATCCCGCTGTCGCGTCCGTTTGTAAGCCTCCCGCAAATCGCGATCTTGCAGTTGAGAGATATAGCGGAGATTCGGAATTTCCGAACCGGCTATCTTGTGATACACCTTCTCGAAATACGGCACAAATGCCTCTATAAACTTCGTCCTCTGCTCAAAAATATACTCCGCCGGTTCGACCATCTGCCACTCCAAAACTTCCAACAAATCATCCGGAACAACCCCTGCATCCGCATATTGCTTGAGCAACGCATTTCGTTGCTTGAGCAGCGCATTGTAATTCGCCAAACAGTCCAGATATTTCCGGTCTTGCTGCCCGATAACCACGTCCATAAACCGTCGCCGTTCATCCGAACCCTCTTCAATCAACTGATGGTCCGCCGGACTAACCATCACTAACGGAATCAACCCTATATGATCCAACAGCCGCGGATAGTCTTTTTTATCCTTCCGAAACTGCTTCTTTACGCCTTTCCTCAACCCACAAGAAACAGTAAAATCATTATAAACGCCTTGCACCATCGCCATCTCCTCGCCGTGCGTGATATTCAGGCTGTCCTGACTTGTATAAGCCGATTTCGTGAAACTGAGCAAATAGATTGCGTCCAGCACGTTCGTTTTCCCTTGCCCGTTCAGTCCCACAAGGCAGTTGAGCTTGGGACTGAACTCCAAACTCGCCTCGCGTATATTGCGATAATTGAGAATATGTAGTGATTCTAAAATCACGCGTAAGCCTCCACGTCTGCTTTCGTTATTTTGGCTCCGGCAAGGATAATCAATCGCTCCACAACGTTGCGCAACTGTCGGATATTTCCTGTCCATTGTTTGCTTTGCAGCGCTTTGATAGCGCCCTCGTCGAATGTCTTCTTGGCGATACCTTGTTCGTCGCAAATCTGCCCGGCAAAATAGTCCACCAACAGCGGAATATCTTCGGTGCGGTCATTCAATGCCGGCACGGCGATAGGAATCACGTTCAGACGATGGAACAAGTCTTCCCTGAACTTACCGGCAGCAATTTCGTTCGCCAGATTCTTATTCGTTGCCGCCAATACGCGCACGTTTACTTTGATGGCTTTGTCCGAACCCACACGTGTGATCTCGGACTCTTGCAATGCCCGCAGCACTTTCGTCTGTGCCGCCATGCTCATGTCGCCTATCTCGTCTAAGAACAACGTACCGCCGTCAGCCTGCTCGAACTTACCGGCACGGTCTTTGACCGCACCCGTGAACGAACCCTTCATATGGCCGAACAACTCACTCTCGATCAATTCCGAAGGAATAGCGGCGCAGTTCACCTCTACCATCGGACCGTTTGCGCGAGCCGAGTTCTCATGAATCAGATGTGCCACCACTTCCTTACCCGTACCGTTCTCACCGGTGATGAGCACACGCGCTTCCGTCGGCGCCACCTTATTTATTATTTCGCGCACGCGTTGGATAGCTGCACTCTCACCGATCATCTGAGGACCTTTCGCCGCCACCTTCTTGCGCAACTGCTTCGTCTCTTGCTTCAGACTCTTCGACTCCAGCGCGTTCTTTGTTGTGATAAGAATACGGTTCAGATCCAGCGGCTTCAGCAGAAAATCATATGCACCGGCTTTGAGTGCCTGAACAGCGGTCTCTACGTCCCCATGACCCGAAATCATCACCACCGGACATTCACCATTAAGCGTAGCGTCACCATTTTCATCATTTTCAGCATTTTTAAGTTTCATTAGAAACTCCAACCCGTCCATTTCCGGCATTTTGATGTCGCTGAAAATCAGGTCGTAAGCTTTTGCTTGCGACATCTCCAGACCCTGTTTGCCGTTTTCCGCTACTTCCACTTCGTGCCCTTCGTCCGCCAAAATCTCACGGAGCGTATTCCGAATCCCACGTTCGTCGTCGATAACTAATAACTTTGCCATAAAAATCAAAATTTGCGACAAAAGTACTACAAAAATCGCACATATGCAAATTTTTAAGCATTTTTTTGCAATTTACGGAGTTTTACTCCGTGATTATTAAAGAGCCAAAGACCATGCGGATATACGCTAACGAAGGGAAGGGGCGTGCCGAAATACTGCTTTTCCCGTCCATACTATCTGTAAAAATGTCGATTTTTGCTGAAAAATGAAAAAAAATGCAGAAATATTTTTTTATTCCAAAAAAAAGCAGTACTTTTGCACCCGAAATATGGATTATTTCGCAAACTATGTTATAAAACATATAAAACCAATCAATTCATTTAACAATTTAAAATTTTATTAATCATGAAAAAGATTTTCGCAATTCTCGCAGTCGTAATGTTCGCAGTGGCTGCAAATGCTGAAGTTTTGTTCCAGGAGACTTTTGCAACTCGTCGTGGTTCGACCTACATCGTTAAGGCTAAAACGTCGAGCGGTGAGGCTTGGCCGTATGCAAGCCAGTGGTTCACCGGCTATGAAGCAAAAGATGCTACCAAGAATGTTGTTGGCAACCAGTATGACAATGACTACACGACCGTTACTTCTTACGGCGTTTCTATCCGTGGTAAAAAACTGAATGGTTCCAACGATAACACTGTTGGTCTGTATTTCTCGAAGAGCCCGAACCAAAGTGGTACAGCTATTACCGCTGACAAGAACTACGTTCAGTTCGAAGGCGCTCTGCCTGAGATTCCTGCAGAAGGAACATATTTCCTCCACTTGGAAGTTAGCCCGCAAGAGGGTGTTGATAGCCCGTCTGATGCAAGCAAGCTCGTTGTTAAAATCAATGGTGCAGCTGTTACCGTTCCGGCTACCGCTTTAGCTGACCAAACCGGTGTTACTGCTGATGTAGCAATTCCTCTGAGCGCAGGTCAAATTGAGAGCCTTTTCATCGCATTTGATGAGGTTGACAACCAGAAGTTCATCTCGAACATCCGTATCGACGCTGAGGCTCAAGGTATTGAGAACATCGTTCTGACCGAGAAGGCTCAGAAAGTGATGGTTGACGGTGTTGTTTACATCGTACGTGATGGTAAGATGTACAATGCACTTGGTACCCAAGTTCGCTAATTAGCAATCGTATCTGAATAAAGGGGAGCGCATATTGTGCTCCCCCTTTTTGAACCTTTTTCAGAAACTGACACTTATGAAAAAGCAAATTATTTTAGCAGCGGTTCTTCTCTTTGCTTTCGCAGCACAAGCAGAAGAGTGCTTGTACGAAGACTTGAATGGTCTCAAAGGTGATCAGATTCGTACCGCCCTCTATAATCACATCAAAGACCACACGGTCTTGACTTATGGGAATGTGTGGGCAAGTGCTACAGGCGCAGATGATCGCGGAGACGGAACGAATAATATTTGGGACATGTATTCCAGCTGCGTTTTCTCCAAGTGGAATGACAAATGCGGTAGCGGAGAGTCAACTTCAGACTGCGAATGTTATAACCGCGAGCACGTTTTGCCGCAGAGTTGGTGGGGAAACGATGATAGTTCTCCCTTGAAAACAGACTTACACCATGTTATCCCGACAGACCGTCTGGCTAATTCGCAACGTTCTGCTTGGCCGATAGGAAAGGTGACGAATGTGGAATGGACCAATGGTTCGTCTAAACTCGGTTATGGTACGTTCGGATCAAGCGGGAACAACAAGACCTTCGAGCCTGCCGATGAATACAAAGGAGACTTTGCACGTATTTATTTCTACATGGCTACTTGCTATAAAGATGTAAGTTTCACGCAAGGCGGTAAAGGTTATCAGGTATTTAATTCCGGAACGGCTAATTTCACCACTACGGCGCTGAATGTTTATCTGGAGTGGCACCGCAATGATCCGGTATCCGACAAAGAGCGAACACGTAACGATAAGGTTGAACTGAAGCAACACAACCGCAATCCTTTTGTGGACGCACCGGAACTCGTGGAATATATCTGGGGTAATAAAAAATCATCTACGTACTACTGCAGCGCGCAGGGTATAGACGATGTAGAAGTGGAGGGGCAGCATGCTGCGTCCAAAATACTCATGGACGGACATATTTATATTCTTCGCGAGGACAAAATCTATACCATCCAAGGTACATTGGTTCGATAGGCAGGGAATGTTCTAAAGTTCCAAAAACCAACGTGTGTTTCCTGAAAAATGATGTTTCATATTTCGGGAAACTTCTTTTTTTATGCCAAAAACAGCAAAAAAAAGAAGAAAATATTTGCACGTTCGAAAAATTTGTACTACTTTTGTGCGCTTTTTCGCCTCGCGCGTATTTATTTAACGTTCGCGCCCGCGTAAGAAGCCAATACCTTGAATACAAAAAAGCACATATTATCCTCTCTTCGTTTTTCCCTGCTGATCGCAGTTCCACTATTATTTTTCGTAACTAACCTAAATGCCGCCGGAGGTCCTCCTGCCGGTTATTATAGTTCCATCGAGGGCTTGCAAGGCGAAAGCCTCAAAACGACGTTGGGTACATTGACTCGGCATAGGTTGACAACTTTGTACGGTTATGGTTCGAAGAAAGAGAATTATACGTGGGATGCTTTTTGGACAACGGATCGTAATCCGAGTGATAATAGTGTGATCGATATGTATTCGACCGTCAAGCGCTATTTCAATCCGTCTGATACCACCGCCAGCGTTGTCAACTGTGATATTGAGCATATGTTCCCGAATTCATGGTTCGGCAAGAAAGCCGGTTGTAAAGAGGCTTATTGTGATTTGCATCATCTGGTGCCTGCTGATAAGCCGGCTAACATAAGTAAGAGTAACAACGGTCCCGGTGTCCCGACTGATACCACTTTCAACAATGGAGTATGGGTAAACGGAAAAGATGCTGCGCGCGATAATATCACAGTCTTCTGCCCTCCGGATGAGTATAAAGGCGACTTTGCCCGCGCGCTGATGTATATAGCCTTGACATACGGAGACACTGTGACTTGGACTACGGATGATGCCACTCCGCACATGGACAATAGTTCGTGGCAGGAATTCACAACCACCACGCGTGACCTCTTGTTAGGTTGGCATCGTGCAGACCCTGTTTCCGACAAGGAGCGCGTGCGTATGGAAGCGGTTTATCGTATGCAAGGAAACCGTAACCCGTTCATTGACTATCCTTGTTTAGTGGAGTATATATGGGGAGACAAAACGGGAACGGCTGTATCGTTAGCAAGCATCACTTCGGCTTATGACAAGCGTTTCGTTGATGAAGGATGTACGGTTATTACGGAACCCTTCATTACCGCGCCGTACGGAAAGCCGGTACAAGTGGGTTCGACGCAGGCTTCTGTAGCCATCAACCATACAATCACTATCAAAGGCGTCAACCTTACTTCCGGTGATTTGAACTTATCGCTTAGCGGCGCGAATGCCGACCTATTCAGCCTTTCGACATACAAGATTTCAAATTCCAGCGAAGATCTTAATTATGATGTCACTGTTACTTATACGCCGACGACAATAGGCGAACATACGGCTACGTTGACCTTCAACGGTTGCGGCGTAACTTCGCAAACGGTTACGTTGAGCGGAAAATGTCCTGTCTATTATACGGCTACATGGAAAACAGGTGGTACTACGCACGCTACTACATATGCGCCAAGTGGTAGTCGTCCGAGTTTGCCGGCTAAACCGGACGATTGTATTGCACCGCGTGTGTTCGTAGGATGGACAGCACAAGAAAGCGTAAGCAATAAGCCGGCAGATTTGTTCACCGAACAAGCCCCGGCTTTGACCAGCAACAAGACCTTCTATGCCGTTTATGCAGATGCAACTCCCGGTTCGGTAGGTGCAGGTTCGGAAGTCTATACCTTCACTTCCAAAATCTGGGAAGCCGAAGAAGGCGATTGGGTTAGAGGAAGTATCGATGGCTCTGGATTTGCAGAGGGGCAGGGCGTTCGGGTGAGCACCAGTGTAACGGGCGCTAATGCTACGTGTCCTGATTCCTATAATGACATTCGTTCGGTAGTCGTTAACTATTGTACGAATAGTTCCGCCGGTGCGGGTGATATTGCTATTAAAGTAGGCGGAACAACGAAAACGAATGGTGTAACGAAGACCGGAGGTACAACATTGCGCGATAGTGAGTTTGATTTCTCGGCTGCTCCTCAGAATGGTGCTGTCCAACTGACTGTCACATGTACCACTAACTCTATCTATATCAATAGTATCACTATCAATCATGGTACGCCGACCACTTATTCGGATTATTCGCTGTTGTGCGGAGGCGAAGCAGTAGAAGTGACCGCGACATTTAAGAATGGAACGGCTACTTATGCTACCAGAACCGGTCTTTCCGGAACGACTATCGATACTCCGGCTGATCCTACGCCCTGCGGAGACTATACGTTCTATTGTTGGAGTACCCAAGAATACGAAACGCTTAATGCTGCTGCGCCGGAAGAAGACTATACCGGTTACTTTGTGCTAACCGACAAAACCTACCACGCCGTTTATAAACGAACGGAAGGAAGTGGCGGCGGTGGTGCTTCTGCAGGTACAACCCTTTGGGAAGAAAACTTTGAAACTTTTGGACAAGACTCTATTCCTACAGCCCCCGGATCTGCTGCAACCGTGTATGGTAGTGCAACGATTACCTATACCTGCAGCAACGGAACTAATGCTACTAATACGAGAGTTTATAATGCGAAGCTTGCGGGAGGTTCATCACCCGAGATGCTGGTGGTGAGCAAAAATGGTGCCGTTACTATCTCCGGCATTCCTACCGGTAATGCAAAGGTGATGACTTTGACGTTCAAGTCCAATAAAGGCACGGATATGTTGTCGCTTACCTCTGGAACATCCGGCATTACAATAGGCGATGTGACCGTAAGCAGCAATACATGGACTTGCGATATTTCTAACACAATCAATGAGACTTTTTCGTTGACTATAACCAATACAAGCACGGGCTCAACCGGAGCTCGCGTAGATGACTTTGAAGTGTCGGTAAAAACACCGGCGAGCGGTAGTGGCTCGACGTATTATACCACCTCGCCGGATTGCGGGGAATGTACGTATCTTCTCACCGTGCAAAGTGAGGATGATACGAAAGGAACTGCAGCAATAGAAACACTACCATAGAATACAAATACGAATAAAATCAAATCATTATGATACTCAAACATTCGCGAATCTTTTCGCTAATCATCATCCTTCTCTCTGCCCAATTAACGTGGGCTGTTGATGCGTCGTACTATAGTTCGGCAAGTGGAAAGACAGGCTCTACACTTCGTGACGCACTATACACGATTACGTCAGTAGGACCGGCTAATGGGCATAACTATAACAACCTTTGGACGGCTTATAAGACAACCGATGTGTACCCCACGGGTCATGCAAATGCCGGTAAAATTTGGGATATGTATAGTGACTGTTTGTTTACTCCAGGGGCGTCAAGCGCCGGTGGAGATCAATGTGGTAGTTACAATAACGTCTGTGATTGTTATAATCGTGAACACTCATTGCCGAAGAGTTGGTTTAATGATGCAAATCCTGCGTATTACGATATGGGACACATTGTGCCTACCGATGGAAAGGTAAATGGGCAGCGTAGTAATTATATGTTTGGCGAAGTAAGTGGTGGCGAAACATGGGGAACCGGCAAATTAGGAACATCTAAATCTATCACCACTGCGAATACCATTAAAAATAATGGTGGTAGTATTACAACTTCTTTGAGCTCTACTGCTTTTGAGCCGGCAGATAAATACAAGGGCGATTTTGCGCGAATGTATATGTATATGGTTATCCGTTATAAACCCGGGAATAGCGATAATGTAAATCTTGCTGCTTCAGGAGACGGACAGAAAATGTTTAATTCCACCGATACATATTATGGTTTAACAGAATATTCTATTGCATTGTTGCTTAAATGGCACCGTCAGGATCCTGTTTCGCAGAAAGAGATTGATCGTAACAATGGTATGGAAACGGTTCAGGGAAACCGAAATCCGTTCATTGACTATCCTATCTTAGCGGAATACCTTTGGGGTAAGTATTACAATGAGACATTTAATACTTCGTCCGCGACCGGTTCATTTGAGGAGGGATTTACGGTAGATGAGAGTGATGGTGATGGCGCAAGTTCAGCAGCAAAGATAACTATTTCTACAACCGAGGTGGATTTCGGGAAACAGAATAAAAACAGTTCGACACAAAAGACGTTTACGATTACCGGTTCTAACTTATCGAGCAGTATCACGATAGCTAAGAGTGGAACTAACCAGAATCTATTTACAATAACTCCGACATCGATTACTACCGGTTATAATAGTACCAAGAATATTACTGTTACATACACGCCGGGAACGAACACAGGAACTCACAGTGCAACGCTGACGATATCCAGTAACGGCGCAACGTCTAAATCTGTTACTTTAAGTGGAAAATGTACTACCGTTTATACGGCTACTTGGATGGCAGACGATACTGAGTATGAGACAACTACTGCTGAAAGTGGCGATAGTCCTGACGTTCCGGATACGAACCCTGCCGCTTGTTCGTCAGACCGTGTGTTCAAAGGTTGGACAAGCAATAGTAGTTATAGCAGTAACGACGGTACGGGAATATTCACAACTACCGCTCCGGCAATCACGGAGCCTACTACTTTCTATGCTGTATATGCAGATAAAGAAGGAGATGCAGGAGAATCCGTTTATGCGAAAGTAACATCTACGAGTGATATTACAGACGGACAATATTTGCTTGTCTATGAAGGCGGAAGTGTTGCAATGAACGGAGGATTAGCCACTTTGGATGCAACGAGTAATACGATATCCGTTTCTATTGAAGACAATCAAATAGAAATAACAGAAGCAACCGAGGCTGCGGAATTTACTATAGCAGCAAAATCGGGCGGATATTCTATCAAATCAGCATCAAATAAATATATCGGGCATACAGGTTCCAGTAATGCTCTAAAGACGAGTGATAACGATGATTATACTATTACGTTAGCCATCAGTGATGGCAACCTGAATGCTACATGTAATAATTATAATTTGCGCTATAATAGTAGTAGTGGGCAGACAAGATTCCGGTTCTTTAGTTCCGCTCAACAATCCATTCAGTTGTATAAGAAGATGAGTGGAACTGCTACTTACTCCAACTATTCTACGCAATGTAGTGAGGGAACAAAGGTGACCATTACTTTCCATGCGAATGGCGGTGAGGGAACAATGGCAGCACAACAAGTTCCGCAGAGCACAAGTAGAAACCTGAATTCTAATACCTTTACTCGTACGCACTATACCTTCAATGGTTGGAACACACAAGCGAACGGAAGCGGAACTTCTTATGCGGATGGTGCGTCCATAAATACATCTACCGATTTGACACTTTATGCACAATGGACAGAAGCTTCACAATATACGGTAACCTTCAAAAACAACGGTGTAACCTACGCTACCAAGACCAACTACGAAGGAGAGACTATTACCGATGTGGCTGATCCTACCGCTTGTGAGGGCTATACGTTCGAGGGCTGGAGTACCCAGACCTATGCCGCAGATAATACGTCTGCTGCAACAATAGACTATACAGGCACTATCCCTGCTGCCAATACAACCTATCACGCTGTTTATAGCAAAACAGTGAGCGGAGGCGGAGGAAGTAGTGGCTCTAGTGAGTTCACATTTGAGCCATCTGATTTCTCTGGGCAAGGTACTTCTGGTACAGGTTCTTCAATGTCGGCTACCAATAATGGAGTTACTCTTTCTTTTGATAAAGGATACGGTGCAGCTCAAATAAGAAGTTATGCTGGAGGAACATTTACATTCTCCTCGAGTAATGAAATTACGGCTATCAGTATTACAACAAACACAAGTAAAGGCAATGCTGAGGACATTGCACTGTCAAGTGGCGGAGGAACATATTCCGGTAGTACAACGACAGGAACATGGTCGGGCTCTTCTACTTCTTTGACTTTTTCAACAGCATCGAAGCAAGTACAAATGACCGCTATTTCCGGAACTATTACCGGTGGTAGTTCTTCTACCACTTATCACACCACATCTCCGGATTGTGCGACCTCTTGTACGGCGACGTTGACGGTACAGAGTCCGGATGATACGATGGGTACGGTAAGTATCGGTGATTGAAAAACAATAACGAAAACAAAATAAAATATTAACAATAAAAAACACAATTACAATGAAAAAGATCTTTTCTTTGGCTCTCGGCTTAACCGCTATGACCACCATGAGTTTTGCAGCAGTTCAACAAGCTCAAGAAACCGTTGATTGCGGCACAGTGAAAACTATTACTGCTAATCCGAAAGCGGGCTATCACTTCGTGGAGTGGAACGACCACGTTACCACAAATCCGCGCAGCGTAACTGTAAGTGAGAACATTACTTACACGGCTACTTTTGCGCCGAATACCAACACCCCTTATTCTGTAAAACACTATCAGCAAAATTTGGATGGTACTTATCCTTCGGAGCCGACTGCTACGGATGATAAAACCGGTACTACCGCTACAGAGACTGCTGCTGAGGCTAAGAGTTATACCGGATTTACGAAAGTGGACTTCGTTCAGGGCACGATTGCCGGTGACGCTTCGACAGTTGTGGAGATTTACTACACGCGTAATTCGTACAATCTGAGTTGGGTAACGGATGGTGATGCGTTGAGCGGCTCTTACACCAAGGGTAGCACGAAGTACGGCGCAACTATTACGGCTCCGAATACTCCGACTAAGACGGGTTATACTTTCAAGGCTTGGAGCCCTGCCGTAGATGCAACTATGCCGGCAGCAACTACGACTTACACGGCAACCTGGACGGCTAACACCAACACGGCTTATACTGTTAAGCACTACAAGCAGAATCTGGATGGAAGTTATTCGGATGGTCCTGACGAGACTGACAACTTGACCGGTACTACCGGCGCAAGCATCACTCCGGCAGTGAAGGACTACGAAGGCTTTACGGCTCCGAGCACAACGACCACAACTATCGCTGCTGACGGTTCTACAGTCGTAACATACCAATATGCGCGCAAGACTTACACCATTACTTGGGTAACGGATGGTGATGCGTTGAGCGGCTCTTACACTACTGGAGAAGTTTTGTACGGTGCTCCTATTACTGCTCCGAATACTCCGACCAAGACGGGCTTTACCTTCGCAGGCTGGAGTTCAGATGTTGCAGCTACTATGCCGGCTGCGAACACAACTTACACGGCTACTTGGACGGCTAAACACACAATCACGGTAGCGGTTAGTCCGGAAGGCAAGGGTACCGTAACAGGCGGTGGCCAATACGATAACAACGCGGAAGTTACATTAACAGCTACTGTGGGCGATGATTGCTACGTATTCCAGAAGTGGCAGAAAAATGGTGTAGATTTAACGAATGATCAAAATCCGACTATTACGGTAACAGAGTCGGCTACCTACACAGCAGTCTTTACTGCTAAGAAGTACACCATTACGGTTAAGTCTGAGGACGACACGATGGGTACAGTAAGTTTCGAATAAACCCTTAAAGAATTTCTCATATGAAACGGAACATTCTTTTAGCATTCAGTTTCCTCGGTCTATGGGCAACGGCGAAAGCCGAGCCCATAAACCAGGAGGTGAATTGCGGCGCGACAGTCCAATTGAGTGCCACGCCTAAGCAAGGCTATGAGTTTGATCAATGGAGTGATGGTAATAAAGAAAACCCGCGTACTGTGGAAGTGACTGAAGCAAAGGAGTTTACCGCGCAATTCAAGACTTCTGCCGCTACGGGCATTGGTGAGGCACGGCAAGCACCAGAGGTAAAGAAAGTGATCATCAATGATAAATTGTATATCATCCTCGGGGATCAGATGTATGACACAACGGGCAAGAGAGTCCGTTAACACCAAATCGGGAGGCTTCACGGCCTCCTTTTTTTGTAATATAAAGATGACAAGGAAACTATAAAAGTGAAAAAAGTTTCCGAAAAATTTGGTCAATTCAAAAAAAAGTAGTAATTTTGCAGCCGTTTTTCGCTTACGCTACGACTCGCGTGATTCGCTGCCTCGCAACTCAGAGACGCTACGTCGTGCGCTACGCTCTCCCCATAACAAACAGCCTACGGCTTCGGTTTGCTCTGGGGACCCTATTAAAAGAGAAAGGTGATAGACCAGAGATCAAATATTATTAAGACGGCAGGCGAAATGTACTTTCGCTTGGGAATTCGCAGTGTCTCCATCGATGATATATGCCACGAGTTGGGTATTTCGAAAAAGACATTCTACGTTTATTTTGAGTCGAAAGATGCGCTGGTAGAGCAGATGCTGCAGGCTAATATTGCCTATATTGCGAAGAAGATGGAGGATCTGGTAGCGCTGAAGGATTTCCGGCAATTAGTGAAGGTGTTTATCAAGCGTCAGGAAGCGGAGAAGAACGATGTGCGCCGTGTGCCGCAGTTGGTTTATGATCTCAAGAAATACTACCCGCGGCAGTTTTCTGATTTTCAGGTTCAATGCTTCGAAACGCAGAAGAAATATATTATGCAGTACCTGGATTTGGGTGTTGCGCAGGGCCTCGTGCGCGCGAACCTTAATATAGAATTAACAGCGGTACTGTTTGCGAAGATTCACAGCGATGCGATTCGGGATTTTGAGGTCATCGAGGCGCATAACCACAATATGCATCAGTTGGCGCACACGGCGATGGATGTGTTTGTACGAGGTGTGCTGTCCGAGGAAGGATTAAAATTGTTTGAAAATTAATGAAACGATATATGAAGAAAGTTGTATTTTTAATGATGGCGGTGATGATGAGCGCGGGGATGATGGCGGAGGATCATGTGATGGCGGCGACGAAGAGCAGTCAGCGGTCAGAGGCCAGAAGTCAGAAGGCAGATGGGACGGATTCGTTGAGTTTGTCGCTGAAGGAGGCGCAGGACTATGCCATTCAACAGAACCGGACGCTGAAGAACGCTTCGTTGGCTGTTCAGCAAGCCTACGCGGCTCGTTGGCAGACGATAGCTGCGATGTTGCCGCAAGTGGACGGAAGTTATACGTACAGTAACTACTGCGGTTACAGCGCGACGCTCTCGATGGGCGGTATGGACGCCAAGATTAATATGCCGAACGTGGGTGCGTTTGGCGTGACGGCTTCGATCGGTTTGAGCGGTCAGGCTATCGTAGGCGTGCTGTTGAATAATATCGCCATCGAGATGAAAAAGATCTCGTTAGAGCAATCGGAGAGCGAGTTGCGCGGAAGCGTGCGAGGTGCGTATGTGAGTGTGTTAGCGCTGCAGAGCATCGCGGGCTTGTTGGACTCCAGTTTGGTCAATATCCAGGAGTTGGAGACGATCACGCAGTATGCTGTGACCGCGGGTGCTTCGGAGCAAACGGCAGCAGATCAGATCCGCGTACGTGTGAACACCTTAAAAAACAGCATCAACGCGCAGAAACGAAGCATTGAGTTGGCGACGAACAGTCTGAAAGTGCTGCTCGATGTGCCGGCCGATACGAAGTTGACCTTGACGGACAGTCTGGAGAGTGTGTTGTCTCCGGAGAGCGTGCTGTCGTTGCTTGGCGCGAACTTTGCGATTGAGAACAACCTCAGTTATCAGTTGCTGCAGAAGAATGTGGAGTTGGCGGAGAAGAACGTGCACATGGCGGGTTGGGCATATGGCCCGACGCTGGGCGTGGGTTATAACTTCACCGACCAACATTACTACGGCGAAGGCGGTATGCGAATGACGCCTCCGAACACGGTGCAGGTGACGGTAAGAATGCCGTTGTGGTCGAGTGGTAAGCGTGCCGCGGGTGTGGTAGAGAAGAAGATTGCGCTGGAGGAAGCGAAAAACACGTTGAGCGAGACGACGGACAACTTGGAGATTCAATATCACCAGTTGTGCTACAACCTGACGAACGCGTATGAGACCTACGAGAACGAGAAAGACAATATCGATGTGACGCAGCGTGTGTTCATGTCGGCAACCAATAAATACAAATACGGCGCGAGCAGTAACCTGGAGTTGACGAACGCGTCGAACGATTTGATTAACGCGCAGAGCAGTTATGTACAGGCGATCTTAAGCCTCGTGAATGCGCAAGTGGAACTTGAAAAATTTTTGAATAACTAATATGAAAAAGTCATTTCTTTACATGCTTGCTGCGCTGGCGCTGATCGGTTGCGGCAAGAAACAAGCTACTGCGGAAGAGGATGAGCGCGTAGAGCAAGTTCGTACGACCGTTCTTCAGCCGCGTGAGATAGAGCGTGAGATTTCTGTTTCGACGAACCTGCAAGGGTATCTGACGCAGAATGTGGCACCATCGTTAACGGGTAAGATCGAGCATATTTACCGCGAAGTGGGTGACCGTGTAGCTAAAGGCACAGACCTCGTGCGCATGGATCAGACTCAGTATAAGACCACCAAGATTTCGTTGGGAAATCTCGAAATTGAGAAAAACCGCGTGGAGATGCTGCTCAAGACCGGTTCGGCTACGCAGCAGCAGTTTGATCAGTTGGAGGCGCAGTATAATTCCACCAAGGAGCAACTCGATTTTCTGCAGACGAACACGTATGTGAAGGCTCCGTTCAGCGGTGTGATTTCCGCGAAGAATTACGAGGACGGCGAGCTGTACAGCGGTCAGCCGATTTTGGTGCTCACGCAGATCGACAAGCTTAAAGCGTTAGTCGCTGTTCCGGAGACTTATTTCCCGAAATTCAAAGCCGGCATGAAGTTGACGCTGACGAGCGAGATCTATCCGGATCAGGTGTTCCCGGCTACCGTGGAAGTCGTTTATCCGACGATTGATGCATCGAGTCACACATTCCAAGTGAAGATTGTGATTCCGAATGGCAAGAACCTGTTGCGTCCGGGAATGTATGTGACGACGACGATCGGTCTGGGTAAGGCAAACGCTATCGTGGCGCCGTATCAGGCGGTTGAGAAGTTGGTTGGCGCGAACGACCGCTATGTGTTCATCAACGAGAACGGACGCGCCAAACGCGTGGCCGTCGAACTCGGACAGCGGTTTGACCAGAATGTGGAGATTATTGCATCGGAAATTAAGCCGGGGGTAGAGCTGGTTACAACCGGTCAGCACAAACTCGTGGACGGAGTGAAACTTAACATAGTTAAGTGATTTTAGATTTTAAATTTTTGATTTAAGATTTTATGGCAATTTACAAGTCAGCGATAGAAAAACCGGTAACGACCGCCTTGATATTCATTGCGGTGATTGTTATCGGTATATACAGTTTTATGAAACTGCCGGTGGATATGTTCCCGCAGATGGATCCGCCGTATATTACAGTAATGACCACCTATCCGGGAGCCTCGGCATCGGAGATGGAGACGAACGTTACGAAGTATATGGAGAACGCTCTGACGTCTGTTGACCACCTGAAGCATATTACTTCGCAGAGTAAGGATAATATGTCCATGGTGATGCTTGAGTTAGAGTGGGGTGCAGATATGGACGAGGCTGTCAACGATGTTCGTTCGTATGTGGACATGACCAAGAGTAACCTTCCTGATAATTGCGGAACGCCGATGATTTTTAAACTCTCGACCTCCGCTATGCCGGTAGCTCAATACTCCATCACTGCCGATGAAACCTATGCCGGTTTGGATAAAATTCTCAATGATGAAGTAATCCCGCAACTCAACCAGGTTGACGGAATTGGTAATATATCCCTTTCCGGTGCCCCCGACCGCTATGTATATATCAATATTGACCAACAGAAGTTGGATGCGTACGGTTTGACCATAGAGCAAGTAGGCCAAGTCATTCAGGCGAATAACCTGAACCTCTCCTCGGGAACCATTAAGATGCCCACAGAGCAATACCAAATGCAAGTACGCTCTGAGTACATTGAGTCCAGCGAAATAGAGGACCTAATGGTGACGATGACCCCCCAGGGCCAGCAGGTTTTTGTGCGTGATATTGCAACCGTCAAAGATACGATTAAGGATCTCTCGCTCGATGAGAAGACCAACGGCCGTGAAGCAGTGCGACTCATCATTGCCAAACAGACAGGCGCCAATACGGTGCAGATCTGTAAAGATGTGCGCAAGGAGTTGGATAAAATACAGAAACAGTTGCCCTCTGATGTGAAGATAGAGAAAATCTATGACCTGTCAGAGACGATTCAGAACTCCATCAACTCGTTGGAGGAATCTGTGATGTACGCCCTCCTCTTCGTGGTGCTCGTAGTACTCTTCTTCCTTGGCAAATGGCGTGCAACTATCATCATCGGTATCACGATTCCTATTGCCCTTATCGTGGCATTTATCTATTTGGGCTTAGCTGATTCGTCTCTTAATATCATCTCGCTTTGTTCGTTGACAATCGCTATCGGTATGGTGGTGGATGATGCGATTGTGGTGTTGGAGAATATCACGCGTCACGTGGAGCGCGGCGAGGATCCGCACGAGGCTTCTATCTACGCGACGAACGAGGTGTGGGTTTCCGTTATCGCGACGACGTTGGTGTTGGTTGCCGTATTCGTGCCGCTGACGATGCTGAACGGAATGGCGGGAATTATGTTCCATGAGTTGGGTTGGATTGTAACGGTAGTTTGCTGCACCTCGACTCTGGTAGCTATCTCTTTGACACCGATGCTTTGCTCGAAGTTACTGAAGGCGAAGAAAGTGCATGTGGATGAACAGGGAAATCTGATAGATGATGAGGCGGATAAGAAGAGTTGGTACGACAAAACAGTTGTTCGTGCGCTGGATATCATCGATGCGTGGTATGAGAAATCCTTGGGTTGGTGCTTGCGCCATAAGGCGATAACCGTTTTGGCCATCTTCGGCATCTTCGGTCTGTCGCTGATTCCTGTGTTCACCGGCGCGATCGGTACTGACTTTATGCAAGAGCAAGATAACGGTCGTTTGAGTGTGACCGTTAAGTTGCAACGCGGTACGCGCATAGAGGAAACGCTGAAGACGGCCCGTCAGTTGGAAACTCGCTTCATGGTGCTTGTTCCGGAGATAGAACTGATCAATACATCTGCGGGTTCGAATGACGACGCTACTATCGCAGCCCTCTTCTCTTCGACGATGAATAACAAGATCTCCATGACCATTCGTCTGCCGAAAAAATGGCAACGCGATAAGACCATTTGGGAAATCGCGGAGATTTTGCGTCAGGAGATGGCGCGCTATCCGGAGATTGTGGAGTACCAATGTATGGTTGCTTCCAACGGTCCCGGAGGCGGTGGTGGAAATACGGTCAATGTGGAAATATACGGATATGACTTCGATAAGACCAGCCAACTTGCAGACCAGACACGCCGATTGTGTATGGCGCTTCCAGGTGCCCGTGATGTCAATATCAGTCGTGAGGATGACCGTCCGGATATCAAGATTACCGTGGACAAAGAGAAGGCCTCGCGTTTAGGTCTGAGTTCGGCGACTATCTCGACTTATCTGCGTAACCGTGTGGCAGGTATGAATTGTGGTTACCTCAAGGATGATGGTTCGGAATATGATATCGTAGTGCGTTTGCAAGAAGAGGACCGAAACTCTATTTCCGATATCATGGATTTGACTATTCCTACTCCGACCGGTGCAAAAGTGAAATTGAGTGAGGTGGCGCAAGTCGGAGAATATTGGGCTCCGCCTACAATTGAACGTAAGAGTCGCCAGCGTATTGTAACGGTAAAAGTAACGCCGTATAATACATCATTGGGTGAACTGGCGGCCGATATTGAAGCGAACGTGATCCCGCAACTCGATCTGCCTTCCGGTTATACGACCCACTTGGCCGGTAACTACGAAGATCAACAGGAGACGTTCGGTGATATGATTTTGCTGGGCTTGATGATTATCCTGCTCGTTTATATCACGATGGCTTCGCAATTTGAGAGTCTTCTGATGCCGTTCATCATTATGCTGACTATCTTCCCTGCATTCACGGGTGTTATCTTAGCGCTCTTTGCCACCGGTCGTTCCTTGGATATGATTGGTGCATTGGGAGTGGTGCTGCTCGTCGGCATTGTGGTGAAGAACGGTATCGTGCTCGTGGACTATATCAACCTCATGCGTGAGCGTGGATATGAACTGAATAAAGCCATCACGATGTCCGGTCGTAGCCGTATCCGACCGATTCTCATGACAGCGTTCACTACCATCTTGGGTATGGTGCCCATGGCGGTGTCTAACGGTGAGGGTGCAGAGATGTGGCAACCGTTAGGCATAGTGGTTATCGGTGGTTTGACGGTCAGCACATTCTTGACGCTGTATCTTGTGCCGGTACTCTACGGCTCGATGACCAAGCATGGTGACCGCGACAAGCAAGAAGCGCTGAGAAAGAAGTTTATCTTCATGGACATTAAAGTGAAAAAGGAGGGAGCGAAATGAAAAGCGTAATGATTGTTTTCAACCAGGCTAATACGGGCCGTGTCGAATATATGTTAGACGTGTTGGGTATCAAAGGCTTCACGTTCTTTGAGCAGGTACAAGGTCGTGGTACCAACGGCGGTGAACCCCGCCGTGGTACTCACGCGTGGCCGGAGATGAACTCATGTGTGATTACTGTTGTCGAAGATGACAAAGTAGCAACGCTGTTAGAAGCCGTCAAAAAACTCGACCTCCGCAACGAGGAGGTCGGTGTTCGTGCCTTTGTGTGGGCTGTAGAAGCCAGCGTCTAAGGTTATCCCTTAAACCCGAAAACGAAATAGACCGCGCCGATGAGCAGTAAACATGCCACGGCGTGGTTCCATCGTAAGGGCATCTGAAAGGCAACCGCCGAGAAGACAACGAAGACGGTTAAGGTGATCACTTCTTGAATCACTTTCAGTTGCATCAGGCTGAACGGTCCGCCGTTTCCTTCGAAACCGATACGGTTGGCCGGTACTTGCAGGCAGTACTCGAAGAAAGCGATGCCCCACGACAGGAGAATCACAAAAATCAAGGGTGTGGCATTGGTGAAAAAGCCCGTTTGTTGCAGTTTCAAATGACCGTACCACGCCAGCGTCATGAAGACATTCGACGCCAATAAGAGCAGGATTGTATATAAAGCATTCATAGCTATTTATTGTTTTTCTATGTTGTGCGGAAGGTATTCCGTTTTGATATTCGTCATCGCCGCATAGATGGAATCTACGGCTTCGGGATTCAGCGTTTTCAGTTGTTCCAGCAGTTGTTTGGCTTGCTCGCGCGAGCTAACATGCTCAAACGGGCAGAGTTTTTCCTGCTTTTTGTAGCCGCGTAACTCGGCGTAACGCTTCAGGTCGCTCTCGTTGATGAGGCAGAGCGGTCGAATGATCTGCAGCGGCATTTTGTCCAGTTGCAGGACAGGCGGCATCGTGGCGAAAGCGCCTTGGTAGATGAGGTTCATCAGCAGCGTCTGCACGATATCATCGCGGTGATGCCCGAAGGCGATTTTGTTGCAACCCAACTCTTGCGCTACGTTAAAAAGCGTCTTGCGTCGATACCAGGAGCAGAGAAAACAGGGGTTTGATGTTTGATGTGTGATGTCTGATGTTTGGGGGCTTTCGCCGATTTCTACGTCACGAACAATCAGCGGCACTTTTGCTTCGGCGCAGAAGTTCTCCAGATAAGAGAGGTCGGTATGGTACGAGCGTTCTTTGACGCGCACGTGCAGCGCCGTCACCCGAAAGCGGGGTTTGTATATCTGCGCACGGCGCCCCAACAGTTCGACCAACGCCAAACTGTCTTTGCCGCCGCTGAGGCCGATGAGGATGTGATCACCGTCGGCAATCAGTCCGTAATCCGCGCACGCTTTATGAAAACGCTTCGTCAATCGGTCGCGTTGAAGTGCTATTTGTTTCTCTTCTTCTGTCATTTCGGGGTGCAAAAGTACTGCTTTTTTTTGAAATGCGCAAAAAAGAGAGGAAAAAAAGTACTAAAATTTGCATATATGCAATTTTTGTTGTACCTTTGTAGCCGATTTTGGAATGGCACGCTATTTGTGCTATGAAAAGCAAATAACAAAATTCAATATATTATGAAACACACATTGCTTTGTTTGGCAGCTGTTTTGCTGGCCTCGACAGGTGCAGTTAACGCACAGAACAAGAAATCGGACGATGCGCAAGCGCAGTATGTTCGTTGTATCGCATTCTACAATCTCGAGAACCTTTTCGACACCATTCACGATGAGGGTAAGAAGGACTATGAGTACTTGCCTGACGGCGGTATGAAGTGGACTTCGTACAAGTACGAGCACAAGATCAAACGAATGGCTTATGCCGTTTCGCAGCTTGGTACGGACTATGATCCGCGTGGTGCGGCATGTATCGGTGTAGCCGAGGTAGAGAATATCGGTTGTTTGAATGACCTCTGCGCAGAGACAAACAGCAAGTACGGTCGTCGTCTGAAACCGATTTTGATTGAAGGTCCGGACCGTCGTGGTGTGGACGTAGGATTCCTGTATGACTCCACGCTTTTCAAGCCTGCTAAAGTGACCGGTTATGAGTTGAAAGCACACTATGCTGACGGCGGTGTGATCAAGACCCGTCTGCAACTGTTGGTATCGGGTTACCTGATCGGTGACGGTCGTCCGGAGAAGATTCATATGATTGTTAACCACTGGCCGAGCCGTTACGGAGGCGAGCTTGCTTCCCGTCCGGGACGAGATACTTCTGCTATGCTGACCATGCATATATGCGACTCTATCTATCTCAAGGAGCCGAAGGCAAAGATCATCATCATGGGTGACTTGAACGATGACCCGGATAACCACTCCTGCAAAGAGGTGCTCAAAGCACGCAAGAAACCGGAGCAGGTGGAGCCGAAGGGTTGGTACAACACGATGTGGATTCACTTGGCTAACGGTACCGGAACGCTGTTCTACAACGGCGGTTGGAACCTCTTCGACCAGATTATCATCTCGGAGCCGCTGCTGAATGAAGACAAAGATAGCGGTCGTTGGGCATACTGGAAATCGCAGGTGTTCAACAAGCCGTTCTTGACCGTTCAGGAAGGTAAAGACAAGGGTGCTCCGCTGCGTACCCACAAGGCCGGCGTATGGCAGGATGGTTACGGAGACCACTTCCCGACGATGATCTATCTGATCAAGAAAAAATAATCAATCATTATGGCTTTGCAATTACGAAGAGATGCCACGCCTATCCGCATGCGTAATTACGGACGCATTGTGCAGGATATGATTTCCTACGCCTCGCAGATGACGCCGGGTGCGGAACGGGATTCGCTGGAGTTGTATATCGCGCAATGTATGCGTCAACGCAACATTGTTTGGAATAAAGATCAAGAGCCCGGTATGGGTCGTGTGCGCGAAGACATACGTCGTATGTCGGACGGCAGACTGACTTGCGATTCGCCGGCTTTTGAGCAACTCATGGGACAGACCGGTGCGCCTGTCGCAAACACCAAGAAAAAGAAAAAATAGGCTAACGTATTATGCAAGTAAACACTCGGTTCAAAATCTTCGCCGGTTCGAAGGGCGGGGCTTTGGCACAACGTATCTGCGATGAGTTGGGGTGCCAACTCGGACAACTGCATATCGACCGCTTTTCTGACGGCGAGTTCTGCACTTACTTTGAGGAGTCCGTTCGTGGGCAATCGGTTTATTTGGTACAACCGACTTGTCCGACCAGCGACAATCTGATGGAGTTGCTTCTGATGATCGATGCGGCCAAGCGCGCGAGTGCCAGCAAGGTGATTGCAGTCATTCCGTATTTCGGTTGGGCACGCCAGGACCGTAAGGACAAACCGCGTGTTTCTATCGGAGCCAAGTTGGTAGCCAATATGTTGCAGACCGCGGGTGCGGATCGTGTGATCACCGTGGACTTGCATGCCGATCAGATTCAGGGTTTCTTCGATATCCCGGTAGATCATATCTATGGTTCGAATGTGCTGGCGCCGTATGTGGCTTCGCTCAACCTCAAAAAATTGATTGTGGCTTCGCCGGATGTAGGCGGTTCCAAACGTGCATCTAATTTCGCAAAAAAACTGCATGTGATGACCGATCGCGAAGTGCCGATGGTGATCTGTTATAAAAATCGTCCGGACTTCAATAAAGTGTCCGAGATCCGCGTGTTGGGTGATGTGTACGGCAAGGATGTTGTTATCTTCGATGATATTGCCGATACAGCGGGTACGCTATGCAAGGCCGCAGAGGTGATGAAGGAAGGTGGCGCCAAATCGGTTCGTGCGGTGGTGACGCATGGTGTGCTGAGCGGCAACGCATGCAGCCGTATTGAGGAGAGTCCGTTGGAGCAACTGATCTGTACCGATTCGCTGCCGATTGATCCGGCTTGCTGCTCGAAACTGCATATTGAGAGCTTGGCGTTGCCTATCGCGCAAACTATTCGTGCCATTCAAAATCACACTTCTGTCAGCGAGACTAACGTTCGATGAAAACCATTTATCATCATACATCTTTTATCATAAGCGCGATTTGTGTCGCGCTTATGCTTGTTTCTTGCGGTAAGAAACAGACCCCTGCTGGGCGTCCGGCTTTTCATTCGGATAGCGCGTATGCATATATTGAGAAGCAGATGTCGTTTGGGCCGCGTGTGCCGAATAGCAAAGCGCATATGGATTGCGCCGTTTGGTTGATTGAGCAACTGCGTGCTTTTGGCGCTGAGGTGGAGTTGCAGAAAGGTTTCATGCCGGATTACAGTGGTCGTAATCAGCAGATTTATAATATCATAGGTCATTTTTATACGCCGGAAACGTCAGCGCGTCCGCGTATTTTATTAGGTGCACATTATGACACGCGGCCGTGGTGCGATGAGGAAGAACTGCTTTCTGACCGTCAGTATAATGTGCCCGGCGCTAACGACGGCGCCAGCGGAGTAGGTGTGCTGATGGAGGTAGCGCGTCAGTTAGGCATCAAGCAAGCGAGCGGAGAGATGGCTACTCCTGTGGATATTATTTTCTTCGATTGCGAAGATATGGGCACACCGCAGTTCTATACCGGTGCGGAGCGTGAGGACACCTGGTGTCTCGGTTCGCAACTATGGGCAACCAATTATGCAAAAGTCGCAAGTGATCAGGCGAAGCCGGTCTATCAGTATGGTATCGTATTAGATATGGTGGGTGCACCGGATGCGATTTTTCCGCAGGAGATGTACTCCACGCAGTATGCAGCGAACTATCAGCAGCAGATCTGGCGTGCGGCGGAGCAATTAGGGCACGGAGCTGTTTTCTCTTCGCAACCTTCATATCCCATTACGGATGACCATTATTATGTCAACTCGATTGCCGGCATTCCGTGCGTGGACGTGATTCATTACGACATGCGCAACGAAACCGGTTTCCCGTTTTGGTGGCACACGCGCAAAGATGACCTCTCCAATATCTCCAAATCTACCCTTCAGGCGGTTGGAGAAGTGGTTATGAGTCAGTTGTGATTAAGAGCATACGATTATGAATAAACTGCTGGAAATAAAGAATCTGCACGCTTCGATAGGCGGGAAAGAGATATTGAAGGGCGTTAATCTCGTGGTTAACGAGGGCGAGGTACACGCTATAATGGGGCCTAACGGCGCAGGCAAATCGACGCTGAGTGCTGTGTTGACCGGTAATCCGGCATATGAAGTGACGGCAGGCGAGGTGTATCTGCGCGGGGAGAACCTGCTGACGATGGAGCCGGAGGTACGTGCGCGTGCAGGCGTGTTCCTTAGTTTTCAATATCCCGTCGAGATACCTGGCGTGAGTATGACCAATTTCATGCGCACTGCAGTGAATGAGAAACGGGCATACGAAGGCAAAGAACCGCTTTCTGCCAAAGAGTTTCTTGCTCTCATGCGCGAGAAGAAAAAACTGCTCGAATTACCGGATAAGTTAAACAACCGTTCGGTCAACGAAGGCTTCTCCGGCGGCGAGAAGAAGAAAAACGAAATCTTCCAAATGGCGATGTTGGAGCCCTGTTTGTCTATTCTTGACGAGACCGATTCGGGTTTGGATATTGATGCGTTGCGTATCGTGGCAGAAGGAGTTAATCGCCTGAAGACGCCGCAGAACGCCTCCATCGTCATCACCCACTATCAGCGTCTGCTGGACTATATCGTTCCGGATTTTGTACATGTGTTAGCCGACGGACAGATCGTGAAGACAGGCGATAAAACCCTGGCGCTTGAACTCGAAGAGAAAGGGTATGAGGGTTTCTAAAGGCGACATATTCGAGCGCGTCTTCATCAACGAGGAGGTACATCTTCAGCTTGATCAGGAAGCAGGTTCGCATGTGAAGATACATGTGATCAATGCGCCGTTTTCGATTACGGTTAACCAATTGGAGGAAGGCTGCCATACGGAGATTTACGGCTTAGAGCACTTGCATGGCGAGGAAAATGTGACAGCCGAAACACATGTAACGCATGCGGTAGGAGGAGGTTCGTCCACGCAGTTGATCAAATTCGTGCTGGCGGACAACGCTCGTGGACGATTCATCGGAGATCTGAAGATTGCTCCGGATGCGCAACAGACCGAAGCGCATCAGACGAATCGCAATCTGCTGCTGAGCGAAACGGCACAGATGCGTACCCAGCCGCAACTTGAGATATACGCCGACGACGTGAAAGCAACGCACGGCGCGAGCACCGGTCAGTTGGATGAGTCGGCACTTTTCTACATGCAGCAGCGCGGCATCAGCAAACAAAAAGCGCGCCAACTGCTCGTTAACGCGTTTATGAAAGATGTGATTGAAGTTATCAGTGATCAGTATTCAGATGTCAGAGAGCAATTACTGAACGCGATTGATGGCGTAGTCGAGTAACGCCAGCAAGCTTGTTTTTTCTTCGCAGTCACGGAATACGCTCAGCGCTTCTGTGGCTTCTTTTTTGAAAGATAGCATCCGCTGCACAGCATACTCGTCACCTTTGAATCGCAGCACGAAGGCTTTTATTTCCTGCAATGCTTTTTCGGTATCCAATACTTCGCTATGCGCCGCGAGCAATTCACCCAGCGCTTTGATGTGTTCGGCTTCGTCTTGCGGTGCTCTGCGGAGTGCTTCTATGAGCGGAAGCGTCACTTTGCCGTCCCGCAGGTCACTCATCGTGGGTTTGCCGATTTCTTCGAGGTCGCTATAGTCGAAGATATCGTCTTTGATTTGGAAGCACAGTCCCAACAAGCGTCCGTAGTCGCGCAGCGCAGCCCGTTGACGCGGCGTACAACCGGCACTCTCTGCTCCGGCTTCGGCGCAGGCTTGGAAGAGTTGAGCCGTCTTCTGCTCAATCACTTGGAAATAACGCTCTTCATCTATCCACATCGATTGCCCGACGTGCAATTGCACCATCTCGCCGCTACTCAGGCTCTTGCCTAAGTTCGATACGATCTCTAAAATGCGGATATTGCGTACTTCGGCAACCAGCCCGATCACTTTCGCCAGCATGTAATCGCCGATGAGTACCGCTACTTTGTTGGTCCACTTGGTGTGAACGGCGGCTACTCCCCGTCGTGTGTCGGAACTATCAACGACGTCATCGTGAATGAGGCTGGCCGTATGCAGCAGCTCCAAAGCTACCGCCGAACGATGGGTTTTGTCGGTGACGGGATTGCAGATCTGCGCACTGAGCATCACCAACAACGGTCGCAACTGTTTGCCGCGACGCGCACCAACATAACGGAGTACTTCCTGCTGCAGTTTGTTATCTGCTCGCAGGGAAGTCTCCATCAGTCGTTCATACTGTTTCCATTCAGCCTCTATCGGCCGTCGTATGTCTTCTAAAAGTGCCATTGGCCAAGAGTGGTCAATGAGAAAATTGCTTAGCGAACGCGCTCGCAGTAAGAACCGTCACGAGTGTCCACGCGCACGATCTCACCTTCGTTGATGAACAACGGAACGCGGATCTCTGCGCCGGTCTCCAACGTAGCAGGTTTGAGCGTGTTGGTAGCGGTGTCGCCTTTCAGACCAGGCTCGGTGTAGGTGATAGCCAACTCTACTTTCGTCGGCAACTCAGCAAAGAGGATGGTTTCCGACGAAGCGTCCGAAACGACGTCACAGGTCATACCTTCTTTGAGGAAGTCCACACCGGTGATCAAGTCATGAGCGATAGGTACTTGCTCGAAGGTCTCGTTGTTCATGAAGATATAGTCCTCACCCTCTTTGTAAAGGAACTGATACGGACGACGCTCTACGCGTACATCTTCCAGTTTCTCACCGATGTTGAAGCGGCGCTCCAATACGCGACCATCGACTACATCTTTGAATTTAACACGCATGATGGTGTTACCTTTTCCCGGCTTAACGTGCAGGAACTCAATTACGAAATACAAACGTCCGTCCATGCGGATGCAAACGCCATTCTTAATGTCTTGACTGTTTATCATACTCGTATAAAATTATAAATTTTCACAAAATCGCGGCAAAATTACAAAATTTCTTGCACATATGCAAATTTTTTACTAATTTTGCAGTCCAATTTGATAAAAACGTATGGAAGCAATACAAAATTTCTTTGGTACGGTGGACATTTGGCAAGTATTGTCCTCGTTTATTTTCCTGATCGCTATCATCGATCCGTTCGGTAATATACCGGTTACTATCTCGATGGAGAAGAAGGGAATCAAGATTCATCCGAAGAAGGTAGTAATCGCCAGCTTTGTGATCCTTTTGGCCTTCTTGTTCTTGGGCGAATGGATCCTCAAACTCTTCGGCGTGCAGATTGAATATTTCGCTATTGCCGGTGGATTTATCATTTTCTTGATGGCATTGGAGATGATCTTGGACATTACGATCTTCCAGAATGACAAGTTGGAGGGGCAAGTGGATTCGGGTAGCTCAATTGTACCTTTGGCATTCCCGATGTATGCGGGTCCCGGTGCGTTCACGGCGCTGTTGGCTATCACGGCGGAGTATAGTATCGGTAGTTTGTGTATCTCGTTGCTGCTGTGCATGATCGTGCTGTATTTAGTGCTGGTGGGTACGCACTGGTTGACCAAATATCTGGGAACGACGGCGCTGTATATCATCCGTAAGTTCTTTGGTATCATCGTGCTCGCTATCGCATGTAAACTGATGTTCGGCAATTTGGCTGTTGTATTCTAAATTTTCGATATATGAAAAAGTTATCAGAAATGCGTCTTGCGTTGGCTTCTGACCACGCAGGTTTTGCGCTCAAGCAGAAAGTAGTTGCATTCTTGGAGTCACAGGGTGCTCAGACCCATGATTTCGGTTGCTATAACACCGACAGTTGTGACTATCCGGATTTCGCTCACCCCTTGGCTGAGGCTGTAGAGAAAGGCGAGTTCGATTTCGGTATCGTCATCTGCTCCACGGGTAATGGTATCTGCATCACAGCGAATAAGCATCAGGGCATTCGTGCGGCATTGTGTTGGGACACTCCGTTAGCGGAGTTGGCGCGCCAGCATAACAATGCGAATGTGTTAGGTATGCCGGCTAACTTCATCTCCGAGGAGAAGGCGCTGGCTATCGTTCGCACATTCTTCAGTACCGATTTTGAAGGCGGACGTCATGAGCGTCGTGTATCTAAAATCGCGATTCATTAATGCGCTGAAGTGCTATTGGAACTACGCACTGAGTCTGTTCGGCTTGGTGCGTATTTCGCATGCGCCGCTGTTTGTGTCGGTTGAACCAGCGGCGGTGTGTCAACTGCGTTGCCCGGAATGCCCTGTTGGTCTTCGGCAATCGTCAATTACTCATCAATCGTCAATCAATCGTACCTCGTCAATCGTCCAATCGTCAATCCCAACGATGTCCCTTGACCTCTGGCATCGAGTGCTCTCGGAAATACGCGATACGGCTTTTATCGTGCAGTTCTATTTTCAGGGTGAACCGCTGTTGAATAAAGACCTGCCAAAGATGATTGCAGAGGCGCATGAGGCGGGATTGTACACCATCGTGAGCACCAACGCGCAGGCGTTGACACCGGAGTTGGCGAAGGCGTTGGCAGCAGCCGGTTTGAATCGAATCATCGTTTCTATGGACGGTTTGTCGGAAGCATCTTATGGCACGTACCGAATAGGAGGAAACCTGGCGCAGACGAAAGCGGCATTACTATATCTGCGGGAAGCGAAAGAGCAGTTAAAATCGCGTATGACGATAGAGTTGCAATGCCTGCGTTTGCGCACGAATGAACACGAATGGGCGGAATTCAAACGCCGATACAAACAGTTAGGTGCAGATCGGTTGGTATTCAAAACCGCACAACTCTATGACTACGCAAACGGCCATCCGTTGATGCCTTCCGATGAACGCTATAGTCGTTATATCAAAGGCGCAGACGGCTTGTATCATCGTCGTCGGTTGAGCAGAATATGTTGGCGCGCCTGGAGCGGAGTAGTGGTGACGACGAATGGCGAAGTGTTGCCTTGCTGTTACGACAAGTCCTGCGCGCACGCGTATGGTAATATTAAGGTGTCGTCATTGCGCGAATTGTTCGGAAACGAGAAAGCGCTTGCTTTCCGTCGTGCCGCCCTCCAACAAACCCCTTCTATCTGCCAAGAATGCTACAAATAAAAATCTTCACATTCGGTCCCTTCGAGACGAATACGTACGTCGTTTCTGACGAACAGCATATACTGCTCGTTGATCCCGCTTGCTACACCGACTACGAGCAGCAGGAATTGGAAAATTATATCAATCGTCAATCAATCGTACCTCGTCAATCGTCCAATCGTCAATTGGTCATTGTAGCCACACATGGTCATTTGGATCATTTGTGGGGAGCTAAATGGGCTACGGAACAATGGCAAACACCGGTCTTGATTCATGAAGCGGATCTGCCGATGGTAGAAGCGATGCAACAGCAATATGATCTGTTTCGAATTCATCGTACGGCGGAAACATTTGCTGTGGAGCGCTTGAATGAGGCTGCAGATCTGCCGTTCACGATCATCGAGACACCGGGTCATACGCCGGGTAGTGTATGCCTGTATTGGCCGGAAGAGAAAGTGCTTTTGTCCGGAGATACCCTTTTCTGTATGGGTTACGGTCGCACCGATTTGCCGGGAGGAGATACGGCTCAGTTGATTTGCTCGTTGTCGCGTTTATTCGATTTGCCGTCCGATGTGACGGTCTATCCGGGTCATGGCGAAACAACGACTATAGGTGCAGAAAAAAGGTAAAACTGTAAAAAACGCGTAATTATTTGCGTATGTCATAAAAAAGCAGTACCTTTGCAGCCGCAAAGGTTTTTGAACCAGCCCCACTGGGCTCAACAGTGTAAAAAAGTGAGTACATAAAAAGGCGTTTATTTACGTTGTTTGCGACTCGACTGAATCTTCGCAACATTCAAAGAATAAAGTCGTAACAACCACAATGAATGTCCATGTGGGTATGTTATATATCCACGCCTCGCTATAGGGTGAGGCGGGTTTAGCATATCGGGCGTGGATTTCGGTTGTTTTTCTACTTTATTCGGGGATTGCGAAGCCCTAGTCGAGCGTGAGGAACAAGTGAACTTCACGCTTTTTGTGTGTATACACACGTACAATATTAATTTTAAACATATCAACATTATGAAAACAAATTTTTTTACACTCTTGCTTGCCGTAGTAACAAGCTTAGGGACAATGTATGCCGAAAGCGGCAAGTGCGGTGAAAATCTCACGTGGGATTTAACAGATGGCGTCCTAACCATCAGTGGTACAGGAAAGATGACAGATTATGCATTATATTCATCAGCCCCATGGTATTATTCAAGTCGGTCATCAATTAAAACAGTCATCATCGGTGATGGCGTAACAAGCATTGGGAAATATGTTTTCTGTGATTGCAGCGGTTTGACCTCTATTGAGATTCCCAATAGCGTCACAAGCATTGGAAGATCTGCTTTCAGTGGTTGCACCGGCTTGACCTCTGTGACGATTCCCAATAGCGTCACAAGCATTGGCGATTATGCTTTCTATAATTGCAGCAGTTTGACCTCTATGACGATTCCAAATAGCGTCACAAACATTGGAAATAATGCCTTCTATGGTTGCAGCAGTCTTGCCTCTCCTGTATATAACGCACATGTATTTGCATATATGCCAACTTCTTATTCCGGTGCATATACTATTCCTGAAGGCATAGAATCTATTGCAGGTGCTGCTTTCCGTTATTGTAGCGGTTTAACCTCTGTAACTATTCCCAATGGCATCACAAGCATTGGAGAGGATGCTTTCTCTAATTGCAGCGGTCTAACATCAGTGACCATTCCCAATAGTGTAACAAGTATTGGAAGTTCGGCATTCTATGGTTGTACTAATCTTAAAACCGTATATAACAATTCGAATTTAAATATTACAGTTGGCTCCACAGAATATGGATATGTCGCATATTATGCTACAACACTATTTAAAAACGGCTATCCAATATCCAAATATGCGCCTGCATCTACTCAATCTATTTATGACACAGATGGTGATGGAGAGATGGAATTTATTAGTGGAGCTGTTTTATACAAAAAAAATGGTGAAAAAGTAGGTGACTTGCCCACTTTAGGAACTAATAGCAGTTATTATTCTTACTATTATTTCGCTAATTTTAATAACGATGCGTATATTGATATCGCACCATACACTACTACTTTAGGGAACTACTATATCAATGTTAATAGTAGTTATAATGTATTACCCGTAGATTTATCAAACGCTCCTAATTATATATATATAAAGTCTAAACCATCAATTAGCCATTTCCAACTTGATGCCAATCTTGACGGACAGATGGATTTCTATAGTGTAGAGGATATAAACACTTCTACCAATCCTATGGGCACCCATTATTTCCATCTCCGCCAAGCGGATGGCAGTTATCTGAAAACGCAACTGACTATCTTGACCGATACTGCCGCTATCAATAGTGCCATGTTGGAATTATGGGAGTCTTCCTCTAATTCCGGCTTAACGCCTATGTATTGGTCCACTATGCCGTCTCTCAGTGATGGATGGATGATAAAAGCCCCTAAACGAAGTGGTAGTACAATTGGATCTTTGACACCTTTGATGATGCGCCGTGCAACGGCTGCTACAGACTTGGCATATGCAGATTTTACATCCATTGATACTTCCATTGACTTGGATAGAAACGGTTTGTTGGATTTGATGTCCTCGAAAACAGGGGCCGTCCTCTATAACTTAGGCAACAACCGTTTTCTGATGGGACAATTTCCCGGACAAGTAGCCGTAAAAGACCTTAACGGGGATGGTATCATGGATTATATCATCTATGATGCGAAGAACAAGGTCGTAACGCTGCAGATATACGAAGGAGAAGGCTTATTCAAGACGCAGACCCTCATGCAGAATATGGCTATTTCCGATGTGTGGTGCTATGACTTCGATAATGATGGAGATGTAGATATTTTGCTGCCGTTTGATTATACCAAAACTTCCGGATACGCATACTTGGTATTCTTCCGCAACGATGGTAATAATACTTTCAAGAAAGTAGAAAACGCTTTTGACGACCCCAACTGGCATTTCAAATTTATGGGTTGCAAAGATGTGGACAATGATGGCAAATATGAGATTATTGCTCTTGATTCCGTAGGTGAAGCTTCCACAGTATCCATTTACAAAGGAGATTACTATTTAGTTCGTTATAACAACAAGCTGAAGGTGTCCGTAGATAATACTCCCTTTATAAGTAACACGATCACCTCTTCAACATCTGAGCCTTACTTTATATCCGGCGATTATGATAATGACGGAGTGCAGGATTATTGGGTCTATTCTTGGGTGGGTAGTACAAGTAAGAGTTATTATCTTTCATCTCATTTCTCTACCTCCGCTCCCAATACGGCTTCTGCCAAGATGTCCAAACCGCGTATGATTCTGGATGCCCAGCGCCAGATGCTGAATATCAGTTGGGATAGAGGCAGCGATGCCGAGTGCTCGGCGCTGGATTTGGAGTATTCTATCCGTATCGGTTCTGCGTCCGGATTGAGTGATATTTGGTTCGCTGCCGCCGGCGCAGATGGCAAACAGCGTTCGTTATTGGGCGGCAATGTAGGCACATGGCTCAACCAGTGGGTCAATGTAGCCGGTTGGGCAGAAGGTGACTATTACATTGCCGTGCAAGCTATTGATCCAAGTGGTCTCGGCGGAGCCTGGAGTGATGAAATCGTATATCACCATTCGTTACTCTCCGCAGACTTCACGATGGATGTAACGGAGTTAACTACCGTGGACACGCTGACCGTTCAATATAGCGGAGTAGTTAATCCGGCATATACATACACATGGAATTTTGGCGATAGTGTAATTGTGCTTTCTCAGGAAAATCAAACATACAAACTAGCCTACAATACAGGAGGAATGAAAACCATTTCGCTCCAAGTTTCCAATGCCGCAGGGCAAAAGTCACCATTAGTAAGCAAACAAGTGACGATTGGTGCGGTACGTTTAGATGCTGCTCCTGCAGTCGCCCGAATGGCTTATCTTGATATGGATGGCGATGGAATTATGGAGGGTTTTGGACGATATGGAGATGTACAGGGCTTTTTTACATATAAGGGAGAAGATACCTTTAAAAAGCTAGCGAAGACTTATAACACGGATATTTCAGTCTCTAATTGGACGGGATATTCAACGAATAATTACCCGGAAGGACTGAATGTATGGGATTACAATATGGATGGCCTTCCTGATGTCGTTTTTCCAACGAATAAAGGGAACGTGATGCTGAATCAAGGAGATTTGGATGTCGATTTTAAAAATATTACTTTTAATGTAGTTTCGGAATATTCTACTAGTTCTTCTACATCCTCTTTGAACCCCTATAATTTAACGTGGCACAATTTCGAAAATACAGGGCGATTGGGCTATCGTGATTATAATGGGTTATATGAATACTCCAAGTTAACAGATACTACATACACCTATTGGGAAAAGATTCCATATTGGCATTATCAGTATGCTTCCTATAGAAACTATTCTTATGCAGATATTAATAGCGATGGATTGATAGATCAAATAAGTAATGATTTTGCGAATGTAAACAATGGAGATGGTACATATACTCGTATTGAGACGGGTTACCACAAAGGGGTCTTTGATGATTTTAATAACGATGGATACATAGATTTCTGTACATGGAAAAATAAGAAAACATTGCTTATCTATATCGGTGATGCAGATTATACCTATGAGCAATTAATAGAAATTCCATTACCTAACCAATATTTTTCTGGTACAATAAAAGAAGTTCGCGATATAGATAATAATGGCTGCGTAGATTTGTATATCTATTACGGTTCGGGTTCTAATAAGGGATATTTTATGTATTTTTATCCAGACTTATCCATATCCGTCCAAAAAGTTGATTATGGCTCGTATGGGAATAATAACTGGATTGATGATTTTACACTTTTCCCATTTGTAGACCTAAATAATGACGGCAAGCCTGACATTTCCAAAGGTTGGGGCTCCGACTTCTTCCTCAAATCTCGCATCACAAACGAAGCTCCGGCAATGCCAACTAACCTGCGTGTGGCACAAACGGAGAAAGGATTGCTGTGCAGTTGGGATGCTGCGTTTGACCGTGAGACTCCGGCTGCGCAAATGAAATACAATATCTCTATCAAGAAGAAAAATGCACAGGTGGGCGAAGATAATGCGTTTATCATCTCGCCTGTCAACGGGTTAAGCGACGATGCGGCTATTGTACCGGGTTACCCATACTGGCGCGGAACAAACTTTATTGTGCCAATCACTCGTTTTGAAGTTGGACAAGAATATGAGTTGCAAGTACAATCCATTGACCTCTGGGGAGCACACTCGGCTATGACCGCTCCGCTGACCTTCAAGGTAGAGCAACAAATCAGTATCTCTATGCCGACAGAAGCATGCAAGGGCGCAAGCGTTCATGTGAATTATATCGGTACGGAATCCGGCGAACAAGTGTGGAATTTCGATGGCGGTAATGCTACCGAAGATAGCAATGGCGGTTACAACGTCATGTGGAACACAGGCGGTATCAAAACGGTCATGCTGACCATAAATGGTATAACCTCTACCCGCACTATCATAGTGCGCGACAATGACGATACGGACCTTTCCTTCTCGCTGCCGGAATCTGTATTAAGCGATACGTGGGTAGAGTTTACATTACCGGAAGCCTTCAAGGATCCGGCTGCGAAAATCAAAATGCGTACTTCGGATAATATAGAAGATGCAGATTGTGAGAAAGTCAAAGATGAAACGGGCGTGCATTATTCTTGCTTAGGTAAAATCCAACGCTTACAAGGTACATTGAAAGCTCGCGTACGTTTCAATAAGAGCAATTCCGTAGAACAAGGATGGATTGAATTCTACCAAGAAGACTCTATTTGCGGAGAGAAGAACAACTACCGTGCGAAGACGCAAGTTATGGGCTATGCGCCTGCACCTGCTATTTCAATTGTAACGGTAGATGCTGCAACCGGTAAGAACCAAATCTATTGGGATGCACCTGCTGATCTGCCTGATTGGGTTGATCGCATCTATATCTATAAGGAAGAAGGTTCTACTAATAACTGGGTACGCCAAGCAGAGATAGCCCTGTCTGCCGGCTCGTGGATAGACTTGGCTTCTGATCCTTCCGTGCGTAAAAACCGTTATCGCATGACGTATGGTACAACCTTCGGTGCAGAAAGTAATATGAGTACTGCTCATAGTAGCACCCATCTCCAAATGAATGTCGGCTTGCATGGCGCAGTCAACTTGATGTGGACAAAATATGAAGGAGGAACGGTTGACCAATATCGTATCTTACGCGGTGCAACGCCGGACAATATGAGCGTTATCGCTACTATACCGGGCACAGAATATACATATACAGATGCAGATGCTCCGGAGGGCGTTTATTACGCCCTCGAATATGATAACCTGTATTTCGAGAAGTGGATCTGGATTACCGCCAGCGGTGCTTCTGCACACATGCCGGCTGCATACTTGGCCGCAACACGTAACGGACACTCCAATGTGATGGCTTCGTCTGCATCCAGTGAAGTAACGTTCGCTGAGAAAATCAATATCTGCGCGATGGAGCATAATATCGAACTGACCGCAGAGCAACCTTCGTTACACCTCTACGCTGAAATCCTGCCGGCGATGGCCACATACAAACATGCATCATGGTCAATTGTGAGCGGTCAGGAATTAGCAACTATCGACGATAGTGGACTACTAACAGCCAAGGAGGATGTCGAAGATGGCACTGTACGAGTACGTGCTACTGCTATTGACGGATCTGGTATCTATGCTGAAAAAGATATCCCGGTAACAGGTATGAAACAAACTGTCTTGATCAGCCAAATTACGTTAAATAGCATTTCTGGCGGAACAACGTTCACCAATACGAATGCGGAAATTGTGGTTGAGGCTACGATTACACCGGCGGAAGCTACAAACAAAGCACTCTCTTGGACATTGGTAAGCGGGGCAGACAAGGTGTCAATAGTCGCAAATGGTGCACAATGCACGCTGACATTAAAAACCGAGGCAGAAAACGGAGAAGTCGTCCTTTCTGCAACAGCACAAGATGGTTCAGGAGTTTATGGCACTCTGACATTGACTGTGAATAAGGAGGTGGAGATAGTGTTCTATACCATCCAATTTAAGAACTATAATGACACGCTACTTCAGTCTAGCCAAGTACAAGAGGGTCTGATGCCGGTATATTTAGGTGCAACCCCGACTCGCGATGAGGACGAAGAAAATGTTTATACCTTTATTGGATGGACGCCGAATGTAGTTGTCGCAACTGCGGATGCAGTCTATACTGCCGCATACGAAGCTACTCCCAAGAGTCAGGATGTAGACGATCTTGAAACAACTGCTTCTCCGCGTAAACTCCTCCGTGACAACCAAGTCCTCATCCTCCGTGGTGACAAGACGTATACCATTACAGGACAGGAAATAAAATAAGACGTTTGTTCCTTATAGGACGATAGCATCGGCCGCATATAAAAATTGCATGAGAAAAGTAAGAAAAGTGGGAATTCTCAAAATTCTCACTTTTCTTATGCAAATTTTTGCATGACCAAGTTGACCATCTTGACCAACTTCTACTCTAACTTGGTCAACTGTGTCAAGTATGTCATGCATTTTTTTTCAAAACCCCTCTCTTCCTATAGTATTATATACTATGTGTATAATACAGAACGTTTATAACTTTAATTATTCCTTATATATTCCTTAATGATTCCTTAATCATTCACAGGGGTATCAGTATCCCGCAAGCGTACTGGAAGCACATAAACAACATAGCGAACACACCGAAAGCGCTTCGAAGGCATCTCGAAGGCAAGTGCTACTCAATTAGCAAAATGATGTTAAAAAAGACTCAAATCTGCTTCTGTAATCGCAAGAAACGCGTCCTCGTGGCGCTTTTTTTCGTTAAGTTAGACCTCATATCCTTAAAAATCCCCAAAAATCATTAAAAAAATCAAATTATTTTTGGCCATATCTCGCAAAAACAAACCATATACGGGCAAAAATAAGTCATCTGTGCAACCAAGTCCTCATCCTCCGCGGAGACAAGACCTACACCGTGACAGGACAGGAAGTTAAATAAGACGTTTGTTCCCTTTTACCCCATTTCTACCACCCAAAAGGAACAACCTCTTGCACATATCAAAATTTTTCCGTACCTTTGCACCCGAATTTGAACAGAATGACTAAAGCAGAGACATACCAATCCATCCTGCCGCAGATTGAATCGCTGGTGGCCGGAGAAACAGACATGATTGCGAACATGGCCAACGTGGCAGCTGTGCTCCATGATGCCTTCGGATTCTGGTGGACAGGCTTCTATCGCGTCATAGGCAAAGAATTAGTTCTCGGGCCGTTCCAAGGACCGATCGCATGTACGCGCATTCCTTTTGGCAAAGGCGTGTGCGGCGCGGCATGGCAACGCGCCGAGACCGTCATCGTGCCCAACGTCCATGAGTTCGCCGGACATATCGCTTGTTCGTCGGCCTCCAATAGCGAGATAGTAGTACCCATCATCCGCAACAAACAAGTCATCGCCGTTCTGGATATCGACAGTACCGAGTATAATACCTTTGATACGATTGACAAAGAATACCTGGAACAAATAGCTAAAGTATTACTGATCGATCTGGCTTTCTCTGCCGTTCCCAACAAACCCGAACAAGCCTACCTCCTTACAGCGAAAGGTCTTGCCCTCTACGCCCAACTCACCGAACAAAATTGCGCCAAATGACCGAAAAGGTGCAAAAAAATTTGCATATGTCAAAAAAAAGCAGTAATTTTGCAGCCGCTTTTGGAAAGATGGCAGAGTGGTCTATTGCGTCGGTCTTGAAAACCGAAGTACGGAAACGTACCGGGGGTTCGAATCCCTCTCTTTCCGCATGAAGAACTTTTCTATGCTCGCCAAGACGTTTAAGGGCTTGGAACAAGTGTTAGCGCAAGAACTGATTGAGTTAGGCGCCAATGACGTGCTCATCGAAAGACGAGCCGTTTCTTTTAAGGGCGATAAAGCCTTGCTGTACCGTGCGAACTTATGTCTGCGTACTGCCCTTCGTGTACTGGTTAAACTGAAGAGCGAAAGGTTAAAACTGAAAGGCGAGAAGCGCAAGCCGGAAGATCAGATTTATGATCTTGTCAGGAGCATTGAGTGGTCGAATTATATGACGGTGGATAACACCTTCGCCATCGATGCTACGGTCTATAGCGAGTTATTCCATAATAGCCTTTTTGTGACGTACCGCGTCAAGGATGCCATCGTCGATTACTGGAATGAGAAAACCGGTAAACGTCCGAACGTGAACACGGAGAATCCGGATATTCGCGTCAATCTGCATGTGGGGAATGAGCAAGTGACGATTTCGCTGGACAGTAGCGGAGAGAGTCTGCATAAACGCGGTTACCGCGTAGCGACGACCGAGGCTCCGATAAGTGAAGTGCTGGCAGCGGGGATGTTACTGATGGCGGGTTGGAAAGGTGAGTCGGATTTCTATGACCCGATGTGCGGTTCCGGAACGCTTCTCATCGAAGCGGCACTTATCGCGCGTAACATTGCGCCGGGAATCTTCCGTAAGTCGTTTGCGTTCGAGAAATGGCCGGATTTTGATGCCGACTTATGGAGCGATATCTATAATGATGACTCGCGTGAACGGGAGTTTACGCATAAGATCTACGGTTCTGACGCTTCGTTCTTTGCCATCCGGCAGGCAACGAAGAATGTCAAGTCCGCCGGCGTGCAGAAGGATGTGCAGCTCAAACAGATCCGCATGGAAGAGATCTCAAATCTCAAATCTCAAATCTCAAATACATCACCTTTGGTGATGTTAAACCCGCCATATGGGGAACGATTGAAGAGCAACAAAGAGATGGAGGACTTGTATGGCGCGATCGGAACGACCTTGAAGCATCAGTTCGCAGGTGCAACGGCTTGGATCATCTCTTCGAACGCGGAGGCAATGAAGCAAATCGGATTGAAGCCGAGCAAAAAATATCGGTTGCTCAACGGCGAACTCGATTGCCAGTTTAATCAATACGAATTATTCCTAGGAAAAAGAAATGAAGCCCATTTTAATAGCAGATTATAATTATCCGTTGCCGGACGAGCGGATTGCCAAATATCCGTTGGCAGAGCGTGATCACAGCAAACTGCTGATCTATCGCGACGGGCAGGTGAGTGAGGACCGTTTCTTCAACGTGGGTAATCATATTGCGCCGGACTCACTCCTTATATATAATAATACGCGCGTGATACAGGCGCGTTTGGAGTTTCATAAGTCGAGCGGAGCACGTATTGAGGTCTTTTGTCTGGAGCCGTTGACGCCGCATGACTATCAGTTGTCGTTAGGTTCGACTACCGGTTGCACCTGGAAATGTATGGTGGGCAACGCGAAGAAGTGGAAGGAAGAAAGTTTAGAGTTGAGAGTAGAGCGTTTAGAGGTAACGCTTCGTGCCTATAAGGAACAGTCGCTGGGGAATACATACGCTGTGCGATTTGAATGGGATGGCGAGAAGGTGTCGTTCGCGGAGATTTTGGACGCGATAGGAGAGTTGCCTATTCCTCCGTATTTGAATCGCAAGACGGAGGAAAGCGACAAGACGACGTACCAGACGGTTTATTCGCGCATCAAAGGTTCGGTGGCAGCTCCAACGGCAGGTCTGCATTTCACGGAGCGGGTGTTGGACGACTTGCGTAGTCGCGGGATAGAAACAGACGAAGTGACGCTGCATGTAGGAGCCGGAACATTCTTGCCGGTGAAGACGGCTGATGCCAACGAGCACACGATGCATACTGAGATCATCGCTGTGCCCAAAACGACGATAGAGCATATTATTCGGAAACTCGGGCATATTGTAGCGGTAGGCACAACCAGTATGCGCACGTTGGAGAGTCTGTATTTCATCGGCTTGCATCCGGATAAACCGAGTGTGGGACAATTTGAACCGTACGAAAATGCGTATTCGCTGAGCGTGCGTGATTCGTTGCAGGCTATCGTGGATTATTTGGATGCAACGGGTCAGACAACTCTGCATGCGGAAACGCAGATCATGATCAAACCGGGCTACACGTTTAAGATTGTGGATCAGTTGATTACCAATTTCCATCAACCTCAATCAACGTTGTTGCTGTTGGTGAGTGCGTTTGTAGGAGGCGATTGGCACACTATTTATGACTACGCGCTTTCGCATGAGTTCCGCTTCCTTAGTTACGGGGACTCAAGTATTCTCAATCGTAAATCGTAAATCGTTAAATCGTAAATCATATGATAGATACTCATATTCATTTGGATGAAGAGGCGTACGCACCGGATCGCGAAGAGGTGATTGCGCGCCAGCGAGCGTGCGGTGTGGAAGCGATGATCGTGCCGGGTGTGAACGCGGCTTCTATTCCGGGCATTTTGGATGTCTGCCGTCGGCATCCGCACTATTGTTATGCGGGTCTGGGTTTTCATCCGCAGGATGTGAAAGAAGATTGGCGGGAGCAGTGGTCGGTTATCGAACAGGCCATTCGTGCGCATCGTGAAGAGCTGGTTGCTATCGGCGAAATCGGATTCGATTATTATTGGGACACAACGTTCAAAGATGCGCAGCGCGAAGTGTTTGAGCAACAGTTGCGATTGGCGGAAGAATTGGATTTGCCGGTGATGATTCATAGTCGCGAAGCAACGGAAGATACATTGAAAGTGTTGAAAAATGCACATGTACGCGGTGTGATTCATTGTTTCAACGGCAGTAAAGAAGTAGCGCAGCAGTACCTGCAAATGGGTTTTTATTTAGGCATCGGCGGTGTGTTGACCTTTAAGAATTGTAAACTTTCCGAGACTTTGGAAGTGGTGCCGTTGGAGCGCATTGTGCTGGAGACCGATGGCCCTTATTTGGCACCGACGCCTCACCGAGGAGAACGCAATGAAAGTCGATTGATGATCCATGTGGCGGAACGTCTGTCGCAGGTCTATAATTGCTCCATAGAAGAGATAATTTGTCAAACAAGTGCCAACGCAAAGCAACTTTTTGACATAAAATAACGAAAAATTGTAAAAAAAGTGCGCAAACTCTTGCGTATGTCATAAAAAAGCAGTAATTTTGTAGCCGATTATGAATAAAACCCCCTCGGGATGTGAACCAACGTAGTGTTCGCAGACCGAAGAGGAGGAAGTGCGGCGATTATACGAGTTACGGAGTAACGAAGTCATCGTAAGCCACTTCCGACGAAGGAGAGATGCTCGAGTGGTTGAAGAGGCACGCCTGGAAAGCGTGTAAACTCCAAAAGGGTTTCCGGGGTTCGAATCCCCGTCTCTCCGCAAAACAATTATTAATTAACTAACTTAATTTATTTATTCTCATGAAAAAAGTATTTGCAACCCTTACGGTGCTGGCTATGCTGACGTTTGGTAGCGCAGTAGTAATGGCACAAGATGCAGCTGCTCCTGCTGAGGAGGCTGCTGTTGAACAAGTAGACGAAGCTGCTCCGGCAGCAGAAGAAGCAGTTGAGGCTCCCGCAGAGGAGGAGGCTGGCGGCTTAGTAGCTCTTCACAAAACGCTTAAGACGAAATTTATTGAAGGTGGTGCCGGCTTCATGGCGCTGACTTTGGTTACTCTCGTATTCGGTTTGGCTCTCTGTATCGAGCGTATTATCTATCTGTCTCTTAGCAAGACGAACACCAAAGCTTTGTTGGCTAACGTAGAGGCTGCTCTCAAAGAGGGTGGTATCGAGAAAGCGCTCGAGGTTTGCGCAAATACCCGTGGCCCGGTTGCATCTATCTTCTATCAAGGTCTTAGTCGCTACGACGAGGGTATCGACGTAGTTGAGAAGACCGTTGCTTCTTACGGTGGTGTACAGCTTGGTCTGTTGGAGAAGAACCTGTCTTGGATTTCGCTCTTCATCTCGATCGCTCCGTCTCTTGGATTCTTGGGTACCATCATCGGTATGATCGCTGCCTTCGATAAGATCCAACAAGTGGGTGATATCTCGGCTACCGTTGTTGCCGGCGGTATCAAGGTCGCTCTGTTGACGACTCTTCTCGGTTTGATCATCGCGATCGTTCTGCAGTTGTTCTACAACTACATCCTCAGCCTCATCGAGGGTCTTGTAAACGAGATGGAGGATAGCTCTATTAGCCTGCTTGACATCGTAGTTGAATTCGACGCTGCTCAAAAGAAAGCTAAAAAATAATAAGCTACCGGCGACCGCTAATAGCTAATTACTAATTTTTTAATTTCTGAGCAATTATGAAAAACTATAAAATGTTACCAAAGATTACCCTGTGGGTACTGTTCGGGCTGGGCATCATCTTTACGTTGCTGTTCTTCCTCGGCGGTGCAAACGGTAGTCTCGAGGTAGCCGGTGATTTCCTGGATATTCCTCGTTTCACCGATGCATTCCTCGTATGGACCTATATCCTGTTCGGATTAGTGGTTCTGATCACGTTGGCAGTAGTGGTAGTTGAGTTCGCTAATAACTGGAAGACCAACCGTCGCAAAGCGTATATGACGCTGGGTGTTGTTTGCGGTTTCATCGTATTGGCGCTCATCTGCTGGTTCCTTGGTAGCCCGGAGAAGATTCATATCGTCGGATACGAAGGAACGGATAACGAAGGCGCCTGGGCACAGCTTGCTGACGCCGTTATCTACGCTTGCTATTTCCTCATCGTCGCTACTATCGGTACGATGATTTGGGGCGTTATTTATACCAAAAGACTGTCGAAGTAAATCACATTTATCATGGCAAAGAAAATCCCACAGATCAACGCCAGCTCTATGGCCGACATCTCGTTCCTGTTGCTGATTTTCTTCTTGGTGACCACATCTATGGATGTGAACCAAGGACTGGCTCGCCGTCTGCCTGCGCCTATTCCGCCTGACCAGAAAGTGGAAG
>JAILMN010000031.1 GCA_024692565.1 Paludibacteraceae bacterium
TCCGTTTGTCGGCAGCCAACTGTTTCTACGACACATTGCATTTTTCATAATCAATCCTCCAAATTTAGTTAAACATTGTTTAACGTAGCTTGCGTAGTTTACGTTGTTGGCGTAGTATGCGTAATTGCGTTTTCACCCTAAGAGAGGCAAATTATGTGCCATCGTGCATTGGTCTGCCAATATGTCCATCTTTCGTGCCAAATTGTCCACCCTCTGCCAATTTGTCCATTAAAATTTGCATATGTCAAAAAAAAGCAGTAATTTCGACCTCCTCCCCCAGAGGGGCCCCTTCGAAAGTACGTTCGCACTGTTGTGCAAACGGCAATCTTTTAACCGAAGTAACTTCCATGTGCAAGCACAGATGAATTATTTCGTTTAAAATCTTGCACATTTCAAAAATTTGTAGTACCTTTGCAGCGAAAAGTAAAAGCAATTATGAAACGAATCATTTTGGCACTGCTTTGTGCCGCAAGTATGACAACTATGGAAGCAAAGACAATGGTGGCGTATTTCTCTGCCACAGGTACCACGAAAGCAGCTGCGGAGCGGCTTGCCAAGCAGCATAATGCGCGTTTATGGGAGATTGAGCCGGCGCAGAAATACACAGCGGCGGACCTCGATTGGCGCAATGACAAATCGCGTTCGTCGATTGAGATGAATGATCCGGAAGAGCGTCCGGCGATCAAGCGTTGCACGGATGTGACGCCGTACGACACGATTTACGTCGGTTTCCCGATCTGGTGGGGTATATGCCCGCGCATCATCAATTCATGGTTGGATAACAACCTGCCGCAGTTGGAGGGTAAGACCCTCATTCCGTTCGCGACGAGTGGTTCGAGCGGTATCGGTGATGCCGAGGCGTATCTGAAGAAGAGTTATCCGACGCTGAAATGGCAGAAGGGATTGCTGATGAACAAATGATTTGTACTCAGAAAAAAAAGAGCAGGCTCGTGATGAGCCTGCTCTGATTTTATGGTCTATCGTAAGTACGATTAAAGTCCGAGTGAAGCTTTGATAGCCGGGACGCGGGCTTCGGCTTCAGCGGTGCAACGCTCGTAGTCTGCGCCGGTGAAGGGTTTGCCGGATTTAACCGGGATCTCGAAGTAGAACTTGATCTTCGGCTCGGTACCGGACGGACGAACGGATACTTTGAGGCCACCTTCGGTGAAGTACTGGAGTACGTTGGAGGTAGCGTGCAGCGGCATATCGAAGTCGGATTCAACCCACTTGCCGTCCTTGAGTTCCTGCTGCTTGAGGAGCTTGAAATCTTTGATGCGGATAACTTTCTCGCCTGCGATCTCCTTCGGAGCGTTCGCGCGATAGTTCACCATCATCTGTGCAATCTCTTCAGCACCTGTTTTACCCGGACGAACGACATTGATTGTCGTCTCTTTCTGGAATCCGTAGTCCTCGTAGATCTTGAGCAGGTAGTCATACAGCGTCATGCCGTTATCCTTTGCGTAAGCAGCGATCTCGCAGATGAGGCAGATAGCCGACGGCGAGCATTTATCGCGCACTGCATCGTAGGGCAGGAAACCGAAGGACTCCTCGCCACCGCCGATATATTTGCGTTTGCCTTCCCACATACGGATACGGTTAGCAATCCACTTGAATCCAGTGTACTCGTCGGTGAGGGTTACGCCGAGGTTATCGGCGATCTTACGGATGAGTTCGGAGGTCACGATGGTCTTTACTACATACATATCGTCGCGGAGTTTGCCGAGTCGCTTCATGTTATTGATGATGTAGTAATGATACATGATGTTGGTCTGGTTACCATTGATGATGACCCACTCGCCCTTGTCGTTGCGGCAGACGATAGCGATACGGTCTGCATCCGGGTCCGAAGCGATAACGAGGTCCGCACCCAGTTTGGTACCCAATTTCATACCGAGGGTCATCGCCTCTGCGTTCTCCGGGTTCGGGGAAACGACTGTCGGGAAGTTACCGTCGATAACCATCTGCTCGGGCACAACGTGGATATTCTGGAAGCCCCAGCTGCGGAGGCACATCGGCACGATCTGACGTCCTGCACCGTGCATCGGGGTGTAAACGATGTTGAGGTCTTTCTGACGCAGGATGGAGTCTTGGTCGATCATGACGCTCTTCACCGCCATCATGTAATCGTAGTCCATCTCGCCGCCGATAATCTCGATGAGGTCTTTGTTGGCTTCCCATTTCACGTCAGCGAGGGTTACCTTGTTCACTTCCTCAATGATACCCTGGTCATGCGGTTGGAGCACTTGGCTACCATCCTCCCAATATGCTTTGTAACCGTTATACTCTTTGGGGTTGTGCGAAGCAGTTACGTTCACACCGCCCTGGCATTTGAGATGACGGATAGCGAAAGAGCACTCGGGCGTCGGACGCAGGGACTCGAAGAGGTACACCTGGATACCGTTCGCAGAGAAGATGTTAGCAACTGTCTCTGCGAAGAGGCGACCGTTGTTACGGCAGTCATGACCTACAACAACCGCTACGCGGCCATTCTGTACATTCTGGAAACCACCTTGCTTCTGCACCTTGAGCAGATAGTTGGCATAACCCTGAGTAGCCATAGCTACGATGTACTTGTTCATACGGTTGGTACCCGGTCCCATGATGCCGCGGAGACCGCCTGTACCGAATTCGAGAGTACGATAGAAAGCATCGATGAGTTCCGTTTTGTCCTCTGCTTCCATCATGGCTTTTACTTGTGCGCGGGTTTCCGCGTCAAACGGTTCCTTGGTCCAAACCTCAGCAACCTCCATTACTTTTTTCAATTCTTCATTCATGGTAATAAAAGTGTTAAATTGTTAATATTTGAGTTAATTGATGTTATTTCGCGGGTTGATCTTTGACCTTATAAATGGCATCGAGATTGCGCACGAAGCCATCGAAGTCGAGTCCGCAACCGATGACGAACTCTTCGGAAATCTGGTGTCCGACATAGTCGGGTCGTGCATCATCGTATTCCAGTTTAGTGGGTTTGAAAAGCATCGTAGCCACGCTGACGGAGTTAGCTCCGAGTCCGCGCAGGTGTGCTTTGAGTTGATGAATGGTAAGTCCGGTGTCCACGATGTCTTCGACGATGATGACATCTCGCTGATCTACCACTTGCTGCAGGGGCACAATGAACTCGAGTTGTCCCGTGGAGGACATTCCCCAATAGGAGCTGACGCGGATGAACGTCACCTCGCAGCGCACATCTTTGAGTGCACGGATGAGGTCTGCGGCAAAGACAAAAGCACCGTTGAGCACGATGACAAAGAGAGGCTCTTTGTCCTTGTAGTCGGCACTAATCTGTTCCGCCACTTGCTTCACATCCTTCGCGATCTGCTCGGGTGTGATCCATTCTTCAAAATGATAACCTTGTTCTTCAATCGTTCTCATATTGCTGAAAGAGAAAATCGTTATACGGGTAGCGCTTGACGTGTATGGCTTTGATGCGATCATAAAGCAGCGCACGCAGCGCGTCTATATTTTGTTTGTTTTTTGCGGAGATGAAGATACAATCGTCTCCGAGTCGCGCCATCCAAGTCTTCTCGAGATCCTCAAGGGAGAGGTTCTCTCGCTGGATGGGCGTGAGGTCATCTTCGTCCTTCGGGACGTAGGTGAAGTTGTCAATTTTGTTAAAGATGACGATCGTCGGTTTGTCCTCTTTGCATATGTCGGCGATGGTCTGCTCAACCACTTCGTACTGCTCCTCGAAGTTAGGATGCGAGATGTCCACCACATGGACGAGGAGGTCCGCTTCGCGCACTTCATCGAGCGTCGATTTGAAGGACTCCACGAGGTGGTGCGGCAGTTTGCGGATGAAACCGACGGTGTCTGATAGGAGGAACGGCAGGTTCTCAATCGTCACTTTGCGCACCGTGGTATCGAGGGTAGCGAAGAGTTTGTTCTCCGCGAACACGTCGGATTTCGAGAGCAGGTTCATGAGCGTCGATTTGCCGACGTTGGTATAACCAACGAGCGCTACGCGCACCATCTTGCCGCGATGCTGACGCTGGGTAGCCATCTGCTTGTCGATCGATTTGAGTTGCTCACGCAGGAGGGCGATACGTTGTCCTATGACACGTTTATCGGCTTCAATCTGGGTCTCACCCATACCTCGGTTGGTACCACCGCCGCCTCGCTGACGGTCGAGGTGCGACCACATTCGCGTGAGGCGCGGGAGCATGTACTGCAGGTGCGCCATCTCGACTTGTGTCTTCGCGTAACTCGTCTGCGCGCGTTGCAAAAAGATCTCGAGGATGAGGATGGTACGATCGATGACGCGCACGTTAGCCGGGTGCTTCTCGCGATGATTGAGCGCTTTCTCAAGGTTACGAATCTGCCGCGGCGACAGTTCGTCATCAAAGATGACCACATCGATTGGCTCTTCGCCGCTCTCGCGTCCAATAATATATTGGCGAATCTCCTCGAGTTTGCCTTCCCCCACATAAGTAGCCGTGTTGGGTTGATCGAGTCGTTGCGTGAAGCGCTTGACGGGCACTATACCATGTGTGTCCGCGAGGAATGCCAACTCATCGAGGTATTCCTTAGTCCGCTCTTCAGGTTGGTTCGGCGTGATCAGTCCAACCAAAACGGCATGCTCAATATAGGGCTTTATCTCAATCAAAACTGCACTTCGGGTGCTTTGGAAGCGCCTTCTTCAGATTCAAAATACGGTTTCTTCTCAAAGCCGCAGATGGAAGCGATGATGTTCGACGGGAAGCGGCGTACGCGAGTGTTATACGCGCGTGCTGCATCGTTGAATTGCTGACGGGCAATCGTGATGCGATTCTCCGTTCCTTCGAGTTGCGCCTGCAGGTCTTTGAAGTTCTCGTTCGCCTTCAAGTCCGGGTAACTCTCTGCTACAGCGAGCAAGCGTCCGAGGGCTTGTTTCAACTCACCTTGCGCCGCCTGATAAGCAGCCAGCTGTTCGGGCGTAGCGTTTGCCGGATCGATGGTGATCTGCGTAGCTTTGGCACGCGCTTCGATAACGCCTTCCAGCGTTTCTTGCTCGTGCGCGGCATAACCTTTGACGGTAGCCACGAGGTTCGGCACAAGGTCTGCACGGCGCTGGTATTGATTCTCCACTTGCGACCACGCAGCCTCTACGTTCTCCTCGAGCGACACGCACTCGTTGTACACATTGATGCCCCAGAGGGCGATGATGGCGATAATACCCAGTACTACCAACCACGGTGTGATTTTATTCATATTCATTCGTTTTTAATTATTTACCATTTGCCGCCAGCGCCTCCACCGGAAGTAGATCCGCCGCCGAAGCCTCCACCACCGAAGCCTCCGCCGAAACCACCACTGTATCCGCCGCCGTAGTAGCCTCCTCCGGTATAACCACCGGAATGACCACCTCCGCGCGATCCAAAGGATCCCCATATAAACCAGACGCCGACAATCAGAAAGATGAGAATGACAATAAAGCCAGCCCAACTCTCTTCTCCTTGCGATTCTTCTTTCTCAAATCCACCGCGGTTGGTGACCGATTTCATATTTCGCAGTTCCTCCGGCGCGGAGCCTTGCGTGCAGATCTCATAGATACGCGTAGCACCTCGGCACAGACCGCCTCCATAGTCGCCGGAACGGAAGAGCGGGGTCATCTCTTCGCTGATGATACGCGAACATTGCGCATCGGTGAGCACGCCTTCGATACCCGTGCCGGTCATGATACGAATGTCATGACTGTCGAGCACGAATAAAATGAGCACACCGGTATTTTTATTTTGTTTGCCGATTCCCCAGCGTTGGAAGAGTTCGTAAGTGAAATTGAATGCCTCCGTATCGCCTATCGATTGCAGCGCCACGACGCACAACTCCACCTGCGTCTGGTTATTGAGCATTTGCGCACAACGATCCAGATAACTGACGTCATCGCCGTTGATGATGCCATCCGGATTCGCCACATTCGATACAGGGAATTGCGTGCGAGGGTTAGGCACCGTGCGCGGCGTATAAGCCGTTGCTTGCACGAGCACCGACCACAAAAGGACGATATAAACAGCTATTCTACGCAGCATCTTTTTCGATCACTAACCTTTGCGAGCGCAAAGGTACAACAAAAAAATGATATATGCAAAAAAAAACGCCCAAAAGGACGTTTTTTTTCTTTTTTCGTAGTTTTTGTGAATTACTTACGAATGCCGAGTTCTTTGATAATAGCACGATAGCGCTCGATGTCTTTAGCCTTCAGATAGTCCAACATACGGCGGCGTTTTCCTACCAAAGTGGTCAGGGCGCGCTCGGTACCGAAGTCCTTACGGTTCTCCTTCAGGTGCTCGGTGAGGTGGTTGATACGGAAGGTGAACAATGCGATTTGGCTCTCAGCCGAACCGGTGTTCTTGGCATCTTTGCCATACTTAGCAAAAAGCTCAGCTTTTTTCTCAGATGTTAAATACATAACTGATTTACAATTTGACGATTTACGATTGACGCTTATCGTCGGTTAAACAATGTCGGCAGAAGCAGCATCGCGGGGATAACAACTTCGCCGGATTTAGCGCTTTTCATCAAAAGCGGTTAAGTTAAAAAGCGGCTGCAAAAGTACTGCTTTTTTTTGATATACGCAAATATTTTTGCATTTTGTTGCAATTTTTACTTCTTATTTGGCAACTCGAGTCCGTAACCTTTGCGTTTGTCTTCCACTTTGAGTGCCAAACTCAGCAAGAATGCCAGCACGCCGAACGAAGCGAAGACGATCATTGGAACGAGGTAGCCGTCTGTAGCTACGCGCAATTTACCGATGAGCAGCGGCACAAGGCAAAGGCCTACGTTCTGCACCCAGAAAATGAGGCAGTACGCCGAACCTAACACTTTCTCATCGATGATCTTCGGCACGGAAGGCCACATCGATGCGGGAACGAGCGAGAAGCTGACCCCCAGCACGAGGATGGTGACAAGCGCCAACAGTTTGCTCGGGTAAGCCGGCAAGACGAATGCGAAGACACAGTGGCATGCAATCATGATAACCGCACCCAGCATCATCATCGAAGCTCCTTTGCCTTTGTAGTCGATGAACGCACCGAGGAACGGCGTCAAGACCATCGCCAATATCGGGAACCACTTAAACAAACCTGCCGCTTCGGCATTGGAAATCTGCAGCGTCTCCTCCAGGAAGTTCGTTGCGAAACGCTGGAAGGGGAAGATAGCGCTGTAATACAGCACGCAGAGGAGCGCGATGATCCAGAACATCTTCGAACTGAAGATCTGCTTGAGGTCGGACACATGGAACTCGTCCTCCGGGTCTTTCTCTCCGGTCGATTCGCCGATCGCCACGAGTTGCTGATCGAACTTCGCGTCCATGATGGTGAAGACGAAGAAATTCAGCAAACCGATCACGAGCAACGCAGCCGAGAAGAGCAACGGAGCTACCACCGAGTTGGTGCCGTCCACGGCGAAACGCTCGCTGAACATCGGAGCGAGCCACATGGCTGCGAACACACCCAGACGTGCAATCGCCATCTCGAGGCCCATCGCCAGCGCCATCTCTTTGCCTTTGAACCACTTCGCAAGGATTTTACTAACCGTCGTTCCGGCCATCTCTGCACCGCAGCCGAAAATCATGAATCCGAACATTGCTAATTTGGCACTACCGGGCATTGCTGGCCACCATGCGTTGAGCCAGGCAACCGTATTGGCGTCTGCCCACGAGATACCCCACAGCTTGATTGCCGCGCCGATTACCATCAGACTTGCACTCAGCAAACCCGTGAAACGGACACCCATCTTATCGAGGATGATACCCGCGAGAATGAGGAAACCGAACACGTTGAGCAAGTATTCACCCGCCGCGTAAGTACCGAAGTCACCGCGATCCCAGTTCAAATTCTGCTCCAGCAACGAAGCTAACGGCGACAGGATATCGACGAACATATACGCGAAGAACATCATCGATGCCACTAAAATGAGCACCGCCCAACGCGCGGCCGCACTATCGCGCAGCGTCTTTTGAATTGCTTTTACCATGATTGTAGGAATATAGAAGGTTCTTCTTAGCCCTATGCGGGCTCGATTTCTTTTTCAGCCATTCTGCCTTTTTCTTCTCGTACTCGGCATAATGACTCTCCAAATAACCGTCTGCCATATTGACGATTTACGATTGACGATTTACTTAATACCGAGCTCTTTCTTCACAGCAGGCGTAGCGTCGATGGCATCGTTGCCGATGTGTACCATGGCCTGGCTATCAAAAATATACGTATAGCCCTCACGCTCTCCGACCGCTTTGATAGCTTTCGCCATTTTCTCATGTACCGGTGCCAACAGTTCCTGTTGTTTCTTCTGAATGTCCTGTTCAGCCGTTTGGTAGAACAACTGAATGCGCTGCTGCATCTCCTGCAGTTCCTGCTGACGAATCTGCTTCACAGCTTCCGCCATTGTAGCCTCACCGGCCTGATAGTCCTGCATTTTCTTCTGGAACTCCTCGTTCATCGAAGCCAACTGGTTCTCGTACTGACCTTGGATGGTATCCATTTTCAGTTTCACGGTAGCCACTTCCGGCATCTGGGTGAAGAGTTCTTGCGTGTTAATGTGACCGAATTTCTGTGCGCTGGCTACCATCGGCAAAACCAGCAACATTGCAATAATAATTTTTTTCATCTTTATAAATTTTGTTGTTTTCTTATTTCGCGCCAAGTTTATGTAAAACTTGATCAGATATATCTAATTTGGATGACATATAAATGAGTGACGGGTCTGCGGAACGATCTTTGACTACGTCAATACGTTTCTCGTTCGCGAGGTCTTGGATGGCATTGTAAATCTCGTCTTGGATGGGTTTGATCAGCGCCTCGCGCTTCTTGTACAACTCGCCCTCTTGACCGAAATACTTACGCTTGAGTTCCAGCACCTCTTGTTCCTTTTTGACAATCTCCTGCTCACGCTGCGCACGCATCGTTTCGGAGAGGAAAATCTGCTCCGTCTGATAGTTCGTCGCCATCACGCGTGCCTCTTGTTGCGCAGCCTCTACCTCTTTCTGCCAACGCTTTGACAGCATCGTCAATTGCTCATTTGCCTGCTCATACTGCGGTAGATTCTTGAGGATATAACTCATATCGACAAAGGCTACCGATTGGTCCTTTGCAAAAGTTGTGCCAAACGCTATCAGCGCAGCGAAAAATAATATCGTGTATCGTTTCATAATGCTTATAACTCTTGACCTAAGACGAAGTGGAATTGGCTTCCGCCGTACTGCTTCGAACCGTTGATTTCGTCGAAGCCCCAACCCCAATCGACACCTAACAGACCGAACATCGGCAGGAAGATACGTACGCCGACACCGGCGGAACGCTTGAGGTTGAAGGGGTTATAATCGCGGATATCCGAGAAGCAGTTACCGGCCTCCAGGAACGCCAACGCCCAGATGGTCGCGTTCTGTTCGAGCGAAATCGGATAGCGCAACTCCATCGTGAATTTATTATACAGATAACCCATGTTACGTCCTGTAGCTACGTCATACGGCGTCAACGAACCGGACGAGTAACCACGCATCGCTACGTACTCCGTGGAGTAACTGGTGTAACTCGACATTCCGTCACCGCCCATATAGAAGGTCTCAAACGGCGACTTCGCATTCTTGTTGTAATGACCCAGATAACCGAACTCGGCGCGAGTCATGAGCACCAGTTTGCTGTCGCGGCTAAGCGGCGTGAACACCTTACCGGTGAATTTCCACTTGTGGTACTCAATCAGGTGATACTTCTCCGAAACGGTCATCTGCGAGTAGTCTTTGCCGTTGAACAGCGACCAAGGCGGCGTGAACTTGACGCTGAGGGTGAACTGACTACCGCGACGTGTGTAAATCGGGTTATCGATGGACGAACGCGACAGCTGCAGCGTAAGCGCCAAGTTATGCGACGTACCATCGGAGATTAGCAAATACGGCCAATCTTTCATCATATACATCTGATAACTCAACTCGCCGTAGAATGCGAAATAGTCGTCCGGCCAGCGCAGACGTTTACCGTAACCGACCGATACACCGAGCGTACGCAGGTATTTGTCTTTATCCGCTTCCGACTCCGCCAACTGCTGGTAATAATTGCTGTTGCCGGAGTAGTAATAATAATTCGAATAGGTGTTGTACAGGTTCTGATAAGCCTGTTGATAACGGCTCGAGTAACCCGTTTGGTTCGCAAAATAGATGCTGACGCTCAGGCTATTCGGTCGCTTGCCACCTAACCACGGCTCCAAGAACGAGATGCTCGCCGAGGTATAATAGATACCGTTCGTACGCGCATTAATGGAGAAAGTCTGTCCTTCGCCCTGCGGCACTATACGGTACGCTTTCTTATTAAAGAGGTTCTGGATGGCGAAGTTGGTGAATTTCAAACCCAACGAACCTACCAGACCGGTAGCACCCCAACCGAGCGAGAACTCAATCTGGTCAGACGATTTGGTCTCCAGTTTGTACGCTATATCTACCGTTCCTTCCTCCGGATTCGGCTGGATGTCCGGCACCAGTTTCTCCTGGTCGAAGTGACCCATCTGCGCTAACTCACGCAGCGAACGCATGATATCCGTTTGCGAATAGAGTTGACCCGGTTTGGTATATAACTCACGGCGAACGACGTGCTCGTAAACGCGCGTATTGCCGACAATCTTCACCTCGTTGATGGTCGCCGGTTTGCCCTCATACATACGCATTTCGAAGTCAATCGAGTCATTCTCCACGTTCACCTCCACCGGCTCCACATTAAAGAACAGATAACCGCGGTCGGTATAGAGTTTGCTGACCGCATCGTCGTCATTGATCAGACGGTCGTTGAGGGTCTTGAGGTTATACACATCGCCCGGTTTGACGCCCAGCGTAGCATCCAAATAATCGTACGGATAAACGGTATTTCCTACCCATTTGACCGAACGGACATAGTACTTGTCACCTTCGCTGATGGTCATATAAACATCCACGCGCGTCGGGTCTTCCGGATTCGGCACCACGCTATCCGCTACGATATACGCATCGCGGTAACCGTGCTCGTTGTATTTCTCAATCACCGCCTGCTTGTCTTTCTCGTACTCCTCGGTGACGAATTTCTTGGTGCGGAAGAGATTGATGATGTGGTTATCATTCGTCTTCTTCATCGCCTTGTTAATCTGCAGATCCGTGAGCGCTTCGTTGCCGGTGATATAGATCTTGCCGACCTTGGTCTTGGCTTTCTTGTCCACAGCAATCATCACGCGTACGTAACCCGGATGATCCGGATCATTACGCTGCATCACATGTACTTCGGAATTATGGAATCCTTTCTCTGCCAGGTATTTCTTGATGACCGTCTTGGCGTGGTCTTCGAGGTTCGGCGTCATCTGCGAACCCTGACGGATACCCGCCTTCACTTCCACATCCTCGCGTTCGCTCTTCTTCAAGCCCTCATAGCGCACTTCGCTCACGCGCGGACGCTGCTCCAACTCAATCACCAACCAAATCTTATTGCCCACCATCTTCTTCGCTTTGATCTTGACGTTGGAGAAAAGACCTTGTTTCCAGAATCGCTTGATGGCCTTGGTGATCTGGTCGCCGGGCACCTCAATCTTATCGCCTACCGCGAGTCCCGAGAACCCGATCAGGACGAAGTCCTCGTAGCTGTCTGCACCTTCTACCTCAATGCCGGCAATCTCATATGTCTTGCGCGTCATGCCGTATTCAATCGCCGGCACGGCTTCCATCGCATCAAGCGCAGCATCAGCCTCCATCACGACGCTATCTACCGCCGCTTCCTCCTGAGCGTACATACCCAGGCTCAGCAAAGACAAAAGCAATATGTTAATGAATCTGTTCACTCGTTTTTCCAAATCTTCTTTCGCGCTTCTGATAGTCCACTATCGCTTTGTAGAACTCCTCCTCCGTGAACTCCGGCCACAGGCAATCCGTGAAATATAACTCGCTGTAAGCCAACTGCCACAAGAGGAAATTGCTGATTCTGTATTCGCCGCTTGTGCGGATCAGCAGATCGGGATCCGGCATCTCACGCGTCGTCATCAGCGTGCTGACAAAGGGCTCATTCACATCCTCCGGACGCAGCGAACCTTCTTTCGCCATCCGAACGGCTTTGCGCACCGCTTCGGTGATCTCCCAACGCGCCGAATAACTCAACGCGATAACCATCGTCAGACCGGTGTTCTTGCTCGTCTGCTCGATACAGCCGAGGAACTTCTGCTTCGTGCCTTCCGGCAAACGGTCGATGTCGCCGATGGTCTCCAAGCGCACATTGTTATTCATGAGCGTCGGCGTCTCTTTCACGATGGTATCCACCAGCAGCGTCATCAGCGCATCCACTTCCTCTTTGGGACGGTTCCAGTTTTCCGTTGAGAAAGTATATAGCGTCAGATACTCCACGCCTAATTTCGTAGCAGCTACAGTGATGTTATGTACGGTCTCCACGCCCTGCTTATGTCCGAACATACGCGCGAGACCTTGCTTCTTCGCCCAACGACCGTTACCGTCCATGATGATGGCGATGTGTCGCGGCAAGCGCTCTTTGTCTATTTGTTCTTTGTATGTCATAATACCTCTAATCTCTAACCTCTAACCCTCTAATCAGCATTGCAAATGCGGCACGGGATCTTCGCTTCTCCGAATTCAAAAACTATGCCAATCGTTAACATTCCCGTCAAATCGCAGTTCATCCAGTTCCATCCGTTCAGCTGGTGCTTGTTGTTCAGCGCGTCTCTGCACTCGAGTTCATCGGAGATGTAGATGTTGTGCTGCCAAGCGATATTCAAGCCTATAAAATCATAGAACCGCCATTTAAATCCTATTCCCAGCGGCACATAAGCCGCCGCGTGCGTACCGTTTCCCGCTCCGGGCGTTAACCAATCGCCGCTGAATACCCCTGCGCCGAAGCCCAGGAAGATGTAAGGCGTGTACGGACGGATACGGCCGTCGAACTCGTTGGCAGGACCGAAACGGAAGAAGTTAAACTCCGCCATCAGGTCCACGTTCACCATCTGCGTCTGCCATTTCGTGTCCAATTTCTCACCGCGAATCGTGAAATCATTACCCGTGATTCGTTGCCCGGACACCTTCGCCTGCAGCGCCCAGCGCTTGGTGAACTTATAGCGAAAATGCACGCCGTACGCCTCGCGCGGGTTCATGAAAATGTGCGGCGCTGCATCACCCACATAGTATCCGCAACCGCCCTGCAGACCGATCTCACATAGGTATGTTTTGGGTTCTGCCAACGCCGGCAAAGCCATCAACATACATAGTCCTATAAGCCATTTTCTTACCACTTCGCACGCAATTAGCGTGCAAAGGTACTGCTTTTTTTTGACATACGCAAGAAAAAAACGATTTTTTTCGTCTTTTGGAAGTAAAAAGGCAGAAATCAGCATAAGCCTTGCTCGTGTGCAAGACGCATCAGATAGGCTTTTGCCGCCTCGTATTCGTTCGGAATAATGCCGTCCAAAATGGCATCTTTGATCGCACTTTTCAGTTCGCCTACCGTCGAACAAGGCTCCAAATGCAGCAACTCCATGATCTCGTCCCCTTTGACAGGCGGTTGGAAATTGCGTATCCGGTCGCGCTCTTCCAACTCAACCATCTTCTGCCTCACGAGCTGATAGTTCCGATGGAAGCGGGCTTTTTTCTCTTCATTGCGACTCGTGATATCCGCATCGCAGAGCAGCATCAGGTCGTCGATATCGTCACCGGCTTCGAATAGCAAACGGCGCACCGCAGAGTCTGTCACCGTGTCTTCAATCAGATTGATCGGCCGCATATGCAAATCCACCATCTTCCGCACATATTCCATCTTGTCGTTCAGCGGCAATTTCAGTTTCGCGAAGATACGCGGCACCATCTTGGCGCCTATATAATTATGGTTGCGGAATGTCCAACCGCTCTGCGGATCCCATGCCTTGCTCTTCGGCTTGCCGATATCGTGCAGCAGCGCCGCCCAACGAAGCCACAGATTGTCCGATGTCAGCGCTACATTATCTAATACTTTGAGGGTGTGCAGGAATACATCTTTGTGTCCGCGTCCGTCCTTGACCTCTACGCCTTTGAGTGCCGCCAACTCCGGAAAAATAAGCTTCAGCAAACCGGTCTTGTCGAGCAAAAGCCATCCTTCCGAAGGACGACGACTTAGCATGATCTTATTCAATTCCTCCGCAATGCGTTCCTGCGTGATGATCTCTATGCGCGAGGCATTTCTCCCGATGGAATCGAAGGTCTCTTCATCCAAGAAAAAGCCCAATTGGGTAGCAAATCGGATGGCGCGCAACATACGCAGCGGGTCGTCGTCAAATGTCACATCCGGATCCAAGGGCGTACGGATGATGCAGCGCTCCAAATCACCCATGCCGTCGAACGGGTCGAGCAGTTCGCCGTATCGGTTCTGATTCAAACAGATCGCCATCGCGTTGATGGTAAAATCGCGGCGGTCCTGGTCTTCCTGCAGCGTACCGTCTTCCACAATCGGGTTGCGACTGTCGTGCCGGTAGCTCTCTTTGCGTGCGCCGACGAACTCCAACTCCAATTCTCCCCGTTTCACCTGCGCCGTGCCGTAGGTCTTGAATACCGACAAGTGCGCACCTTTGCCTAACCGCTTGGCTACAGCCTCCGCAAGCGTGATGCCCGAACCGACCACCACCACGTCTATATCGTCCGACTCGCGATGCAGGAACAGGTCTCGCACCCAACCGCCAATCACGTAGCACTCCAATCCCAGACGGTCAGCTTCCTCGCCCACCATCCGCAATGCCGGATTCTCTATTTTCGCATCTCGCACTATCATAATCTCAAATCGGCTGCATCTCAAATCGGCTGCAAAGGTACTACTTTTTTCGGAGATATGCAAGAAAAAGGTGAAATTCCCAAAAAAATCCTATAAAAAACTTGCATATGTCAATTTTTTTTTGTAATTTTGCACCCGATTTAGAACCATTTAATAGTCCCTTTAATTGGTGCAGAATTTAGTGGTTTTATCATATGCATCTAACCTTTCCGGGGATAAGATTCTCACACCGCGTGAGGCTGTCTTTTCCGAAAAGGCGATGCAAAATTATACCAAATTAAATAGGGAAGCGTAACAAAATGTTACAAAGTGACTTCGTCCTTCATTTTTGTCGCTCTCCATATCGTTTGCCGGTGTTCGCCAAGTCGTTCACCGGCTGCTTTGTAGTGGTCTTTTAGACCGTACTTGGTCGCCGTATCGTCCATATCGACACGCACCATCTGATTAAAATCCGACATGTAGAAAAAGAAGTGACGAAAGCTTTCTTCGTCGTGTACATACTGGTTCTTAATGCTAAGAAAAGCATTGAACATTTCTTCGGTAACAACGTGATTCATCGCGCATGGTTTTTGCGCGTCAACGGCTTTTGGGCTATAAAGAGGGGCGGCAATCCGTCCACTCCTCAGGCCCTCGGAAAGCCTATAACATAGACAGATGCCGCCCCTATAGGGTACGCAACGACGTGTTAGCAATGTTCGAATTTCCGAGGTTCGAGGATTGCTTGACGCAAGTTAATTCAAATGATTTTTGAGCGCATCAAAGCCCCATCCTAATAGGCAAAACCCTACTATCCAAGCCGCAATTCCACCTATAACTATAAGCGCTTTCATTGTCTGCACCAATTAAAGGGACGTTTAATCGGAAACGACCAAAAACACCTCTCCCTCGAACGTGGTTCCTAGCGCGCGGCTATAAGAAAGCCGACCCCGCTATCATGAACGGGAAAACCGTGTACATCCATCCCGTGACCAATGATGCGCTTTCTGCTTATGGCACAAAGTTAGCCTTCAATAGAGCAGGAAGAAACAGAGAGTATCTGAAATTTACGGGCTCTTACGGCAAAAAACTCCTCGCCACAGTTAAGTACCGCACCTTTATTGGCGATATCCCAAAAGGCTGCGTCATCGACCATATCGACGGTAACACGATGAACAACGACATCCGCAACCTGCGAGCTATACCGGATGCTATCAATCATCGCGACGGCGGCTTTATGCGTAAGCTGCGCAACAACGGCTTCATCGTCGCTATGTTCCCCGGGATCATCCTTGCCGGCTACAAACGTATGGCAGAATGGAAAGCCGAGCACACGGAATGGCAGTACCGCCAACTCAAAGGCAAGGAACTCCTCCAAGTCTACGTCGGACCGCATTTCCGCATCGAGGATATCGACACCATTATGTCACGCGAAATGAACCAACATTGTGAATTCTAATTCTCTATCATTATGCCTAACGATATCAAAAAATTAAAACGGCTCATGTCAGCCAATAACTATCTCCGAAAAGAGAATCCCGTCATCCTCCAAGGTACGCCTATCGACCCCAGCCAAGCTCTCAAATACGCGTGGTGGTTCGAGTCCTTCCGTAAAAAACTCCAATCGGGAGTATACCGCTTCTCTTACTTCAAGACCGACGGCTCTATCCGCGAAGCACGCGGAACACTCGACCTTGCACGGCTACCCGAAGACAAACT
>JAILMN010000013.1 GCA_024692565.1 Paludibacteraceae bacterium
CGTTCGTTCTATGCAAGCATTCTTGATGTATCTGTCCGATGGTACAAGCGGTACGGCAGGTGTTAATTATTCGAGCGCTATTTGGGGTAACCCGAAATATAATGGTGGTTCTTCTGCTCCTGCTCGTCAAACAGAGGTTGCCGAGGATTGGGTAACCATCCGCGTTTCGGCCGCTAACGGTTTGAAGGATGAGGTTATTCTGAACCAAAGCGAAGACTTTACTGCTGCTTTTGAGAATGGCGCTGATGCTAACAAATTCATGAACAAAGAAAACATCAACCTTTATGCTGCTACCAATGCAGGCAACTTGGCTGTTGTAGCTACCAACGATCTGAGCAACACTGTTCTTACGTTCGCTGCCGGCAACGCTGCCGAGTACACACTGCAATTCGCTGACATTGAGGGATATGAGTTTACGCTTCGTGACAACGTAACGGGTGCAAGAGTATTAATGACCGAGGGCGCAACCTATACTTTCAGCCAAGATGCCAACACTACCGTTCCGGCACGCTTCGAGGTAATTGGTGCTCCGCAAGTTACGACCTCTATTGGTAATGTAGAGGCTACTGCTAAAGAAATGGGCATCTATACTATTACCGGTCAGTTCTTGGGTCATGACTTTACAAGCCTGCCTGCTGGTGTATATGTTGTAAATGGTGTGAAGATTGTAAAATAAAATGAATCGTTTTTTGGATGCTTCCCTTCGGGGAGGCATCCCTAAAAACCACCCAAAAGATGAAAACGTATATTACACCTGAAACAATTGAGACAAGAGTCAATAGTCTTTTTGCAATCTGCGAGCCTAGTCCAGGTCCTGATATTAAGGGGGATGCTCCTGGTATTTCGGGCGGTGGAACAACTATGGCTCCTGGTAGGCAGAAGGCATTTTAATTGTAAATTATTAAAGTTCTAATAAAATGAAAAAGTTATTTATTTCGATTATTGCATTGGTTAGCGCAATGACAATGTCGGCACAAATTACAGCAGACGTAACATTGCGTTTGCAATCGCAAAGCGGTTCTGTATGCGAATTATATTTGTTCGCTGGTCCGGACTTGGCTGCAAGTCCTGAGCGTGGTTCGTTCATGGCAAACGCTTCTAATCCGGAAGACGTAAATATTTTCGCTCTTGATCCGGCAAACAACAACCGTTACGCTTCTTTCGGTAACGAGACGCTCGTTAATATTCCTGTTGGTATCATTACCAGCAAAGAGGCTGCCGCTCTTCAGAACTACACCATTCATTTCGAGGTGTTTGAGGAAGCAGAAGTGCTTAAACTCAAAGACTTGGTAACCGGTACAGAGACGGATATCACTAATGGTGGTAGTTATGCATTTACTATTGCTGCTGCAACCGATCCTTCTTACGTAGAGGGTGCATATTCGGTAATTGCTGAGCGTTTCTTTATTAATTACAACGCTTCTGCCTTGCACACTGTAAAAACCAATGACTATGGTTTCTGCTCGTTTGCTTCTGCTTCTGCAGTTACCCTGCCTGCAGGTTTGAAAGCTTACAAGGGCGACTTCAATATCGATGATTACAGCATCGCTCTGTCTTACATCGGTCAAGTTGTTCCGGCTAACGAAGGTGTTATTCTCTGGAATCCGAATGAGTCTGCTGAGACTTTCTACTACACAGTAGGCGGTTCCAGTTCTGCAGACATGAGCGACAACGATTTCGTTGGTGCAGTTGTTGCTAAGCCGGTAGATGAGATTGTAGCTGCTGCTATCTATTGCTTGCACGGCAATGAGTTGATGAAGTACGTAGGTACCGAAGACATTCCGGCCGGTAAGGCTTATCTGCCGATTCCTTCGGGTTCTGCTGCTCCGCAACGTATCCGCATGGTCTTCCATGAAAGCGAGCAAACAGAAGCTGTTAAGAATGTAGAGGCAACTGTTAAAGCCGAGAAGTTCGTAGAGAACGGTCAGATTTATATCCGCCGTGGTAATGAGGTATTCAACCTCCAAGGTCAAATCGTAAAATAAGGAGGACACAACTATGAAACGTAATTATATTGCCCCCAACACGGAGATGATCAACCTTTCTTCGGAGGGAATTATGCAGAATCCGTCTTTGACGATTAACACAACTTCCGGTGCAGGAACAATCAATAACGCTTCGGAAATTGAGTAAAAGGAATCCTCACAAAAGGTGAGGTGTAATAGAAAAAGTTTTTTCAGGACGTGCTTCTTTGTGATAAAGCGGCACGTCCATTCTTTTTGTCCAAAATACCTAAAATCATCAAAAAAAATCAAATTATTTTTGGCCATATCGCACTAAAAATAACCACGTATGGCCAAAAATAAGCTCATACACAACTACAATATTCCATCACTCTACTATACAAAATGCATAAAAAACGCTTTTTTTCTTCAAAAAATTTGCGTATGTCAGAAAAAAGCAGTACCTTTGCAGCCGCTTTTGGAAAAGACGAAAGCTAAAGGTCCGAAAGTATTGTCCACTCGTATATCGGTATTACACCGGATTTTGGTTCCGAGAAGCGAGGTTCGACTCCTCGGTGGACAACAAAGGGAAGCCTACCCCAAGCCCCTCCCTATAAGGAGGGGTGAATTATGAAAAGAGGCAAGTGTGATGGGATACGGGCAGCGTCACAACAGAAATAACTGCCCCATTATTGAGTAACACAAGGCTGAAAGTTGAAAGAATTAACGAATGAACGAGTTAACGAATTCAACCGAAAGCCCAAAAGATTAAAAAACAATGAAAGAATTCGCATTAGTAGGTACTCCGCGTAGCGAGTACGGTAAGAAAGCAGCTAAGGCTTTCCGCGCAGAGGATCTGATTCCCTGCAACATTTACGGTTGTGGTCTGAACGCTACTTTCACGGTAGCAGCAGCTGATGTTCGTAAGCTCATCTACAGCCCGGACACCCAGATCGTTGACCTCACCGTAGGTGACACCAAGACCAAAGCAATCATTAAGGAGCTTCAGTTCCACCCGATCGACGGAAAGACCCTTCATATCGACTTCCTCGCAGTAGATGAGAAGAAGCCGGTAGTAGTAGAGATTCCGGTTCAGTTGAACGGCCTTGCAGAAGGTGTAAAAGCCGGTGGTAAGTTGGTTCAGAATATGCGCAAACTCAAAGCAAAAGGCATCTACACCGCATTCCCGGATCGTATCAACATCGACGTTACCAACCTTGGCCTGGCTAAGAAGATTGCCGTTGCTGACGTGAAGGTAGATGGCCTGTGCTTCGTTAACCCCGCTGACGCTTGCGTCGCTGAGGTGAAGGCAACACGCCAGAGCAAAGCTGCTTAATTAAGGAGTTAAGGAATTAACGAATTAATGAATGAAAGAGGAGCGGAGTGTCATAGATGCTCCGCTCATTCTTTAAACATTAAACATTCAACATTAAACAATTAGATATGAAATATCTAATAGTCGGACTTGGAAATATCGGTGACGAGTACGCAGGCACCCGCCATAACATCGGTTTTATGATGATCGATGCGTTTGCTGCGTCGAAGGAGGTCAAGTGGGAAGACAAGCGGTACGGTTTCATCGGCCGTTGTCGCGTGAAGAATGCCGAGTTGGTATTGCTCAAGCCCTCTACCTATATGAACCTCAGCGGTAACGCCGTAAGGTACTGGTTAGCCCAAGAGAAAATTCCGGTAGAGAACATGCTGGTGCTCGTAGATGACCTCAACCTGCCGTTCGGAACGATCCGTATCCGCAAGCAAGGCTCCAACGGCGGGCACAACGGTCTGGGAAACATCCAATCCGTCTTAGGCACCGAGAACTACGCACGCGTACGTTTCGGTATAGGAAACGAGTACACGCGCGGGACACAGATCAACTTCGTGCTCGGTGAATGGACAGACGAAGAGAAAAAGGCCATCGACGAGCGGCTGAAAATTACGAGCGAGATTATCCCGAGTTTTTGCCTGCAAGGTATAGACCGCACGATGAACCAATACAATAATAAATGATGAAATGAGCCGCTTCGCTTAATGATGGAATGATGGAAGTACGAGTAGATAAATACCTCTGGGCGATGCGGATCTACAAGACCCGCTCTATCGCTACCGATGCCTGTAAGAACGGACGCGTCGCTATCAACGGTGTCCAACTCAAACCCAGCCGCACCTTCAAAGTAGGCGACACCTTTACGGTACGTAAGGGTCCGATTACCTATACATACAAAGTACTCCAATTGAGTGAGAACCGACTTGGCGCCAAACTGGTTCCCGAATACCTGCGCGATTGTACGACGCCCGAACAACTCGAACTGTTGGAACTGGCACGTCTCGCCGGTAACGGTGGTAGAGATCGCGGAACTGGACGTCCCACCAAGAAAGATCGCCGTGACATCGAGGTATTCATGTCCGACAATTACTTAGACGAAATCGACGATTGGAATGATGAAATGATTGAATGATGCAAATGATGAAATCCAAGAAAGACAACATAGCGGAATATATTCTCTATCTCTGGCAGATGGAGGACTACCTCCGTGCGTTCCCGCAACATGCGAATGCCACACCGGAACTGAGTGAGATCAACGAGATGATGCACCGCGAAGGCATCATGGACGGTGGTCATTTGGCCTTAGCCCAAAACGCTCTCGAAGAGATGGAAGACCTGCACATGGAAATCCTCAACGAGGAAGCACTCTACCGCGCCGCTATGATGCAGTTACAGCCATCCCTCAACCTGCTCAAGGCCAAAACCGATCGCCCGACGATGTCGGATGTCGAGGCATGTCTGACGCTGCTTTACCAAATTATGATGCTGCGTTTGCAGAAACGCGAGATCTCCAAACAAACGGCGGACGTACAGAAACAAGCTACGATGCTCTTGCAATTCTTAAGTCGCACCTATTATGAACAAGCAACAGCGGTTTGAACATATTCTCGCCTGGTTTGAGACCAACATGCCGGTAGCAGAGAGTGAGTTGGTATTTGCCGACCCCTTCCAATGTTTGGTAGCAGTGATGCTCTCCGCGCAATGTACGGACAAGCGCGTTAATATGGTCACCCCTGCTCTCTTTGCCGCCTACCCGACACCCGAAGCGCTGGCAAAAGCGACGAGTGATGAAGTGTTTGAATACGTCAAGTCCGTCAGTTATCCCCGCTCCAAAGCGGAACATCTTGTT
>JAILMN010000023.1 GCA_024692565.1 Paludibacteraceae bacterium
GAGTGGGAACATGGCGAAAATTCATATGAGCAACGTAGTTGCGAATCGTATTGAGCCGTAGTTCACACGAATGGCATCTTTTGTAGTAGAAGGAGGACACAAACTGCACGGCAGTATCACTCCGCAAGGCGCAAAAAACGAGGCATTGCAAGTGCTGTGCGCTGTGTTGTTAACCAAACAAACGGTGGTCATCAGCAACCTGCCGGACATCCTTGACGTCAACAACCTCATCGACCTGATTGCGTCCATCGGCGTGAAAGTGGAGAAACGCGCGAAAGGCGAGTATGCTTTTTGTGCAAAAGAGTTGGATACGGCATATCTGCGCAGCAGCGATTTCCTCAAGAAATGCAATAAACTCCGCGGTTCCGTGATGCTCATTGGTCCGCTTTTGGCGCGTCTGGGCGAAGTGATCTATGCCAAACCCGGCGGAGATAAGATCGGTCGTCGCCGTCTGGATACGCATTTCCAAGGAATGGTAAACCTCGGCGCTACGTTTGAGTACGATCAGGACCTGCTCGCTTATCGTTTCAGCGGCAAGCATCTCAAAGGCAGTTACATGCTGCTGGACGAAGCGTCTGTCACCGGTACGGCCAATATCATCATGGCGTCTGTCCTCGCCGAAGGAACGACGACCATCTACAACGCAGCCTGCGAACCCTATCTGCAGCAACTATGCAAACTCCTTAATAACATGGGCGCGCGTATAAGCGGCGTAGGCTCCAACCTCCTGACCATCGAAGGTGTGCGCGAATTGCATGGCGCAGAACATACACTCCTACCCGATATGATCGAGGTCGGTTCGTTCATCGGAATGGCAGCTATCACAGGCTCTGAACTGCGTATCTGCAAGGTCGGTTATCGCGACCTCGGTATCATCCCGGACGCTTTCCGTCGACTCGGAATCCGCATCGACGTCGATGGTGACGACATCATCATTCCTGCGCAGGAACATTACCAAATCGAGTCCTTCCTCGATGGCTCTATCCTCACGGTAGCAGACGCACCGTGGCCTGGTCTTACGCCGGACTTGCTCTCTGTTTTGCTCGTCGTAGCAACCCAAGCGAAAGGCACCGTGCTCATTCATCAGAAGATGTTTGAATCCCGCCTCTTCTTCGTGGATAAACTGATCGACATGGGCGCACAGATCATCCTCTGCGACCCGCACAGAGCCGTTGTTGTCGGACACGACCACCAGCGTCAGCTGAAGCATAACAACATGACTTCACCCGATATCCGCGCCGGAATCGCTATGCTGATTGCCGCCATGAGTGCCGAAGGCACATCCCGCATTGACCACATCGACCAGATCGACCGCGGCTACGAAGACATCGAGCACCGCCTCAACGCCCTCGGCGCCTGCATCAAACGAGAAGAATAAGCATAAAATGAGCATCTATTTACCTACTAAAGTCGAAAACGACACGTAAACGAGACGTAAACGACACGAAAACGAATGCTACTTTTATACTAAGAACAACACAAGCACATTATGGCAAAAGCAGAGTTAGACATATTGTTAGACAAGCTAAGTGGTCGACTATCTGGTGATAGCGAGTTCTATGCAACGCATAGATATGGTCGTACGATTATTAGTAACTATCCCAAACACAAAGATCCCAAGTCTATTACTGCGGCGCAAAAAGCCAATAGTTCTGCCTTTGCACAAATCTCCAAACAAGCCAAACTGGAACTTGCAGATCCCGAGCGATACGCTTACTGGCAATCCCTATACGAAGCCCATCTCCGCGATAAAAAGGCCTCAAAATACTACAAAACCCTCCGTGGCTTCATCATCGCCCAACTGAATAAAGAAAACCAATAAATCACTCCTATATGAAAAACAAATTATTTGTTATTCTATTATTTAGTCTATGCGTTTTGTCTTCTTTCGCTGTTGAAATTGATTATACTGAATACATAAAAGCGCTTGTAAAAGGAAACGCTAGAATTGTAACCACAATGGATCCTCGCATCGGCTATTATCGAGGGCCTAAGGGAGGAAAATATGTTCAGAAATATGATAATATGGGTCGGTTATTAGATGATGCTCTGATAATCGGGGATAGTATTGCGAGAGGAGAGAGATATCAATATGAAAATCAAATGTATTGGATCTACCGATATGACAACAATGGACTTGAGGATGGAGTCTTCACTTGCGTACAATTGGATTCGTTGGGAAGAAAAGTATCTTCATATTCGTTTGATAAAAACATCTATCATGCAGATTCAAGTGTTTATAATCACCTTGGACAGAAGATAGAAGAATATACTATTCCAACTATCCAAGATACTATGGTGTTAAAGTACGTATATACTTATGACTCTTTAGGTCGTCTTTCTACTGTTAAAAACGTAAAAAAGTGGGAAGGATATAAAGTGGTATATGAAGAAAATGGCAATTACACCGAGTATCACTATAAAGAATTTAATTACAATGGGAAACGGAAAAAGTACGAGAATAAATTTTATTATAAAGACGGAAATCTGGTCAAAGTCGTAAGTGACAATATATCAATTCGTTTTTCAAAATTCGATGCATATGGAAACTGGCAGAAAGCAGTTATGAGTATTGGGGACATATGGAGTTTTTCCAGAACGTTGACAAGAACGATTGAATACTATTCTCCAGAAGAAACTGACACGGTATATTTGTCTTCAGAACAACTACCGGAATTCCAGGGCGGACAAAAGGCAATGTTCCAATATATCTCGGACAATGTCATTTATCCTATGTCTGCGCGCAAAAACGGAACACAGGGACGTGCGGTATGTCAGTTCGTTGTGAATAAGAGCGGGGACTTGGTGGACTTTGTAGTCGTCAAATCATCGGGAGATGCTTCTTTGGATCAAGAAGCAGTACGTATTCTCAGTTCTATGCCCAAATGGATTCCCGGACGTTCGAACGGAGAGATTGTACGTGTAAAATACACAGTTCCTGTTACTTTTAAGATAAACGAAATTCCAGAATAGTTGGAATGAAAACATATAAATCTACTGCCTCCTATAGTTACCTATTGAGACCTAAAATATCATTATCCTATGCAGCAGGAAGATAAATCCAAATATGAGGGGAAAGTATTGCGGAAGGCGAGCAATTGGAAAGAGTTGTATTTCTATCAGAAGGCAAATGCACTTTACCAGTTGACATTTGCTTTCTGCGAACGTTTTCTACCTAAATATGGAGATCGAACCGTTGACCAGATGGTTCAAGCAGCGCGCTCTGGAAAGCAGAATATTATTGAAGGCTCTGAGGATGGCAAAACGAGTACAGAGATGGAGTTGAAACTCCTCAATGTGGCGAGAAGTAGTATTGGCGAGCTATGTGAGGACTATCAAGACCATATTGTAAAGCATCATTTACCATTGTGGGATAGTTCCCATCCTCGATATTCGGCAATGCTTACATTTACACAAAAGCACAATACTTTGGAAGAATACGAGCCGTATTTTGCCAAATGGTCAGAGGAAGAAATGGCAAATATCGGTTTGACACTTTGCCACCAAGTAGATGCACTGATGAATGGCTATTTGCGAACATTGGAAAAGCAATTTGTAACAGAAGGTGGTATCAAAGAGCGAATGTATGCAGCTCGTACAGGTTTTCGTCAAAGCCAAGAGGAAGAGCGTAAACGCCTTATATTAGAAAACAAACAATTGAAAGCAGAGCTTGCCTGTAAGCAAGCCGAGATAGAGCAACTTAAGAAACAATTAGAAGAAATAGGTCGGAATAGGAAACTATAGGTCGGAATAGGCAAACTCCCTATTGCATCCTATTGATACCTATTGCATCCTAAAAAACAATAGAACAAATGAGAAAACACCTTATTATATTATTTGCCCTGATGCCGCTATTTGCGGCGGCACAATTGGTACAGCCGGTGAAGTGGACGGGAGAAAATGTGGGAGATAGTGTGCGGTTGACGGCGACGATCGAACCGGGCTGGCACATGACAATTATTTCCGTTGGAACCGAGGAAATCGGCGAAGAAATTTATGAAAGTCCCTACTCTATGACGCTGGCAAAAGCGGAACCGATTCGGTTCAACGCGTGCGACGATCAGATGTGTACGGCGCCGGAGATTTGGAGTTATGACGAAGCCTCTCCTAAATCCTCCCCTAAAGGGAAGGACTTGCAAAATTCCCTTCCTTTAAGGGAAGGGTTAGGGTTAGGCTCGCTCTTCATGATTTTCTTGTTAGGCCTTTTAGGCGGATTGTTGGCGATCTTCACGCCTTGCGTGTGGCCGATTATTCCTATGACGGTGAGCTTTTTCTTGAAGAAAGGCGGCGGACTGAAAGATGCCGTTTTGTACGGAATAAGCATCATCGTGCTATATGTGGGCTTGGGATTATTGGTGACGATTCTTTTCGGCGCATCGGCTCTTAACGACCTGAGTACCAATGCGATAGTGAACATCTTCTTCTTTGTTCTGCTGGTTGTTTTTGCGCTGTCTTTCTTCGGATTGTTCGAGATCACATTACCGGATAGCTGGTCCACGGCGTTAGATAACAAAGCGCGGAGTACCGGCGGATTTTTGAGCATATTGCTGATGGCTTTCACGCTCGTGATTGTCTCGTTCAGTTGTACAGGCCCGATTATCGGCACGCTGCTCGTTGAAGCCGCCGGTAAATCGCTGTTGGCTCCGGCAATAGGCATGTTGGGGTTTGCGATTGCTTTAGCCTTGCCTTTCTCGCTCTTTGCCATGTTCCCGCAATGGATGAAACAGGCACCCAAATCGGGCGACTGGATGACCAGTTTCAAAGTGGTATTGGCTTTCCTGGAGTTGGCGCTTTCGTTGAAATTCCTAAGCGTAGCGGACCTCGCTTACGGCTGGGGCATACTGCCGCGGTGGTTGTTTATCGCGATTTGGATTGCTTGTTTCGCAGGCATCGGCATCTACCTGTTATGGAATATTAAAAACGTCACCACTACGCGCAAAATCATTCGTCTCATTTGCATCATTCCTTCCTTTGTTTTTGCAGGATACCTGGTTCCCGGACTTTGGGGCGCGCCGGTGAAGGCGATTAGTGCTTTTGCTCCGCCTCAGGAGATTGAAGGTCGCGAAGTATTTACTGACTACGAAGAAGGACTTGCTTATGCGCGGCAGGCAGGAAAGCCGATTATTATCGATTTCACCGGATACGGATGCGTCAACTGCCGCAAGATGGAAGCCTATGTGCTGGATGACGATAGCGTCAAAGAAAGGCTGAAAAACTACGTATTCATCGAACTTTTTGTCGATGACAAGCGAGACGGCATCGGTGACCGAAACTCCCGCATTCAACGGGAAAAATTCGGTTCTAACGCCCAACCATTCTTCGTTCAGTTGGACCAAAACGGTCAACAAATCGCCGAACCGATGGCATTTACCACGGATCCAACGGAATTTTTAGAGTGGTTAAAATACTGATGAAACGGCTTGTAAAGTAGAAAAGTTGAGAAAAATATATATTTTTCTTGCGTATATCAAAAAAAATCACTACCTTTGTGCCCGATTTTAAGAATAAGAGCAAAAGTAGTGGTTTTTTATTTTCTTTTTATACGTCTTGCCGCCTTGTTCGGTCATCGTAAAGCTCGCGCGTTAGTAGCGGGTCAGAAGCAAGTGCGTGCGCAGATGAAGTCCGGTGAATGGAATCGTTTGCACGGTTGTATTTGGATTCATGCCGCGTCTGTGGGCGAGTTCGAGCAGGCGCGTCCTTTGATAGAGCGTATCCGCGCGGAGCGCTCACACGAGCGTATCGTAGTGACGTTCTTTTCTCCTTCCGGCTACGAGGCTCGTAAGGATTTCGCGGATGTCGATTTGGTGACTTACCTACCCTTCGCTACGCGTTTCAAGGCCCGTCGTTTCTTGAATGCTTTGCAGCCGAAGATGGCTGTTTTCGTGAAGTATGAGTTTTGGCCGGCTTATCTGCGTGAGTTGAAGAAACGCGGTATTCAGACGTATAGCATCTCGTCTATTTTCCGTCCGAATCAGTTCTTCTTCCGTCTTTTGGGTCGCGGATATCTGCGTGTGCTGCGATGCTTCACGCAGTTGTTCGTTCAAGACGAGGCTTCGCGTCGTTTGTTGGCGGAGCATGGTGTTCATCAGGCAACCGTTACCGGCGACACACGTTTTGACCGCGTACAAGAAGTGATGGCTCACGGTTTGGCGACCAACGGCAATCGGTTGGTGCCTGTTGCGCAGTTTACGGAAGGTTGTGAGCGCGTGATTGTAGCGGGTAGCACCTGGCCGCAGGACGAGGCGCTGTTTGAGCGCTTCATGGAAGAGCATCCGGATGTGAAACTGATTCTTGCGCCGCACGAGATTGACGAAGCGCATTTGCATGAGATCTTCAACCGTTTCCAAGGACGTTATGTGCGCTTCAGCGCAGTAGCTCATGAGAACGCAAAGGCGGAGAGCAACCGCAATATATTGCAGCACGCACGTATTTTAGTCATGGACACGATGGGTCTGCTCTCTTCGATTTATCGTTTCGGTCAGGCAGCATACATAGGCGGCGGATTCGGCGTAGGTATTCATAATACGATTGAAGCGGCGGTATATGGTGTGCCGGTTCTTTTCGGAACCAATTACCATCATTTCCGCGAGGCGCAAGACCTGATTGATGCCGGAGCGGCATTGTGCGTGAAGAACTACAAGACGTTTGAAGCGGCGATGCTGACCGCACTGGAGCAGCACTTGAATATGGGCGCTAAAGCATCCGAATACGTGCAATCGGAGTTAGGCGCAACCGCCAAAATATACGACCGGATTTTTGATTAACGAATTAGTGAATTAGCGAATATGGCACAAAAACCAAGTATACCTAAGGGCACACGAGATTTCGGACAACTCGAAATGGCTCGTCGCAATTATATCTTTGACACCATCAAAGGTGTTTTCTCCTTGTTCGGTTTTCAGCAGATTGAAACGCCGGCGATGGAGAATATCGGTACGCTGATGGGCAAGTACGGTGAAGAAGGCGACAAACTGCTGTTCCGCATTCAGAATAGCGGCGAGAAAGCGGCTTTAGCGCCGGAGAAAGGTCTGCGTTACGACCTGACCGTTCCTTTTGCGCGTTACGTGGTACAGCATCGCGAGGAGATTAGTTTTCCGTTCAAGCGCTTTCAGATTCAACCTGTTTGGCGTGCAGACCGTCCGCAGAAAGGTCGTTACCGCGAGTTCTACCAATGCGATGTGGACGTGATCGGTTCGAATAGTTTGGTGGGCGAGTTGGAGTTGATTCAGATCGTGGAGGAAGTGTATCGCCGCTTGGGAATCAACGTGTGCTTGCACCTGAACAACCGCAAAGTGCTGGCAGGTATTGCCGAAGTGATCGGAGCACCGGACAAGATGATGGATATCACGGTAGCGATTGATAAGTTGGATAAGATCGGCGTAGAGGCTGTGAATGCAGAACTATCCGAGCGCGGTCTTTCGAACGAAGCCATCGAGGCACTCCAGCCTATTTTGAACCTCAGCGGTTCCACAACAGAGAAACTAACCGCTTTACGCGACGTGTTAGCGAATAGCGAAACGGGACTGAAAGGTATTGAGGAATTGGAGACTTTGTTCGGATTGATTGAAGTGACGGGCGTTAAGTTGAATATCGAGTTGGATCTGTGTCTGGCGCGCGGATTAAATTACTATACCGGTGCCATCTTCGAAGTGAAGGCGTTAGACGCGCAGATCGGTTCTATCACAGGCGGCGGTCGTTATGACAATCTGACAGGTATCTTCGGTTTACCGGACGTGTCGGGTGTAGGTATCTCGTTCGGCGCAGACCGCATCTACGATGTGCTGACCGAATTGGATTTGTTCCCGAAAGAATTGCAATCGGCGACACAAGTGCTGTTTGCTACCTTCGGCGAAGAAGAATTGTGCTACGCGCTCAAGTGGGCGAAGGCGCTGCGCGAGAAGGGCATCACGGTAGAGGTCTATCCGGAGCCGACGAAGATGAAGAAGCAGATGGGCTACGCGGATGCGAAGCAGATTCCGTTTGTAGCCATCGTCGGCGGCGATGAGATGGCGCAAAACAAAGTGATGCTGAAAAATATGGCTTCCGGCGAGCAGAAACAAGTAACATTAGAGGAATTATGGCAGATACAAACAAACAATTTGACCAAGTAACGGCTAAATGTCGGCAGATTTTTATCGACAAGATGCAGGATTACGGTGCGTCTTGGCGTATTTTCCGTTTGCAAGGCATTTCCGACCAATTGTATATCAAGGTGAAGAATATCCGTCAACGCCAGGAAACGGGTGTGAGTCTGGTGGGTGACGATATAGAAGGCAACTTGCGCGCGATCGTGAACTACGGCGTGATGGCTATCATCCAAGAGCGTAACGGTTTTGCGGATGGTGTGGACATCAGCAATGAGAAGGCTGTGAAACTATACGACGACGTGCTCAACGAAGCCAAAGACCTGATGCTGCGCAAGAATCATGACTACGGTGAGGCTTGGCGCGAGATGAGCAAAGAAGGCATCGTGGACATGATTATGGCGAAGATTATTCGTATCAAGACCATCTTGGATCACGACGGCAGAACGATTGCTTCCGAAGGAGTGGAAGGCAATTATTTCGATATTATCAACTATGCTATTTTTGATTTGATTCACTATGAACAATAGAAACAATATTTCCCGCCGAGACAGGAAAGGCGAGACGGCAGCCCATGTGATCGGCAGTTTGTGCCGCACGATTATTGCTGCGGTATTCTTGTTCTCGGGTTTTGTGAAAGCCGTTGATCCGTTAGGCACGGTGTATAAGATTGAGGATTATCTGAAGGCTTTCGGCGGTTTCTTCACGGAGTTGCTGCCTTTGGCAGGCGCTGCTGCAGTATGCCTGATTGCCGTAGAGTGGTTGCTTGGCGTTTGTATGCTATGCAATGTGCGCACGAAAATAACCGTTTGGTTGGCCTTAGCTTTCTATTTGGTGATGACGCCGCTGACGCTTTGGATTGCGATGAATAATCCGGTTACCGATTGTGGTTGCTTCGGCGATGTGTTAGTGCTGACCAATTGGCAGACATTCTGGAAAAATATCGTGCTGCTGGGGCTGGTGACGATTTTGCTTTGCTGCCACAGGGCTATTCCGCAGTTCTTCAGCAATTGGATGGAGATCGTGATTGTGCTTCTGGGCGCAGGTTCGGTAGCCGGCATCATGTATTACAGTTACAACCACCTGCCGCCGTTGGATTTCCGTCCGTATAAAATTGGTAACAATATCCCTGAGTTGATGACTGTGCCGGAAGACGCGGAGCCGGATGTGTATGAGACGACGCTGATTTATGCGAAAGACGGTGTGGAGCAGGAGTTCACATTGGATGACTATCCGAAAGGCGACCCGGAGTGGACGTTTGTGGATCAGAAATCGGTGTTGATTAAGAAAGGTTATGAGGCGCCGATACATGACTTTGAGATTCTCACGATGGAGTTTGAGGATATTACGCACGACATCCTGGAATCCGAAGAGCCGGTGACACTCGTCACGATGTATGATTTGAAGAAAACCGACCGTGAGCAGGCTGCTAAGTTGCTGTCGTTCCTGGAAGGATGTGAGGCGCGCGGCGAGAAATGCTATTTCCTGACCGGTTCGGGAGAAGATGATATCTACGCGTTCGCGGAAGATTTGGGTATGGATGAAGAGACGACCGAGCGTGTGTTCTGCACGATTGATCCGGTGACGCTGAAAACGATTGTGCGTGCCAATCCGGGTTATTTCAAGGTGCAGAACGGAACCGTTATTGAGAAACAAAATTTTAAACAATTGTAAGATATGAGAACAAAAATGGTTGCAGGTAACTGGAAAATGAACAAGAACCTGCAGGAAGGTGTAGCGCTGGCTACCGAATTGAAAGAAGCAGTAAAGAACCCGAAATGCGCTGTCGTTATCGGCACGCCGTTTATCCATTTGGCTACTGTGGCTGAGTTGCTGAAAGGTAGTCCGATTAAGGTTGCCGCAGAAAACTGCGCAGACCACGAGAAGGGCGCCTACACGGGTGAAGTGAGCGCTGAGATGGTGAAGTCCACCGGCGCTGAGTACGTTATTCTCGGTCACTCGGAGCGTCGTCAGTATTATGCGGAGAGCTATGAGATGTTGGCTGAGAAAGTTCGTTTGGCTCTGGCTAACGGATTGAAGGTCATCTTCTGCATCGGCGAGGTGAAAGAAGAGCGTGAGGCAGGTCGTCAGAACGAAGTGGTAAAAGCACAGTTGGAAGGTTCTGTATTTGGCTTGAGCGCAGAGGAGTGGAAGAATATCGTGTTGGCTTACGAACCGGTGTGGGCTATCGGTACCGGTCTGACCGCTACACCGGCTCAGGCACAGGAGATTCACGCCTATATCCGCGGTCTGGTAGCCGATAAGTTCGGTAAGGCAGCAGCAGAAGACACGACGATCTTGTACGGCGGCAGTTGCAACGAGAAGAACGCTGCTGAGTTGTTCGCTTGCCCGGATATCGACGGTGGTCTGATCGGAGGCGCTGCTTTGGTAGCAGAGAAATTCTTGGCTATTATCGCTGCACGATAGTTATGGCTTTGGTCAAAACGATCAATAGAAACGGAGAGATTCTTACCCCGCGCATTGCTGATGACGTGTTTATGGCAGAAAATGCTACCGTCGTCGGCGATGTGACGGTGGGAGAGGGTTCGAGTCTTTGGTTTAACAGCGTGCTGCGCGGTGATGTGAATACGATTGTGGTCGGTAAGCATTGCAATATCCAAGATGGCGCTGTGCTGCACACGCTCTACCAGAAATCGACGATTAAGTTGGGTGACTACGTTTCTGTGGGGCATAATGTCACGATTCACGGAGCGGATGTAGATGACTACGCGCTGATCGGAATGGGTGCTACCCTACTCGATGGTGCGCATGTGGGCGAAGGAGCTATTGTGGCTGCGAACGCGTTAGTGCTATCCGGCACACAGATCGGGGCACATGAGATTTGGGGCGGTGTGCCGGCTAAGTTCATCAAGAAAGCCGATCCCGCACAAACGGAAGAAATAAATAAAAAGATTGCCAATAATTACGCGATGTATGCGAGTTGGTACAAAGAATAATACTATGTATAAACGAATCTTATTGAAACTCTCCGGAGAGAGTCTTGCCGGAGAAAGCAAGCAGGGTATCGATACCGAGCGCCTCAATCAATATGCCCAGCAGGTGAAAGAGATTGCTCAGAAAGGTGTTCAAATCGGTATTGTCATCGGCGGCGGAAACATATTCCGTGGTTTGAGTGGAGCTCAACAAGGTTTCGACCGCGTCAAAGGCGACCAAATGGGCATGTTGGCGACCGTCATTAACGCTTTAGCGTTACAATCGGCGCTGGAAGCTATCGGTCAACCGGTTCGTTTGCTGACCTCTATCCGCATGGAGCCGGTAGGAGATTTCTACAGCCCTGCCAAGGCACAACGTCTGTTGGAGCGCGGCAATGTGGTGATCTTAGCCGGAGGAACAGGTGCTCCATATTTCACCACAGACACCGGAAGCAGCCTGCGTGCGCTTGAGATTAAAGCGGACATGATGCTGAAAGGTACGCGTGTGGATGGTATTTATACCGCCGATCCGGAGAAAGACCCAACCGCTACGAAGTTCAGCGAGATTACCTATGACGAGGTCATTCGCCGCGGACTTAAAGTAATGGATCAAACGGCTACCGTCATGTGCAAAGAGAACGGAATGCCGATTTATGTATTTAACATGGATAAGCCGGGTAACTTAGCGAAAGTGATTGCCGGCGAACCTATCGGAACATTAGTAAAACCCTAATAGTATGAACGACGAATTAGAATTGTATCAGTCTGCTGCCGAAGAGCAGATGCAGGCTGCTGTTGCTCACTTAGACGACACGCTTCAGCACATTCGTGCAGGTAAAGCCAACCCGCGTATTCTTGACCCGATCAAGATTGACTACTACGGCACATTGTCGCCGTTGAGCAGCTGCGCTACGATTGTTACGCCGGACGCTCGCACGATTGCCATCACTCCGTGGGAGAAGAAACTGATCGGCGACATCGAGCGCGCAATCATCAACTCGAACATCGGTTTGGCACCTTCGAATAACGGCGAGACGATCCGTCTGGTATTGCCTCCGTTGACCGAAGAGCGTCGTCGTGAACTCTGCAAGCAATGTAAGGCAGAGACAGAGAGCGCGAAGATGTCTATCCGCAATGCACGTCGTGATGCAATCGAAGAATTCAAGAAACTGGTAAAGAACGGCTTGAGCGAAGACTTCGAGAAAGATGCCGAAGAGGACATGCAGAAAGTGCACGACAAGTACATCGCAAAAGTAGATGCGCTCTATGCCGCGAAGGAAAAAGAGATTATGACGGTATAACCGGTTGAACCGGAGCAAGTTAGCCATTCGGTGAGAGGTCTCGTCATCAAATCTACGGGTAGCAGTTACATCGTTCGGATGGACGATGGTTCGGATGTGGAGTGCCACGTAAAAGGTAATTTCCGCATTCGCGGTATTCGCAGTACGAACCCTGTAGCCGTAGGTGATTTTGTGGAAGTACAGACGCTGGCGGATGGGACTCATTGGATTACAGAGATTGAAGATCGGTGCAATTATATCATCCGCAAGTCCACGAATCTGAGCAAAGAGAGTCATATTCTGGCGGCGAATGTAGATCAGGTGGCACTGATCGTGACGATCAATCATCCGGTGACGAGTACTACGTTCATTGACCGCTTTTTGGCAACCTGCGAGGCCTATCGCGTGCGCGCGTTACTTATATTTAATAAGATAGACCTGCTGACCGAAGAAGAGTTGGCGCAGTTGGAAGATCTGCGTGCGTTATATGAGAGTCTCGGCTACTCTACCCTGGCGATTTCGGCTATTCACCTTCAGCCTGTAGAACTGAGCGCGATGCTGAAAGGCAAGACGACCTTGCTGAGCGGGAACTCGGGTGTCGGGAAAAGTACGCTGCTGAATGCATTGTTCGGCAAAGAGATGACGCGTACCGGTAAGATCTCCGATGCGCACGACAAAGGAATGCACACTACGACATTCAGCGAGATGTATGAGTTGGGTGGAGCGTTTGAGGCGGAAGGCGAGCGTCATAGTTGGGTGATAGACACGCCGGGTATCAAAGGTTTTGGCGGCGTGGACATGCAACGGGAAGAAGTGAGTCATTATTTTCGCGAGATATTTCGTGTGGCTCAGGACTGTCGTTTCGGGGACTGCACGCATACAGGAGAGCCGGGCTGTGCGGTACAAGAAGCCGTTATTCGCGGAGAGATTGCAGTTAGCCGATACGAATCGTATTTGTCGCTATTGGGAGATTGCAACGAGAGTAAATACAGATAATTGAAGACATAGATGAAGAATATACGTAATTTTTGTATCATTGCGCATATAGACCACGGAAAAAGTACGCTGGCGGATCGAATGCTGGAGTTGACGGGCACCCTAGATGTTCGTCAGATGGAGGCGCAGGTGCTTGACGACATGGAATTGGAGAAAGAGCGCGGCATCACCATCAAGAGTCACGCTATCCAGATGCAGCATAAGGGCTATACGCTCAATCTGATTGATACTCCGGGGCATGTGGATTTCAGTTATGAGGTGAGTCGTTCTATCGCGGCTTGCGAAGGTGCGGTGCTGGTAGTTGATGCAACGCAAGGCGTTCAGGCTCAGACGATTAGCAATCTATATATGGCTATCGAGCACGATTTGGAAATTATTCCTGTGCTCAATAAATGCGACATGCCGAACGCAATGCCGGAGCGTGTGGAAGATGAGATTGTGGATTTGTTGGGATGCAAGCGCGAAGATATTTTACGTTGTTCGGCTAAGACAGGTGAAGGTGTTCCTGAGATTTTGGACGCTATCATCGAGCATATTCCTGCGCCGGTAGGTGATCCGGACGCACCGCTGCAGTGCTTGGTCTTTGATTCGGTATTCAATAGTTTCCGCGGAATAATCGCTTATTTCAAGGTCGTTAACGGCACGATGCACACGGGTGACAAGGTGCGCTTCGTGAATACGGGTAAGGAATATGACGCGGATGAGATAGGAATCTTGAAACTCGACATGAGTCCGCGTAAGGAGATTAGTGCGGGTAATGTGGGATATATCATTTCGGGTATTAAGACCTCGACGGAAGTGAAGGTAGGCGATACCATCACGCATGTAGCGCGGCCTTGCGACAAAGCTATCGACGGTTTCGAAGAGGCCAAGCCGATGGTGTTTGCCGGAGTCTATCCTATTGAGAGTGAGGACTATGAAGATTTGAGAGCAAGCTTAGAGAAATTGCAGTTGAATGACGCGAGTCTGACCTTCCAGCCGGAGAGTTCGATGGCGCTGGGCTTCGGTTTCCGCTGCGGATTCTTGGGATTGCTGCATATGGAGATTGTTCAGGAGCGTTTGGATCGCGAGTTCAATATGGACGTGATTACCACCGTGCCGAACGTAAGCTACAATGTCTATACGAAAGACGGTGGAATGGTTGAGGTGCATAACCCTGCCGGCATGCCGGATCTGACGGAGATCGACCGCATTGAAGAGCCGTACATCCGCGCGAGTGTGATCACGGTAGCCGACTATATCGGACCTATCATGACGTTGTGTTTGGGTAAACGCGGCGAGTTGGTGAAGCAAGCCTATATAAGCGGCAACCGCATGGAGTTGCTCTTCGATATGCCGCTGGGCGAGATCGTGATTGATTTCTACGATAAGCTGAAGTCCATCAGTAAGGGTTACGCGTCGTTCGATTGGCACATGAACGGGTTCAGACCGTCGAATTTGGTGAAGTTGGATATACTGCTGAACGGCGAACAGGTCGATGCGCTGAGTACGCTGACGCACAGGGACAACGCGGTTGATTTCGGTCGTCGCATGTGCGAGAAATTGAAAGAGTTACTGCCACGTCAACAATTCGATATTGCCATTCAGGCGGCGATCGGTGCGAAGATTATTGCGCGCGAGACAGTGAAGCAGGTGCGCAAAGATGTGTTGGCGAAATGTTATGGCGGTGACGTGAGCCGTAAACGTAAGTTGCTCGAGAAGCAGAAGCGCGGAAAGAAGCGAATGAAGCAGATCGGAAACGTCGAAGTGCCGCAGAAAGCATTCCTGGCGGTGCTTAAATTAGACTAAAGACAAACAATCTAAATACAATTATTATGTTAGAGCATTTGATTCCGGCGTGGATGTTAATCCCGTTTGTGGTGATGCTGCTGTGCATCGCCGTGCTGCCGCTTATTCCGCATGTAGGTGAGTGGTGGGAAGAGAATTTGCACAAGTTGTATGTATCGTTGATTTTGGGTGTTCCGGTAGGTGCCTGGCTGTGTCTGAATGGCATGGGTCATGAATTGGAGCATCAGATGATTTACGACTATGTGCCGTTTATTTTACTACTGATGGCGCTGTTTGTGACGACCGGCGGTATCTGTATTCGTGGAGACCTGAAGGCTACTCCTCAGACGAACACCATCATCTTGGCGATCGGCTGGGTGTTGGCTTCGTTCATGGGAACAACGGGTGCTGCAATGTTGCTGATTCGTCTGCTGTTGTCAACCATTCAGCAGCGTAAGTACAAAGTTCACACGGTGCTTTTCTTCATCGCTATCGTAGCTAACTGCGGTGGTCAGTTGTCGCCGCTCGGTGATCCTCCTTTGTTCCTGCTGTTCCAGAAAGGTACGCCGTTCATGTGGTGGATACAGAACATGTTGCCCGAATGGGCTGTGACAGGTATTCTGCTGCTCGGTATCTATTTCCTGATTGATGTTTATTTCTACAAGAAAGAGCCGGTGGAGAACATCATGGCCGATGTGCGTGAGGCGAAAAAACTGCATATAAGCGGTCTGATTAACATCGTTTGGTTGCTGTGCGTGATTGCGAGCACAATGTTCATCAACTCGACTTATATTCCTTCGATGGGTGCACATGACGCTCCGTGGTATCTGAAGTTGCTGCGCGAGTGGGCATTTATCGCTATCATCGCGGCAAGTTGGCTGACGACGAAAAAGGACGTTCGCGTGAAGAACAACTATTCCTGGACACCTATTTTGGAGGTAGCATGTGTATTCCTCGGTATCTTCGCTACAATGACTCCTGCACTGATGTTCCTGCAGCAGAATCCGCTGCCTATCACCGCTCCTTGGCAATTCGTTTACTGCACGGGTGCGCTGAGTGCATTCCTGGACAACGCGCCTACGGCGATGGTCTTCCACGCTACAGCAACGACTATTCCTGTTGAGGGTGTTGGGTTGGTAGCAGGCATTGCTCCGGAATTCATGAAAGCCATCTCGATGGGTGCTGTGTTCTTCGGTGCGCTGACCTATATCGGTAATGGACCCAACTTCATGGTGAAGTCGATTGCTGAGCAAGAAGGTATTGAGATGCCGTCGTTCTTCGGCTACATGATTAAGTTCAGCTTGATCATCCTGTTGCCGGTTTATATCATCGTTCAATTGATCTTTATCTAAATGACATTCGTTGATAATATTATCGCGTGGTATTCGGCGCATATGAATTATGCGTCGATTACTGCGTTGATGGCTGTAGAGTCATCGTTTATTCCGTTTCCGAGCGAGGTAGTGATCCCTCCTGCGGCATTCGTAGCCGGTCAACCGGACAGTGTGCTTTGCGCAACAGGCAACTACCCTATCGACGTGCTGCTGATCGTACTTTTCGGTACGTTAGGCGCGATGATAGGCGCGATCATCAACTATGGTCTGAGCGTGTGGCTCGGGCGGTTGATCATCTATAAGTTCGCCGATAGCAAACTCGGTCATCTGTGTCTGCTGTCGAGCGAGAAGATCCAAAAGGCAGAGGAATATTTCCGCGAGAAAGGCAATGTATCCACGTTCATCGGACGTTTCATTCCTGGTATCCGTCAGTTGATTTCCATCCCTGCGGGTCTGAGTCGGATGCATTTCGGTGCATTCCTCTGGTGGACTTTCCTCGGTGCGTTTGTATGGAACTGCATCCTCGCCGCGTTAGGTTATGTGGCTGCGGGTCAGATGGATCGCATCAAAGAATATAGCCACGAACTGAGCGTGGCTATACTGGTGATTTGCGGCTTAGCAGTTGTGTACTTCGTGGTACGCAAGCTGATAAGCATGAATAAGTCAAAAGCTTAAGCTTTCAACCAAGCGCACAGCGCTTTGCGTTTGTCCACGATCTCGGCGAGGCAGCAACCTGCGATCCAACCGAGAAGGAAGAATACGACAAAGAACTTGAGGCGACCGTTCACGGGTTTCGGATCTACTGCGAAGTGGTTTTCGAGTACTACGGGAGCGGTCGCTAACTGTAAGCGATAGTCCGTGCGCTGCATATGTTCGCGCTGCTTGTAGATCTCATCCAAGAAGAGACGAATGCGGCGGTCTCCGTAGAAATTAACGCCTGTGCCCACGTACGCATTCGGCTCCATTGCCGAGGGCTGATAGAAATAATAATGCGAGGTAAGGCTGTCCAGTTTCTGCGCTTGCGTGTGGTTGAAGATTGCTTCGTTGCGCAGATTGTTCAGATAGGTGACGTAGGACTGCTGAAGCGCAGGATTGTTGTTGAGCAGTTGCAGCACGCCGAACTCTACTTCGGGAAGAAGCTCCAAATCACGTTCCTTGATACGGAATTGGATGCAAAGACGATCATGCATTTGCACATTCACGGTGTCCGTCGGGGACACTTTTCTCTTGAAGTCGATGTAGTCCGGAGTCTTGTCATGCAATGCATCAATCACACGATAGGTCTCGAAACGGGTTACCTTACGATCCAACACGAGCGGCGTGATAGCAGCGTCAGGCGGCAGCATTTTCATGGACTGCAGCGGAGCGAAAGCCTGGTCGAACTGCTGAATAGAGCCTCCGTTGATGAGCGCAACAGCGTTGACTTTGTAGATCGTGTTTGCGCGGCGCGTGTAGTACAACGATGCGGCTACAGCGAGCACGACGAGCGTCAGTACGATCCACCAATAACGATACGTGAGGCGCAACATGTGCTCCAACAGATGCCAAGCAGCTACACAACCGCGACCGATTGCGCGACCGATAACTACGCAGAGGTCTAAGAAATTCATCTCTTTGTCCACAGCGGGGACAGTTGTTTCTTTTTTCTTTTCCATATATTTTTCGTTTTCAATTTGCGATATCAGGGCTCAGTTATTTTCTTCTGATCCATCCGAACGGACGATGCGTCTCAGCCGGTTGCTCTTCCGCTTTGGGCTCGTCCTCGACGGTGATGACTACATCATCAGCAGAAGCAGAAGCTGCATGTTCACGCGGTTGACGCGGCGCGGCGTCCAAACCTTCGGCGAAGAGCGTCTCGCTCAAGTCGATGAGCTGTGCTTTCTCGTCCTCCATCGGTTTCGGGGTCTGCGGAGGATAGTTATCTTCGATAGCTTCGGAGATCGTTTTCTTGCCATCCTCCTCTTCTTCTGACGGCAGACCGTCCACTTTGTATCCCGTCGCTATGACCGTCACGCGTACTTCTTCGCCCAGACTCTCGTCGATTGACGCACCCCACTGTACCTCGATGTCGTCGCCTACTTCCTGTACAAACTCGTTGATCTGGTCGATCTCTTCCATGACGATGGCGTGCTCGGTGGAGCAGTAGAACTGCAGCAATATGCGCTCCGCACCGTGTACGTCGTTGGTGTTCACGAGCGGGCTGTTGAGAGCATCGTTAATAGCGTTCGTGATACGACGTTCGCCGGACGCACGACCGATGTTCATGATGGCTACGCCGCCTTTCTTGAGCGTGTTGCGCACATCGGCGAAGTCGGTATTGATGTAACCCGGCACGGTGATGATCTCTGCGATGGCACGTGCAGCATTCGCCACAACGTCATCGGATTTGGAGAACGCATTGAGCAGGTTCAGCTCCGGATAGATCTGTTTGAGTTTTTCGTTGTTGATGATCAGCAGTGCATCCACATGTTTCGCCAGACGCGCCACACCCATCATCGCTTTCTCGATTTTGCGTTTGCCTTCGAATGCGAACGGAATAGTGACGATACCTACGGTCAGAATCCCCATTTCTTGCGCCACTTCGGCTACCACCGACGAAGCACCGGTACCTGTACCACCACCCATTCCGGCAGTGATGAACAACATCTGCGTACCATCGTTGAGCGCCTCACGAATATGGTCACGGCTCTCTTCGGCGTACTGACGTGCAGTCTCCGGATCTCCTCCGGCACCCAAACCAGGCCCAAGTTGCAATTTGCTGGGCACGGAGCTTTTGATGAGCACTTGGCGGTCGGTGTTGCACACCAGGAACGACACATCTTTCAGTCCCTGACGATGCATGTAATTAACGGCATTGCAACCGCCACCACCTACGCCTATCACTTTGATAATACTGTCCTCTGTCAAGCCTTCCAAAGGCAGAGTAATAAGATCTTCTTCCATAATTATTTTGTGTTTCAATTATCAATTTTGGTCAATAAACATGTCGAGTGTGCTCTCTTTCACGCGGTCAAAGAAACCGGGTTTGCGCACCAGTTGGTTCTTGTGACTGTCGCGGTAGTCCTGTCCCAAGAGCAGTGTTCCGACGAGCGATGTATATTCCGGCGAGAGATATTTCTCCTCCGTGTCACGATGCAGCAGCAGGTTATGCGCGCCATACTGCACGCGCACGCCGGTGAGCGACTGAATATAGTCCTCCATGCCCGCCATCATACTGCCGCCGCCGGTGATATACAGCGTGGTGATTCGACTCTCCACTTTCTTCAGTTCCTCGAGCAGCGGAGCGAGTATCTCTTTGAGTTTCAGTTCGATAGCTTCCGCCAACTCACGCGAAGTGATGATCATCTCGCCGCCTATCTCGGGACTTGCCGGCACACGTAAGCGCACGTTTTTTTCCACCAAGTCCGGCGAAGCGCAACCATATTGACGTTTCAGCACTTCGGCTGTGGTGAAACTCAGCCCCTGCTGCTCCAACATTCGCGTGATGTGATAGCCGCCTTTCGGCACCACTTTGTTAAGCAGGTATTGCCCGCCTTTATACACGGTGAGACTCGTGGTCTGCGCACCGAAGTCCAGCACGGCGCAACCGTTCATCAGCACATGATTGCCGTCACAGGTAGCGAACGCGGAAAGCAATGTCTCCGGTCGCACGAACGCACATTCGATGCTACGTCCGGCTTGCGAGAACGCTTTCTGCATCATCACGTCCATCGTCTTGCGGCCGTAGAACGCGATATAATGGGCTTCCACCAAAGCCGCACGCTGTTCGTTCGTCGGCACCTCGTCCTGCTCCACTCCGTCCAAGGAGAAGAAACTCGGCACGAGTCCCAACACCGCTACGTCCGGGTTACGCGACTCTATTTTTTCTTTGCATTCGCGCTCCATCTCGTCCAGCAGTTCCTGGCTGATTTCTTTCTTGCGCGCCTGATCACGCCGCGAATGAACAGCTACTATCTGCATCGACTGACCGCCTACCGAGATGAAAGCCGTCGGCAGTTCGTCTTCGCCGATGCGGTTAGCCAGCAGTTTGAGCACCTCTGCGATGACGTAACCCGCGTTGCTCGACTGCGTGATGATTCCTTGTTCTACGCACACATTACCCATTTTCTGCGGACGCTCCTCCACGCCGAGAATCTGAAACAGATCCGGCGCAATGCGTCGTGCAGCCATGGCGCGTACGCTGTCGCTTCCCAAATCCAATGCTACCAAAGGAAGCGAGTCTGCTGTTTTTGCTTGTTTTCTTGCCATTTGTTTGTGTAAGGTTTAGGATTTAATTATATCTACCGATGACCTGCCCGCGGAAACGGACATCGAGTTCGGTATATTGTTTATCTTTGGTTGCCTCCGCGCCGTTCTCCAGGAACACACGCAGTTTGGCCAATTTCCGCTCAAATCCCCGCATCGCGCCCATCTTCACGCGCGGCTGGTTGTTGCGCAGGCACACGATCACCATCTGCGGCGACTGAATGAACACATGATCAATACGTTGCTGCCAATAAGGATTTTGCTGTACCCATTCTGCGAAGTCCGCCAACTGGGTCGTCGCCGTCTGAACGCCTACCGCACCTGTGGCGAGCAGCACTCTGTCGCGCACCGAAGGACGAATAGGCATCACGCGGCGGTCGGTATCGATGAAAAAAGCTCCGTCCGCACGTTCGACCCGCAGCAGCGGCACGCGTTGCGTCAGACGTATATGCACCTCATGACGCGGCGTGACATAACACTGCGCTGTGCGCACCATCGGATGACTGCTTATCGTACGCTCGATACGGTGCAGCGAACCCTTGTCCAAGGTCTTACCCACCGGATAGAGCCCTTCCGCTTTCAGCAGCTGCGTCAACTCGATCTCCGTCAGGTACAGACGTTGCTCGCGATCGGCGATGTCATAACTCAGCGAACGGCAAGGCACATCCGTCGGTTTCATCCGATAGCCCCATGCAACAGCCGTCACCAACAACGCGAACACGATGCTCACGCCTACCCCTTTCCATATGAGAATCGCCGTATTACTCATTCAATGCGTTCGTTATGTCCGGCACCAGACGGTCTATGTCGCCGGCTCCTACCGTCAAAATCACAATCGGCTGCGTAGCCTGCGCCGCACGTTTCTTCAGTTCTGCCACGAGGTCTTTCTTCTGTACCACTTGCCCGCCTAACATCTCACTCGTCACGCCGGGAATCGGCAACTCACGCGCTGGATAAATAGGCAGCAAGATACACTCGTCCAACGTGCCGAGCACCTTCGTGAAACCTGCCGCAAAATCGCGCGTACGGGTGTAGAGGTGCGGCTGGAACACACCTATCAACTTGCGCTCGGGGTACAACCGACGGATCGAATCGATGGCGGTTGCTATCTCCTGCGGATGGTGCGCATAGTCGTCGATATACGCCACTTTCGGCGTGTTCACATGGATATTGAATCGCCGGAGCACACCGCGGAACGACGCCAGACCGCTGCGCAACGAGTCTGCCGTCACGCCGTTGAGCCACGCTACCGCCATCGCCGCTACCGCATTCTCTATGTTCACCCAAACGGGCACACCCAAGAGCAAGTCCGTCAAGGTCTCCGAAGGCGTGTGAAAATCAAAACGTATCTGTCCGTCGGCGACGCGAATGTTATCCGCATAGAAGTCCGCCGGCTCGGTCATCGAATAGGTGTAGCACTTCACGCCCGGCTGCAGACGCGGCTGCAAAGCGATACCTTTCTTCATCACCAGCGCACCGGTGATCAGGCTCGTGTAATGCGCAAAAGCATCGCGATACGCTTCCGCCGTACCGTAGATATCCAGATGGTCAGCATCCACCGCTGTCACCACCGACATATACGGCGTCAGATGATGGAACGAGCGGTCGTATTCATCAGCCTCCACCACCACCAAATCGCTCTCCTTGTTGAGCAGCAGGTTCGTGTCATAATTCATACTGATGCCGCCGAGGAAGGCGTTGCATTGCATCAGGTGCGCCATGAGCGTGCTTGTCGTCGTCTTGCCGTGCGTACCCGCCACACAAAGCGCCTTCATCTGCCGCGTCACGATACCCAACACTTCGGCGCGTTTGTAGATTGTGAACCCCTGCTCGCGCAGATAGGTGTAAATCGCGCTGTCCTCCGGCACGGCAGGCGTACGTACCACTAAAGTGTTGGCGCGCAACAGATCCTTCACCGTCTCGACCTCATCCTCATAACTGATGGCTATATGCTCAGCCTCCAACTCGTGCGTCAGAGGCGAAGGAGTGCGGTCATAACCCGACACCTGATAGCCGCGGCCGTGAAAATACCGTGCCAAAGCACTCATGCCGATGCCTCCGATGCCCAAGAAATAAAAATGCTGTATGTCTTTTGTCAAATCCATTTTTTAGCAAAAACCTTTGCGGCTGCAAAATTACTACAAAAATCGCACATATGCAAGTTTTTTAAGCATTTTTTTTGCAGGGCGGAGTAAAACTCCGCGATTATAGAGAGCCTTTAGGCCATTCGGATAGCGTATATGCCCCTCGAAAACGGCGTTCCCCAACGCCCCTTCCGTCCGCAGGCTCAAGCCGCGGATACCACTGTTT
>JAILMN010000022.1 GCA_024692565.1 Paludibacteraceae bacterium
TCTACATGAAGCAAAACGCGAAAAGCATCTTTCATATCTTCCTCAAAATACGTAACGCTCAGCTTATGCTTAGCGATATCGAATCCTGCACGCACTTCCCATTTCAAATTGCGTGAGGGACGGAGGTCGTAGTTGGTAGGATTGACAATGTGCGTATATATCTGCATCGTTGTATCCGTCGGCGATATAGGAATATCCAATGCTTTTTGATCTATGTAGAGTATGTTCGGCGAGAGTTGGAGCAATGTAGGCATCTTTGTGTGCTGACCTACTGCCGCTGCCACAAACACCTTATTTTTAGAGAACGGGAAGTTGAGCGTCAGGTTAGCGCGGGGGTCTAGATAACACTTACCCGTGATAGCATAGTCGTGCGACAAACCCAACATCGATGTTCCACGCAGACCGATATTGAGATCTAAACTCAGATATTCGTGTATAGGCCATTCGATATCGTCCTGCACATACCACGCTAACTGATTGGATGCGGGAATATCATAGTACGCGCGCGGACGCAACTGTGACGAATAATTGAGCGGGCGACTAAGGTCATAGACCTGCCCTCTGCCGAAATTCTTCGCGTAGCGCCATTCAACACCCGCGTTAACTTTATGCTCCAGCTTCCATGTACTGAAGTAAAACTCCGCCTTCGGACGAATAAACACATTGAGCGGCAGTCCTTCAACTATGTGACTTGCTACGTATTTATACGGCAGCAGGCTTACCGTAGCCTCACCCTCTTCCATATTATCGATAGCGGGATTCTTAGGCGTAGTGAGTTGAACGAAGCGCGTTTGAGATATCTTATCAATCTCACCGGATACGTTCGCCTGCACGCTGAATTGCCACCACTCAACGCCTGACTGATTGAGATTGAGCGTGTTATTCCAACTGATCTTATGGTACTCGCTATGATAGCTATCCTCACGATTGTTATGAATATCAGGATCTATCTTGTCATTATCAATACTACCGGTATAATCCAAGTGACTTTGCCAGCGAATACGGCAGTCGTCAGCCTGCCATTTCTGTTGGAGACGCGCGGAAGCAGTGATACGTTGGTAATTCTCGAGCGTGTTGGTCGGATCCGACTTGGCATTGAGATAGTCCACCCCGAAATTAAGCACCGTTTGGTCGTTATTCCATCCGACTCCCTTACCGAAGAATAATAGTTTACTGAAGCCGTCCGCCTTGAAGCGTGCCCGCCAGGGAGTCGGTTTGCTTGTGCGTTCAATCCTTACAACACCGGACGTAACGTCGCCGTACTCTGCGCCGGCTATACCTCGTATGATTTCCACTTTCTCGATGTCGTCGGTGGAGATAGCACGCATATCGACTCCCGCCCCTACACTATTTCTCTTCGAGTCAGAACCACTCGCGTCCGACTGTATATACTGCATGTTCGCATCCGTACTAACCGGCGCACCGTCAATAACGAAAGAGGTGCCCAACGATGAAGCATCGTAATCCGTACTAGCAGAGCCGTTAGTCGCTTCCCGCAAGCGGATCGTATTCGTCGTCGTTAGGTTTGGATCCTTAGTCGTACCGCCCGGAAGAGTCTGCAAAATATCCGTGAAAGAAGAAGGCTGAATATGCTGCATTGCCTCCTTATTGATGACGGACGCACTGCTGCGACCCGTGGATTCCTCTGCCGTCACCACCACTTCCTCGATGGTGAACATCCGTTCGATGCTATCCAATAAGGCTTGCTGCGCGCTGTCCAAACGCAACGAATCCGGCGACGACGCCATCAACGACATCGGCAGCACAATAAGCCCTATGCACAATAAACACTTTTTCACGCCGCAAAGGTACAAAAATTCTTCCATATACGCAAATTTACGGATAATAAATCACAATTATTGGGGATTTTCGAAAGTGTATTTGCATATATCAACAAAAAGAACTACCTTTGCAGCCGAATTCATAAATGGCCAAACAAATGACAGAATCCATGATTGAATATGACCACGTGACGCATTATTACGGCAAGCGACTGATTTACGAAGACATGTCGTTCACCGTACCGCGTGGCCGCATCTTAGGTTTGCTGGGCAAAAACGGCACCGGCAAGACCACTACTATCAATATCCTTTCGGGCTTTATTCAGCCGCACGCCGGTTCATGCCGATTGCTTGGTTACGACACACGCACGATGCCGGCTCGCGAACGCGCACGAATCGGACTGCTGCTCGAAGGACACGTGCAGTACCCGTTTATGACCATTGCACAGATAGAGCAGTTCTATGCGCCTTTCTTCCCAAAATGGAACAAGGACGCCTACTACGAGTTGATGCGCCTACTCAAAGTGCAAGACTATCAGCATCTCAATCAGATGTCCAACGGCCAACGCTCGCAAGTAGCTTTGGGCTTACTCATGGCACAAGACCCTGAACTGCTCATCCTCGACGACTTCTCACTTGGACTCGACCCGGGCTACAGACGCCTTTTCGTGGAATACCTGCGGGACTTCTGCAAGAAAGGTAACAAGACCGTCTTCCTCACCTCACACATCATTCAGGACCTCGAACGGCTCGTGGATGACTGCATTATCATGGATTACGGACGCATACTCAAACAGTGTCCCGTCGCGGAACTCATCACACCCGACAAGACGCTTGAAGATACATTTATTGACTTAACAGGTAAATACTAATATGATACGCGCAATATTCTATAAGGAGTGGTTAAAACTACGACTTTTCTGGTGTTTAGCTTTAGTAGTGCACGCCGGACTCATCACTTACCTGCTACTCGCTTTGCGCTCAACGCTTCTGGCTTCAGGCGTGGTCGAGACTTGGGCAACTATGATTGGTCGCGACGTGCTAATGATTAACGCGCTGATGTACCTTCCTCTCATCACAGGTGTCGTTTTGGCGCTGTGCCAATGGATTCCTGAGATGCAAATCAAACGCATCCGCCTCACCCTGCATCTGCCTATCGACTACACGATGAGTATCGGCACGATGTTACTATGCAGCCTGTGCGGTCTCTGTCTGCTCTTCGCTGCCGATGCCACTGTGCTCGCACTCATCGAACAAGCATGGCTGCCGCGCGAACTCGTTTGGCGCACGTTCCTCACCTGTCTGCCCTGGTACATTGGCGGAATGTTAGGGTATAGCGTCCTGACGTGGTGTATCTTAGAACCTCAACGACTCAGACGATGCCTCAACTGCCTTGTCGGCACTCCGTTGGTGGCACTCTGTTTCCTCACAGCCCAACCGGCTTGTTATATCGCTATGTGGCCGTGGTTGCTGCTCATCCTCGTCGCAACTCTTTGTCTGCCGTTCTATTCCATTTATCGTTTCAAACTTGGGAAACAATGAGAAATATCAAATACATCATTATTGTTTTGGCGCTCATCGTCATTGCATGGTTGCTGCCGGCTCTCTACGAGCTCATATCACCCCGCACGGATAAGATGCCGTTTGTGGTGTACTCGTGCTTGGATAGTACGTTTATGAAGATTGAGACCATCAATAAGCAAGTGCACTATGTGGATTTCCGCGGGCAGGAGTTTAGCAAAGCTCAAGCAGATAGTCTGCTGCCCCTTTTCTCTTTCCGCCAACTCGTTGCCGAAGGACGACTGCCCGATTCGCTCTATGGTGTGGCTCTCACTCCCAAAATCATTCAGCAGAAC
>JAILMN010000011.1 GCA_024692565.1 Paludibacteraceae bacterium
GTTGGAGGAGCGCAACGAGATCAATGTGCTACCTACGCTGACCGCCGAAGTGCCGGGTCTGTTCGTTACCCAGCGCGGCGTGCTTGGCTACGGCGTAAGCACCGGAGGTTCGGGTGGCATCAAAGTGCGCGGTATCGGCGGCAGTTCGCGAGGAAAAGATGCCTTTGAGACTTTCAATGCCCGATATATGGACAACGGCATCCTCGATTGGCTCGTGGAGCAAAAACAGAAAGGACGTATCCGCAATCTCGGTTTCTCGTACCACGGCGATGTGCGTATTTTCGACATGTTGCTCAAATGGCATGACGAAGGCAAGTACCATTGGGACTTCGTGCAGATCCAACTCAATTACCTCGACTGGCATTACGCCAAGCGCAATAACCCGCGTAACACCAACGCTTCGTACCTGTACGGTGAGTTGGAGAAACGCGGTATTCCGGGAGTGATCATGGAGCCACTTTTGGGCGGTCGTTTGGCAAAACAGCCGACACACATCCTCAAGGAGATGAAGCGTGCGGACATCAACGCCACGCCTGCCGAATGGGCTTTCCGTTATGCCGGTACACCGGAGAAGATTCTCACCGTGCTGTCCGGTATGACCTATATGGAGCACCTCAAAGAGAACTGCTGCACCTATTCGCCGCTACGACCTATTACAGCTGACGAAGACGCGCTGCTCATGCATCTGGCAGACGAGATATGCAACCTCAACGCGATCCCGTGTACGGCCTGCAACTACTGCATGCCATGTCCGTACGGACTCAATATACCGGCGATCTTCAGCCATTACAACAACATGCTGACTGAAGACCACGTGCCGGCTAAACGGTGGTTGAACGGTTATAACCGCGCAGTACCCAAAGAACGGCAAGCGGACCATTGTATCGGCTGTGACCATTGTATCCCGCATTGCCCGCAGCGTATCCACATCCCGGAAGAGATGCAGAAAATAGATAATCTGGTTGAACAACTTAAACAGTCGTAAATTTGCACGGCTCTGCCGATCGACAGAAATTAGAAATCATAAATTATAAATTTGAAATGTTATGTTAGGAACTTGGGAAATTATTCTTATCGTACTCGTTATTTTGCTTATTTTCGGAGGCAAAAAAATTCCTGAACTCATGAAAGGTCTAGGTAAGGGCGTTAAGTCCTTCAAAGACGGTGTGAACGGCAAAGCCGACGATGGTGAGGTTGTCCCCGATGAAACGGGGAAAACCCCAGACGGAAAGGAGAAAGAAGAAGTAAAAGAGCCGAGAGAGGAGAAATGACCTTCTGGGAGCATCTGGACGAACTGCGGTCTGTGCTCATCAAGTCTCTCGTGGCGTGGTTGGTCGCGTCTATAGCGGTGTTCTGCTTCAAGGAACCGCTCTTTGACTTGATCTTCCGCCCGTTGGAGCAAGGGCAGCGACTGATCAACATTGATGTTACAGCGCAGTTTTTCACGCATGTGCAGGTTTCGCTATGCGTGGGATTCGTCATTGCCCTACCGCTGATGGTTGCATGGCTGTATGGCTTTGTTGCGCCTGCTTTGTACTGCAACGAGAAACGCTATTCGGTCATCTTTGTGTTGAGTTCGCTGATCCTTTTTGCCGCCGGCGTGGCACTCAACTACTTCCTTATCTTCCCGCTCTCATTCCATATGCTCAGTACCTATCAAGTCAGCAACATCGTAGTCAATCAGATCAGTCTCACATCTTATATATCCTTGCTACTGGTACTGTCTATCTTCTTGGGGCTGATGTTCGAGATACCGGTACTGACCTGGCTGCTGGCCAAACTCGGCATCCTTCGTCGCGAACACCTCAAGCGTTACCGTGGACATGTATTCGTTGCCATCCTCATCATCGCGGCGGTCATCACACCTACCGGTGACCCGTTCACGCTGTTAATAGTCACCCTGCCGATTTACCTGCTTTATGAACTGAGCATACTCATTATTCCCCCAAAATAGATCGCATATGAATTACTCTCAATTCAAAAAACGCACGAAGCATTATCTTCGCAAGCAACTGAGTCTGACGCATTACATAGATGTAGAGCAGGCAGAAGAGAATATCCGCAAGAATATCCCGTTTCAGGGACCTAATATCTACATCTTGTTTGTGGCGATAGTCATCG
>JAILMN010000028.1 GCA_024692565.1 Paludibacteraceae bacterium
GCACGTTGATACGCAGCACAAAATCTCCATTTCGATACCCGCCGAATAAGCCTTGTTTGCGCCGCGTGAACGTCACCTTGCCTAAAAATCCTTTCGCGTGACTTAACTTAATGGGTAGCGCAGGCAGCGAACCGCCGAAAAAACGGTAGTTATACTCGTCGAAACAGCTCTGTATGTAACTTATGGTCGGCCTCATGCTTCAAATCGGCTGCAAAATTACAACAAATAAATGACATATGCAAATCCGTTTTCTGCCAAATTGTCAGTCCCCTTCTGCCAAAATCTCCCCAAAACACCCCAAATTCCCTTTGGCACAAGATTTGTCCTACACCCAGCGACTAGAGATCTAAAAATCTAGAGATCTAGAAAACTAGTAAACTAACGATTAAAAACATACAACTATGAGCAAAATTATTGGAATTGACCTCGGTACCACGAACTCGTGTGTAGCCGTAATGGAGGGTAACGAACCTATCGTCATTGCTAACGCTGAAGGTAAGCGTACGACCCCTTCTGTTGTTGGATTCATCGATGGCGGTGAGCGTAAAGTAGGTGACCCTGCTAAACGTCAAGCCATTACGAACCCGACCAAAACTATCTATTCAATCAAGCGTTTCATGGGTGAGACCTACGATCGCTTGCAGTCTGAAATTGCCCGCGTTCCTTATAAAGTAACCAAAGGCGACAACAACACGCCCCGTGTGGACATCGACGGACGTCTCTATACCCCGCAGGAGATCAGCGCCATCATCCTTCAGAAGATGAAGAAAACCGCTGAGGATTACCTCGGCCAAGAGGTAACCGAAGCTGTTATCACAGTACCGGCTTACTTCAACGACAGCCAACGTCAGGCTACCAAGGAAGCCGGCGAGATTGCTGGTCTCAACGTACGCCGTATTGTCAACGAGCCGACCGCAGCTGCCTTGGCTTATGGTCTTGACAAGTCCAACAAGGACATGAAGATCGTAGTCTTCGACTGCGGTGGTGGTACCCACGATGTATCCGTGCTCGAGCTCGGTGACGGTGTGTTCGAAGTAAAAGCAACTGACGGTGATACCCACCTCGGCGGTGACGATTTCGACCATCGTATCATCGATTGGCTCGTTCAGGAGTTCAAGAGCGATAACGCCGGTGCGGATCTGACCAAAGACCCGATGGCCATGCAGCGTCTGAAAGAGGCAGCAGAAAAGGCCAAGATCGAGCTCTCGTCTGCTACGACCACAGAGATCAACCTCCCGTATATCATGCCGGTAAACGGCGTACCTGCTCACTTGGTTAAGACCCTGACGCGTGCTAAGTTCGAGCAGCTGATCGATGACCTTATTCAACGTACGATCGCGCCGTGCCGCACGGCTTTGCAGAACGCAGGCCTCACGACCGCCGATATCGACGAGATCATCCTTGTAGGTGGTTCGACCCGTATTCCGGCTATCCAAGACGCCGTACAGAAATTCTTCGGTAAAGCTCCGTCGAAGGGCGTTAACCCGGACGAGGTAGTAGCAGTCGGTGCAGCGATCCAAGGCGGTGTCCTCACCGGCGACGTCAAGGATGTCCTCCTGCTCGATGTGACCCCGCTGAGCCTCGGTATCGAGACCATGGGCGGTGTGATGACCAAGATGATCGAAGCCAATACCACCATCCCGACCAAGAAGACCGAGACCTTCACCACTGCCGTTGATAATCAGCCTTCTGTAGAGATCAAAGTCCTCCAAGGTGAGCGTCCGATGGCAGCGCAGAACAAGCAAATCGGTATCTTCCACCTCGATGGAATCATGCCGGCACGTCGTGGCGAACCGCAGATCGAAGTGACCTTCGATATCGATGCCAATGGTATCCTCAATGTGACTGCGAAGGACAAGGCCACCGGCAAGGAACAGAAGATTCGCATCGAGGCTTCGAGTGGTCTGTCGGACGAAGAGATCAAGCGTATGAAAGCCGAAGCAGAAGCCAACGCAGAAGCCGATAAAAAGGCAAAAGAGCAGGCTGACAAACTGAACAAGGCTGATGCAGCTATCTTCCAGACAGAGAAGCAGTTAGCTGAAATCGGAGATAAGATTCCGGCAGATAAAAAAGCGCCTATTGAGGAAGCTTTGAAGAAGCTCAAAGAGGCGTACGAGAAACGCGATGCAGACGCATGCGAAGCAGCTAATAACGAACTTATGAGCGCTTTCCAAGCAGCCTCCGCAGAGATGTATGCTGCGCAGCAACAAGCACAGCAAAACGGCACACAAGGACAACCGTCCGACGATGCCAATAATGGCTCCAATAACAACGGTAATCCGACCGCCGAGGACGTCGACTTCGAGGAAGTTAAATAAACGTTGCTCGCAACAATAAACGGAAAGAGGAAGCGGAAATGGCTTCCTCTTTTCATGTATGGCGACCGCCATTTTTTCCGCCATATGCAACATGCCTTTTAGAACATTAGGTTTGAAATTATAAATAGTTTGTCAACTGGATATTGCAATTTTTTTTTTTTCGACAAAAGTGTTGCATATTTCAAAGAAAAGCAGTACCTTTGCGGCCGTTATAAGTATTCATTACTTATAGCACACTGAAAAATCAATCAATTAGTCGTGTTTTTTAAGGTGAAAATTTTAGTTTTTATGCGTTTCATTAAGAATTATAATAGAATGTTAAGCCTCCTGCTTTTGTTATGCGGATTGTGGATGTGTGTCGCATCCGCATTTGCATATACGGCTCAGTTCCATGCGGGAGCAGGCTTGGTTAACGGAAAGAGTAGTGATGCAATAAGTGAGGCCAGTGATGGCGCGGGTGTTATTATGCCTACGCCTACTTTGGCGGGTTGCGAAGGTTGGGAATTTGCCGGCTGGATAGCCGGTGGAGCACCTTATGGTCCAACCGATGAGTTGGCGCAAGAACTTTATCGTGGCGGTTCTACTTATCGTCTCTCGTCTATCAGCGAGGAATTCTATGCGGTGTATCGCTATAAAACGGATCGGTATTGCGAGATTTACGTGAACGATCAATTGATAACAGGTGCTCGGTATGTTATCGTTAATGAGTATCAACATGGCTTTTTGTATCCTAATACAGATGGTTTGTATGCTCGTTATATAGAAGACTACTATAACACGTGGAGTGCAGGGTATATAGACATTGATGCGCCTATTAGCGCTTTGGATGCTGATACTCGCGCTTCTATTCCTCACATTCTTGCCGAGACAAATGCTACTAATAATTATTGGTCGATGTATAATCCGCACACTGGGTATTATGTCGATTTTGATAATGTTTCACGGCTTGCAACATACAATACGGATGCTGATTGTGTTATTTCGAGAACCGGGTGGAATACTTTTAGTCTTGGTGGCGCTACATCGGGCAATCTTATTGGCTTAAATATCCAAACTGGCGGATCGTGGTGGAATCCGACATACACATTTTATTCTGATTTTAATGTCTATCGTCAACAGACTATTTTTACAAGTAATCCCGATTGTAGTGCATCTAACTATACGGTAACACTGAATCCGGGAGCGAATGGGCGCGTAAACAATAAAACTTCCGATGCTATTACTGAAAGTGGCTATCATCACGGTGTAGTATTGCCGGCGGCGACGCCAAATACCGGCGGTGCTTCTTGTAATGCGCTGTGGGAATTTGCGGGCTGGACGGAGAGCGGCTCGGCTTTGGCAACAGACTCTACCGGATTGCCCAAGCGTTTGTGGTTGCAGGGAGAGGTGTATTATCCCGAACGTGACGAAACGTTACACGCGGTTTACCGCCGTAAATCGACCAACTGGGAACAAGTTGAAGACCCGAATACGCTGCAAGCGGGCGAGAAGATATTAATCGCCTATCATAATAGCGGAACGTATTATGTCCTGTCTTCTGCAGAGTCCGCTGTGGGCTACAATGCCTCAGAGACCAAAGCTGCCGGAGAAATGAACTCGGTAGATGATGCTGCACTTGTATGGACACTGGAAGGAGTAAAAGGAGCATGGAGGCTTAAAGACTCTAATGGCAAACATCTGGATATGACGCGTAGCGATTATGCCTACTCTTATACCTATCCGTGGAGCCGTTGGAGTGATGAGTTCACTATTTCCGGCGAGACAAACTTCAGCATCCGTAGTAATCATGCGGACAAGCATTATCTGACAGCAAATGCGACGAAGTTCTCCTCGCAGGCTGCAGCTAATAGTAACATTCATATCTATCGTCAGGTAACGAAATACTCCAAGACACCGAAGTGCGAAAACTATACCGTATTGTTCAATTCCGGTGAAGGTACGATAGGGGGCGTTAAGAATGCTACGGTAGCATTGGAAAATGTAAGTTCTGAATCGGGCATTGCGCTAAATGATGCTTCTGTTCCGGTGGCAGTTGCACCCGATTGTGATGAATGGAAATTCGCCGGCTGGCGCGTGGGAAGCGGATTGCATTCCACTACCGATGCTCCGGGTGTGCTCTATAAATCTACGGACACATATATTCCTCTGCAGGATAGTATCACACTTTACGCGGTTTATCAAAACGGTGATGGTGAAATCTCTTATCAGCGAATATCTTCCTCTTCGGAAGTAGTAGAAGATGGCACATATATCATTACTAACAACGCACAGAATAAAGCAGTGTCCAATTCGTATATTAGTGGCTCTAAATGGAGTTTGACCCCAATTACCGCTAATACGACAACAGGCGTTATTTCTACAGCTCCGGGTACTGTTCTTTGGACTTATAACGGAACTTATTTTGAAAGCAACAACCAACCATTGGCTTGGAATCAAAACACAGATTATTTCTTTTATTTGAAGAATGCTCCATCTCCTTTCTATTTTGAAGAAACTGGTTATACTAGCTATCATTTAAAGGCAGAGGCCAATCAGACCAATGAGGATAATGCTAATAATTATAACAAAAATGAGTTTAAGTTCTATATCTATAAACAAGTATCAACAGGTAATGAATTTAACTCATGGCCCCATTGTACGCCGTTTGAGGTTGTGTTAAATGCTTGTGGCGGTAAGTTCGGCGCTGACGAAACGAAGACGTTGACGGAAACAGTGGCAGGTAATGGTGTCTCGCTGAGTGGTCAGACGCCTACTACCGACTGTGGCGGTTGGTCGCTCGTCGGTTGGGTAGAGAAGAAAGCTATCCAAGCCCGTAACTCTGCGCCGGAAGGCATGATTGGTAAAACAGCATCATATACGCCAAAAATGACGCCAGACCAACTCTATGCCGTTTATTCCAATGGAACTCTTTGGTCGTCCTATCCCGCTTGCGGTGAAGGCATTGAAATAGTAGAATGGCGGCCGGACGGCATAATTGTTGAGAGTTATGCCTTGACGGGCACTCCGAGCATTAATGGCAAGAACGGAACAGCCAACGGCGATGGCACATATACGCTTTCGTATGATGTGGCAAGCAATCCTTGCGTGCCGATCTTGATTGAATGGGGCACAACCCACCAAATCTTCCAAACGCCGATGTTGGTTAATTCATATACACGTATATCGGCTGTGACGAGCGCTGTAACAAACTGTTCTACCTGCGATATGATTATTTTGAATGGCGGTACTGCAATCGCAGATGAGACGAAGGAAGTTCACGATATCAAAATATATCCGGGTGGACGATTCAACCTTGCTTCCGGTAAGTCCTTCACCGCTAACTCGCTTACAATGCGCACAGAGGGCGATGACCTGGCGCCTTTGGCACTCATCCAAGGTACATTCACCTGTACGAATCTCTATCACGAGCGTCGTATTGATAATGCACGCAAATACTGGATGGCACTGCCGTATGACGTGACGATTGCTAACATCAATTTCGCTAATCCTACGGCTAATGGCAAAGACGCTGTATATGATAAGGATTTCTATCTGCAGTACTACGATGGTATTTCCCGTGCCGCTGATAAGGGCGCAAAGAAGTCGTATTGGGTACACATCGGTGACATTACGGATGAGACCTATCAGACGAAGACTACGCTGAATGCAGGTCGGGGATATCTTGTGTCGTTGCCGAGAAGCCGTCAGGCTAGTACAGGACACGTGTATCGTACACTGCGCTTCCCAATGACCGTAGCCAGTTGGGCAAGTGAGAGTTCCATCAACAAGACGGTAGTGGCTGCAGGCGCAGACTGCGATTGGCCGCAACACGTAGGATGGAACCTCATTGGAAACCCCTTCCTGCAGAACTATAGCGCAGTAAGTGCCAATGATGTACAATGTGGTCAGTTGACCAAGTTCTATAACGATCAAGATCAATGGGTGGAACCGTGGTACGAATTGGAAGAGGGTACTACTGCAGTGCCGTATATCACGTTGTACGATCCGGCAACCGGCGAATATACGCAGGAAGAGCTGGTCGGACAGAATATCCATCCGTTCAGCGCTGCCTTTGTGCAACTGCCAAGCGGTGTGTCAGGCTTGCATTTCGCAGGTACTGCCATCAGTAAAAATTCTGCCCCCGCGCGACGTATGGGATTGATGAATTCATCGGACGAGACGTCACGATTCCGGATTATGGCAAACGGAAAGGAAAGTGACCAATTCACACTTATCCTCAATGACCAGTATACGGCCACTTATGAGGTGGGAAGTGACTTGATGAAGATGAAGAATGAGAATAAACTCAATATCTATACCATCCATGAGGGTACGGAGCAGGCATTCGATGCCCTGAGTTACGCGGACGGTGAAATGATACCGGTTGGTTTTACACAACCTGCCGCAGGTGGAATTATCATCCAAGCAAGGAAACTGCAGCAAGGCGAGGATATCAAGCATCTCTGGCTTATTGATAATGAAACCAATGCCTGGACGGACTTGTTGAGCGATAGTTATACATTTACTACCGAAGCCGGCACGTATAATAGCCGACTCTGGTTGCATATTGAGAAAGAAAACAAAATTACTACACCAATTACCGAAATAGGTATCAACGAAACGGATCAAGCACGGAAATTCATGTACGACGGACAGCTGTTCATCCATCGCGGCGATAAACTGTACAATGCCGTTGGTACTTTGGTGAAATAATTACCTTTTGTTTTGCGTTTAACGCATAGAAATGTCATATTAGTCTGTTTAATGCTGATTTCTGCGGCTGCTTGTGCGATGTCATTCAACGTGCAAGTGCCGATGTCGTCCTCCACGACGCAGTCATCGCAGTGGGGGAAAGCTCCGCAATCGAGCTTCTCCTCCTGTAACCGTATGGTTACCACGACATCTTACAGCGCGTCCTCAGGCATGGCAACCACTTCGTCCTATCGCCCGTCAAGCAGCATGATGCCATCCGGACATTTCAGTACGAATGTGGCAACTGTTGATGCCAACGGTCATGCGTACGCGCCGGGACAATATAATAGTTCTTTCCAACCGCGACGTGCAAAAATGGATGAGCGTGACGATCCCGATGATCCGCCCGATCCGTATATCGATACGCCCGTAGGCGACACTCCTTATTACCTCTTCGCTCTCCTCGCTGTCGCCTACATCGCATACAAGCGCTTCCGCAAACAAACGGCATAACAATAAAAAAACGCGTCTTCGGGCGCGTTTTTTAGTGGATGGGGAGGCGGTAGATGCCGCCGGGGAGGGATTTGACGAGGCCTTGGAGCTCGAGCATCGTCAGGTCGGAAGCCACGTCGCCGTAAGGCAGTTCGGTCTCCATGACGATGAGGTTAATATGCATGCCTTCGTCGGCTTCTTGAATCTTCTGCAGAATCGTTTGCTGACGCGGAGTGAGGTCGTCTAACAATCCCACCATCTGCGTCTGTACGGGTTGCATCGGCGCATTACGCGTAGGCCAACTCATCGCATCAATCAGTTCGTCGGCATCGTTGATGAGTTGCGCCACCTGTCGGCGAATGAGCTTATTGCATCCGCGCGAAGTGATGTCCTCCGGTCGTCCGGGGAAAGCGAACAGTTCGCGGTTATAATCCATCGCCATACGCGCCGTGATGAGACTGCCGCCTTTCTCCTGACTCTCCACGACTACCACGGCATCCGCGAGTCCGGCTACGATTCGATTGCGTTGTACGAAATACGGCGCAAGCGGTTCGACACCCGAGTGGTGCTCGGTCAGCAGTCCGCCTTTCTCCAACGAAGCGATGGCTTCGGGACGATGGCGGTAAGGATAGATGCGATCCAAGCCATGCGCAGGAACGATGATGGTAGGAATGCCGTATTTGATAGCCGCACGGTGCGCAGCGATGTCGATGCCGTACGCGCCGCCGCTGACGATCGTCACTTTCTCGAGCCGTTCGGCCAACCCGCGCACGAGCGCTTCGGTCAGTTCGCGTCCGTGTTCGGTAGGCCTGCGCGTGCCGACGATGCTGACGATGTGTCCGTCAGACGGATGCACATTGCCTTTGCTGAAAAGGATAAACGGTCGGTCGGGACACTGCCGCAAGCGGTAAGGATAGTCGTCGTCCGTGAGCGTCCAAACGCGTATGCCGTGCGCATCAATCCATTCGGCTTCCTGTTGCGCACGCTGCATCGCCGCGTCCATCTCCGGCTCGTCCAAATGGCGCCACACCTCCTCTGCTGAACCGTATTGATCCAGCAGGGAGAGTAGTTTTCTCAGGCGTGTGCCGTAGAGAAAATGCAGCGCTATGTCATGAAGCGGGGCGATCGGACAGGTGTACTTTTATGCCGTAACAGAGGTCTCCTGCATCGCCCAGACCCGGCACGATATATTTTCTATCGTTGAGGATCGGATCGACAGCAGCGCACCATAGTGTTACGTCCGGGCTGTCGTTAAGCGCCTTGCGCATATATTCGATGGACTGCGGCGTAGCGATCGTGCAGCACAGATGTGCATGCTTCGGCGTGCCGTGTCGCAGCAGCGCGAGATAGCCCACTTCCATCGACATACCGGTGGCTAACATCGGATCCACGACAATCAGCGTCTTGCCTTCAATTGACGGCGCCGCCATGTATTCGGCTACGATCTCCAGTTCGCCTTCCGCATTCACGCGGCGGTACGCACTGAGGAATGCGTTCTCTGCGCGGTCGAACACGTTGAGAAATCCCTGATGCATCGGCAGTCCGGCACGCAGGATGGTCGCCAGCACCAGATTGTCCGAGATAGTATTCACCGGCGCTATGCCAAGCGGCGTCTGCACGTCGGTCTGCTCGTAGTGGAGCGTTTTGCTCACTTCCACCGCCATCACCGAACCGATACGCTCGATGTTACGGCGAAAACGCAGCGGGTCTTTCTGAATCTCCACATCGCGGATCTCGCGCAAGTATTGGTTGAGCACGCTGTTGTGCTCGGAGAGATTGATCACTTTCATATTATTGCAGCGCTTTAGCGGCTTTTTGTTCAGCTTTGAGCAAAGACGAACGCTCTTTATACTGTACCTCGAGCTCTGCCAACTCAGTTGATTTCTTCTGAATTTCCTGAAGATACGTATTCATGGCACTCTCTCCGGACTTGATAGCGGTCTCAAGATCCGCAATCGCGTGCTGGCGGTCGGCTACATCGCGCAGCGCATCGCCGATATCCTTATGCTGACGTTTGAGGAACCTCTGATAACTCTCGCGGGTATCTTCATTCAACTGTTCCTGCTTCGCAATCGACTTCTGCTGCTTCTCAACCACTTTCTGCATCGACTTCAAATCCGATTCTTCCGATGCGTAGGATTTTTTGAGCGAAGCGGTCATCTTGGAAGCCTCTTTGAGCGAGGATCCGATTTGCTTGGCATGCTCGTTCTCTGCTTTCAATTGCACCTTAGCTGCTTTGAGTTCCTCTGCGTTCTTAGCCAAGTTTTGCGCAACTACTTCGAGCGAAGCGCGGTACATCGTCGGCTCGGTGATGTAGCGTTGACGCAATGAATCCAGTTTGACCTCTGCGATCTGAATGTTCAGCGGAGTAACGTGCTGCGCGAAGGCAGTCATGCTTGCGGCCACGAAGGCCAAAAGAATCAATTTTTTCATACTTTTGATGATTTTAATGGTATATAAATGAACTAAAATTGCACTCGTTTGCGAAATTTTGCCGCAAAGATACACATTTTTTTGCATATGTCAAAATTTTTCTGTATCTTTGCATGATTTTTTTAGAAATAGCGTATGAATTCTTTCATTTATAAGGACTCCACGGTGTCTTTTGTGACGGCAGCGGCGCAGACTTGTCTGCTTATTGAGCGCTGCAATGACCATGAGCGCGACGAGTGGTGCGAACAGATGCTTCGCCTGCTGCCGGTGCTCTATCTGCGCACGCGTCTGCTCGAGCCGGCGGAGCTGATGATGGAGGACGAACCGCAGCGGTTTGTGACGGAGGAGGACTATACCTTCGCCCTTGTCGGCATCCGCAATATGTTGGGTTCGGACGATGCTTACCTCGATGTGTTCGTGGACAACGGCGTTTATACGGACGAGGTGCAGACGGCGTATATATCGGAAGGCTTGGCGGATATCTATCAGGAGTTGAAAGACTTGGCTGCCGCGTTCCAAACGGGCGAGGAACCCATCATGAATGATGCGGTGGTGCTCTGCCGCGAGGCGTTTGACAGCCATTGGGGACAGAAACTGCTGGCGGTGATGCGTGCGCTCCATGCGCTAACCAAACAGGACGACATGACGTTATGATCTCATGACGAACAACAACTATATACACCATATTAGCAAGGAACTGCTGCAGCTGATGCCTATCGCGGCTTTCGAAGGCGAGGTGATTGTGGTGGACAAGCCGGAGATGGTGGCAGAGGCGGTGGCTTACCTGCGCACGCAGCGCGTGGTGGGCGTGGATACAGAGGCGCGTCCGTCCTTCGCACGCGGCGTCCATTATCCTACGGCGCTGGTGCAGATCGCTTCGCACGAGCGCTGTTACTTGTTCCGCTTGACGCATGTGGGCATGCCCGAAGAGTTGGCGGCTTTCTTCGCTGACCCTGCTATTTGCAAGGTCGGGCTGGCGTTCCGCGATGACATCAACGGCCTGCGTCGCCGACGCGATTTCACGCCGGCTAACTGTATTGATGTGCAGTCGATGGTGGAGCAATATGGAGTGTTTGATTTGGGGCTGCAGAAGATTTTCGCCATCTGTTTCGGGCGTAAGATATCCAAGACCCAGCAGTTAACCAATTGGGAGAACAGTCATCTGACGCCGGAGCAGGCGCGTTATGCTTCCACCGATGCGTGGGCGACACTGCTCATCTACGAAGATTTGTTGGCGCACCAACCGCTGCCGAATGAAGAAGTGATTGCGCTCAAACGAGCAGAGAAAGAACGACAAATTGAACATCAGCAAGAGGTGCAAGACCAGCGGTTGCGTGAGCAGGGAATCGAACCGCCACCGCATATGACGCTCATAGAGCGTGAGGCACATCAGGCTGCCAAACGACGCGAGGCACGCAAACGCAAACGCCTGCGTCAGTCCGCAAGGAAAAAGAAAAATAATACATAGTTATGAAACGAATTTTTTGCTCATTGATTCTGGTGCTCAGCACCATGTGGCTCTTCGCGCAGCCGCGTTTTGTGTTCTATTTCATCGGTGACGGCATGGGTACCAACCAGGTGATGGCGGCGGAGATGTACCGTTCGGCTATCCAAGGCGAACCCCTCGGTCGCGTCCGGACGCTGATGACCACTTTCCCCGTGTCGGGGCATGCGGCTACGTTCTCACGCAGCAACGGCATCACCGATTCGGCGGCAGCCGGCACCTGTCTCGCAACGGGCTCCAAGACCACCAACGGTACGCTCGGGCTGGACGAGAACGGAGGCAAACTGACCACAATCGCCGAGGAACTCAAAGCCTTAGGGTGGGGTATCGGCATCATGACCACCGTAGCCATCGACCATGCTACGCCCGGCGCGTTCTACGGCCATGTGCAGAAGCGCAATGAGTATTATAAGATAGGTCAGCAGTTGGCGTCCTCGCGCTTCGATTTCTTCGGCGGCGCAGGTTTCCATTATCCGAACGGCAAGCATGACGATAAGGACGAGAACCTCTATCGCAAGGCGGAGAAATGCGGCTATACGATTGCGCACGGCTATGATGAGGCGCAAGCCAAACTGAGCGTCACGCCGCAACCGACACGGATGATCCTTGTGCAGGCGGATGATGACCAAGGTACGAAGCACGGCTCCAACCTGCCGTATGCCATCGACCGCAAGGAAGGCGACCTGACGCTGCGGCAGATCGTCAGCACCGCTATCCCCTTCCTCAACGACCGCTACGACCGCTTCTTCATGATGGTTGAAGGCGGCATGATTGACTATGCCTGCCACGGCGACGATGCCGCTACGGCTATCGGCGAAGTATGGGATATGGATGATGCCATGCAGGTGGCATATGAGTTCTATCTTGCCCATCCGGACGAGACGCTCATCGTCGTCACCGCGGATCATGAGACAGGCGGCCTCGCGCTCGGCAACAGCGACTATACGCTCCATCTGGACTTGCTCCAGAACCAGAAATGTTCGTCCTGGGTGCTCAGCGATATCTTCACCAAACGCTTTCAGGAAGCCAAGAAACCCAAGTGGGAAGAGGTGCAGCAGATCTATAAAGAGCAACTCGGATTTTGGGATACGGTCGAGCTGACCGACGAGGAGACCGCGACGCTGAAGGCAGCGTACAAAGCTGCCCTCAAGCATAAGGGCAAGGACACGAAGACCATGTACAAGACCATCAATGAGTTGGGCAAATTAGGCATCGAGATTCTGAATAACAAGGCGCATATCGGTTGGACGACCCGTGCGCATAGCGCCCATCCGGTGCCTGTCTTCGCCATCGGCGCCGGCTCGGAACATTTCACCGGCTGGCACGATAATTCCGACCTCGTTCCCCTTCTCCGCAAAGCAATCAAGGGAGAATAAGTGCCCCAAAAATGCGAAAAAATCGCAAAAAATGGCATACACTCTTGTGTATGTCATTATTTTTTTGTAATTTTGTGCCCGATTTTGAAAATAGATAAAGCAAATCGTTAAATCGTCAATAGTTTTATGGAGAATTTAAAGAAGTTTTTGGGAGTAATCCTTCTTTTATTAGGCGTAGCGTGCCTGATCGTTTATAAGTACGCGCTGCCGGTGAATGCCCTGCTGATCAGTGGTATAGCGCTGGAGCTCGCAGGTATTCTCGCTTATATCTTTATCAATAAAAAGCTCGGCTGATAGATGGCAGGTCAGGGCGGATTCAATGATGCTGTGAAGTATCACTTGACGGGCATGTACCAGGACTGGTTCCTGGACTATGCTTCGTATGTGATATTGGAACGTGCTGTTCCGGCGATAGAGGATGGTCTCAAGCCGGTGCAGCGCCGTATTCTGCATGCGATGAAGTGTGTGGATGACGGTAAGTTCAACAAAGTGGCGAATATCGTCGGTCAGACCATGCAGTACCACCCGCACGGCGATGCGTCTATCGGTGACGCGCTGGTGCAGTTGGGGCAGAAAGATCTGCTTATCGATTGTCAGGGAAACTGGGGTAATATCCTCACGGGTGACGGAGCGGCAGCGCCTCGTTACATCGAGGCACGTCTTTCGAAATTCGCGCTTGAGGCCGTATTCAATCCCAAGACGACGGAGTGGATGAAGAGTTATGACGGACGTAAGAACGAGCCGATTCATCTGCCGGTTAAGTTCCCGCTGCTGTTAGCGCAGGGCGTGGAAGGTATCGCGGTCGGACTGAACTCGAAGATACTGCCGCATAACTTCGGCGAGCTGTGTGACGCTTCGCTGGCGTACCTGCGCAATGAGCCATTCCAGCTCTATCCGGATTTTCCGACAGGCGGCGTGATTGACGTGACGCGCTACAACGACGGCGAACGTGGCGGTTCGGTCAAGATCCGTGCGCGTATCCAGAAAGCCGACGACAACAAGACGCTTATCATCACCGAGATTCCTTTCGGCACCACGACCTCTAAGATCATCGAGACCATCCTCAAAGCCAACCAGAAGGGCAAAATCAAAATCAAGAAGATCGATGACTTCACGGCTGACCAGGCACGTATCGTCGTGCAGCTGGCTCCGGGTTCGTCGTCCGACAAAGCGATTGATGCGCTCTATGCGTTCACCGACTGCGAAGTCAATATATCGCCCAACTGCTGCGTGGTAGAGAATCGCAAACCGATCTTCACCACCGTCAGCAACCTCCTCAAACTATCGACCGAGAACACCAAAGCACTCCTCAAATGGGAACTCGAGATCGAGAAAGGCGAGTTGGAAGAGAAATATTTCTACACGTCCCTCGAGAAGATCTTCATCGAGAACCGCATCTATAAGCAGGAGGGCTACGAGAACGCGCCGAACAAAGAGAAATTGATTGCGTTTGTGGACGAGGCCTTGACGCCGTTCAAGCCGCAACTGATCCGCGAGGTGCGCCCCGAGGACATCGAGAAGCTATTCGAGATCCGCATGATCCGCATCACCAAGTTCGACTCCAAGAAAGCGGACGAACTGATGAAAGACCTTGAGAAGAAAATCAAAGCCTGCATCAAGAACCTCAACCACCTGACGGACTACACCATCTCATGGTTCGAGATGCTCAAAACCAAATACGGCGCAGCTTATCCGCGTCGCACCGAGGTGCGTAACTTCGGCGCCATCAACGTGCAGGCCATCGTCGAGAACAATGAGAAACTGTATATCAACCGCGCGGAAGGATTCGTCGGAACGGGTCTCAAGAAAGATGAGTTCCTATTCAACTGCTCCGACATCGACGACATCATCGTCTTCCACCGCGACGGCAAATACAAGATCATGAAGGTGGCCGATAAGATTTTCGTGGGCACCGACATTCTCCATATAGCCGTGTTCCAGCGTGGCGACGACCGCACGATCTATAATGTGGTTTATCGCGACGGCAAGAAAGGCACCTATTTCATGAAGCGCTTCAGCGTCACCGGCGTGGCGCGTGACAAGGAATATGACCTGACGCAAGGCAAACCCGGTTCGCGCGTCGTCTATTTCACAGCGAACCCCAACGGCGAGGCAGAGGTCATCCGCGTGGCGCTCAAGCCGCAGTTGCATCTCAAGAAACTTGAGGTATGCAAAGACCTGAGCGAGTTGGCTGTCAAATCGCGTACCGCACGAGGCAATGTGCTTACCAAATTCGAAGTCAAATCGATCACGCTCAAGCAGAAAGGCCACTCCACGCTGGGCGGACGTAAAGTATGGTTCGACCCCGATGTGCTGCGCGTCAACTACGATGAGCACGGCATCTACCTCGGCGAGTTCTGGGACGAAGACCGTATCCTCGTCATCAATAACGACGGTACGTACTACACCACCAATTTTGACCTCACGGCGCACTTCGAGGACAACATCTGGCGCATCGAGAAACTCGACGCCGATAAGATATGGTCGCTCATCCAATGGAACGGCGAACTCAAGTACTACTACGGCAAGCGATTCCGTCTCGATGATGCGAACGCGAAGGTGCAGTCGATGCTCGGCGAAGACAAAGACTCGCGTATCGCTGTGCTCTCCGACCGCGCCGAAGCGACCTTCCGTGTGCTCTTCGCCGACGAGAACAAGCAACCATTGGAGATCCTGATGGCGGAGTTCATCGACGAGAAGTCCGCGAAGGCGAAAGGTAAGCGCGTCACAACCCTCGAGGTGGCATCTATCGAAGATATCACGCCGGAGCCGGAGCCGGAGCCGGAAGAGCCCGAAGAGCCGGAAGAGGAGGAAATGGAAGCACCGGAGGCAGCTGAACAACCGGAAGCAGCACAGGACGCAGCTGAACAACCGGAAGCGATCGAAGTGGAAGGTGTCACGATGACATTCGAGAAACCCGCGGACACGCAATTGGATTTATTCTGATGGAAATCATCCTTGGTTCACAGAGTCCCCGCAGAAGAGAATTGATGGCAGGTTTAGACCTGCCATTTACGGCCATTAATATCGATGCCGATGAGACCTATCCGGCGGATCTGAAAGCCGGTGATATTCCTTATTATATATCGCGTGCGAAGGCGCGCGCGTACGAGCAGCAGTTACAACCCGACCAATTGCTCATCACCGCCGATACTATCGTCTGGCTCGACGGTCACATGCTCGGCAAACCCCATGACGAAGCGGAAGCCATCGCGATGCTCAAACAACTGCGTAACAAGACCCACCAGGTCTATACAGCGGTCACTTTTGCCCGCAAGGGTAGGGATCTCGAGACGCTCGTCGATTGCACGGACGTCACTTTCGGCAATCTGAGCGACGAGGAGATTGAGCACTATGTGCATAAATATCGCCCGCTCGATAAAGCGGGCGCATATGGTGTGCAGGAATGGATTGGATATGTGGCGTGTACCGAGATGAAAGGCTCGTATTTCAACGTCATGGGTTTCCCCGTACATCTTGTCTATCAGGAACTGAAAAAGCGCGGATTAATCTGATTGTTTAGCGCATTTCTTTATCCATTCGTTGGGCGTGTTGCCTGCCCAATGTTTGAACTCGCGGCAGAAATTGCTCGACTCGGTGTAGCCGACTTTTTCCGCCAACTGTTGCAGACTGATTTCTTGCTGATTGTTCTCACTCATCGCGCGTTGTGCCTCACGGATACGCAACCTGTTGATAAAAGCGTTGAAGTTCATGCCTTCCTCACGATTAATGGCGTTGCTTAGTATCGTTCGGCTCACTCCTATTTCGCGAGCTATCTGCTCCAGAGTGATGCCCGGCCGCAGAAAGAGTTTTCTCTCTATTATTTTTTTGCGCATTGTGTTCCAACGTCTTTCTCCCGAGTCGCTTTGAATACCGGTCTTCTGTTCGTACAATACCGGACGCATCTTGGCGAACAGACTCGGATATTGCAGAAAGAGTATTCCCAGAGCAATGTACAAAGTTAATATCAGCATGTTTAGGCCAACGGCCACATAGGGATGCAGATTTAGTGTGATGGCAAAGGTAGTGAATCCTATGACCATGGCTATCGTCAGACTCGCGCGAATGAGATGAACGGATATCATCCGGTTGTCCGCAAAATAATCCTCGGCTTTGATGCGCCATAATTCGCTCTCACGCACAAAAATATACATAAAGTAGAAGCACAACACCACGTATTGGGCAATCCATATCAGGCGAGCTATTACTTCCGGCTCATGTTTCTGAGCCTCCAATATATCATATGATGTCAGCCATATATGCGGAGCGAAACATCTGCTG
>JAILMN010000007.1 GCA_024692565.1 Paludibacteraceae bacterium
ACAGCGGGAGAGAATGTCACGCACAATCTGGGGATCGGGCTTACGCTCGACGCCTTCGCGCTCGCCTAATACGACATCAAACACACCCGGGAAAAAATGACCCACGATCTTCTCCGTCGCAGCCTGATATTTGTTGCTCGCTACCGCCAGCAAATGCCCTTGCGCCTTCAGACCCGCCAACAACTCCGGAATGCCCGCGTACGGACGCGTGAAATCGCAGTTGTGCGCGTCATAGTAAGGAATAAAATGCGCGCGCACACGCAAGATGTTCTCCTCCGTTCGCGCTTCCTCCGGCAATGCACGCCGGATCAGGTTATTGATACCGTTCCCCACTTTCGCAGGGTAATCGCCAATACCAAATGTCTGATAGCCTTCCTCAGCCAACGCATGATTGCACGCATAACCTAAATCGTCGATCGTATTAAGCAGCGTGCCGTCTAAATCAAAAATAATAAGTGACATATTTATCTTTTTTATACCGAATCGACTGCAAAGATACACAAAAATTTTGACATACGCAAGAAAATCAGTACAAACATGCCGATTTTCGATTTTTTATTTGCGTATGTCAATTTTTTATTGTAATTTTGCACGCAAAATGTGGGAGACACAAATTCAATAACAATAATAACTAAAAACAAACAATCTTTATGTGGTTAAAAGATTCATCTGTCGGTCGTAAATTCGTTATGGCCCTCAGTGGAGCGGCTCTTGTGCTGTTCCTCCTTTTTCACGGGTGCATGAACCTGGCGTTGGTCTTCAGCGAGGAGGCTTACAACGCAATCTGCCGGTTCCTCGGCGCTAACTGGTACGCGGTCATCGGATCGCTCGGTATCGCTTTCCTCGTTCTCGTTCATTTCTGCTATGGACTCTATCTGACCATTCAGAACAGAGCGGCTCGCGGCAATGACCGGTACGAAGTGCGCGCCAAAAAAGAAGGCGTGACTTGGGAGTCGGAGAACATGCTCGTTCTCGGTTTCATCATCCTCGGTTTCCTCTGCCTGCACCTCTACAATTTCTGGTTCAAGATGCAGTTTGCCGAGCTCTCCGGTATCGAGACCGGCGCATTTGACCCGCAAAACGGAGCTGCGTACGTGAAGGAACTGTTCACAACGCCCGTTTGGGGACAAATCTACTGCGTTCTCTATCTCCTTTGGTTCGTCGTGCTCTGGCTCCACCTCAATCATGGCGTCGGATCGGCTATGACTTCCATGGGACTCAACAACCTCAAATGGCAAAAACGTGTCGAAGTGATCAGCACGGTAGTGGCAACGATCGTTATTCTGCCGTTCACCGTAGTAGTGTTGTATTATCTGGGTATGGGAATAGGCATGCTTTGTGCCGCATAACTGTAACATGCAATGAATAAACGGCTATTGATATTTGTCCTCTGTCTGGGTGTCAATCTCTTGGCTCTCGCCTACGACGTGGAAATCAATGGTATCTATTATAACCTCAATAACTCTACCCGTACAGCGATTGTTACGCAGAAAAACTATACGAATACTTCCGCTTATGCCGGTCATGTCGTCATACCTGAGCAAATAACATATAACGGCGTGCAATATGCCGTTACCGAAATCGGAGAATGGGCACTGAGGTACAGTGATGTAGAATCGGTGGTTATCCCGACGACTATTACCAAAATAGGCGAACGGGCGTTCGAAGGCTGTCATAGCCTCACCAAGATGTACTATAATGCTGTAAAATGCACTGTCAATAGTTATTGGCTCAAACCGTTAAACTTGCGCGAAGTCATTTTCGGCGAAGATGTACAATCTGTGCCGAGCGGACTCTTTGCTAACGCCGGCAAACTGAAGGTCGTACGTTTCAACGCCAAGAATTGCAGGGGTGGAAGTATGTCATCCGCATTGGGATATAATGGCAGTACCGGCAACTGGAGCACGCATATAGACAGCATGTTCATCGGCGACTCGGTGCTGTATATCCCTTCTAACCTGTGCTACCAAATGGATTCGCTCCACTATGTGCGTATGGGTCAATCCGTTCGTGTAATCGGCGAGTATGCCTTTCGTGCCTGCCCGCGTCTGACCGAACTGGAATTGCCGCCTATGCTGGACAGCATCATGACCGGTGGTCTGCAGGCTTTAAGAGGCATCAAGGAGTTGCATATCCCCCGTTCGCTCCGTTATGTAGGACTAATCGGTTTTTCCAGTACCGACAGCATACGGATACACGTGGAGGATCTTGCAGCGTATGCCGCCATCACCTGCGAACATGATGAAGCAAGTCCGCTATACAATAATTATTTATATGTAGGCGGCCAACGTGTGACAGACCTCGTGTTGCCGGACACAGCCCGAACGGTCGGCAAATATGCCTTCTCCGGGTGTCTGGGACTTAATTCTGTCACGCTGTCCGACTCGCTCCGCACGATTGAAGAGGGCGGTTTCTACCACCTTCCCAATGTGCAGACGATACGACTGCCCGAGGCGTGCGAGAAAGTAGGAAAAATGGCATTTTATGACTGCGACTCCATGCGTACCATCATCTCCGATGCGGTCACTCCTCCGCAACTTGAAGCGCAATGCTTTTACAGATGGTTTGAGTATAACTATACCGGTTTATATTCCCGGTATAATGTGCTGATCGGCTGTTCGGTGGACTCGCTTGCCTATGCTGCTAACAGCAGTTGGGCGGGATATAAGTTCCGTAAGGAACGCCCGCAAGTAAGTGTAGCAACTGCTGAAGGAGGCATGGCAACAGGAGAAGGAAAGTATGCCTGTGACGAGTGGGTGACAATCACCGCCGTAGCGGATGAGGGATACACTTTTGTCGGATGGAGCGATGGAGACCAGACAAATCCACGACTTATTCAAGTGGATGGGGATGTCACGTATGAACCTCTATTCGCGGGAAGCAATCCCACAGGTATTCATACGGAACCCTCGCAGGCAATAAAGAAAGCGGAAAAGCTGATGATCGATAATCATCTGTATATACGACGCCAGGACGGAGAAACTTATACTATAGACGGAATGCATGTTATCCGGTTATAAGAGTACGAGTACTTAACGTAGAAAATAGCAAACATATATAAATTCTACCTATTTATGGCAAAGAAAGAAGAAATATTAGACGCTGCGAAAAAAGTAGCAGTGAAGGCAGCAGAGGCGGCTCTGGACGTGGCAGAGAAAGTGCTGGACAAGGCGGCAGAAGTAACCGAGCAGGTTCAGGCTGCTGCCGCAGA
>JAILMN010000038.1 GCA_024692565.1 Paludibacteraceae bacterium
GTATGTATGTATGTATGTATGTATGTATGTATGTATGTATGTATGTATGTATGTATGTATGTATGTATGTATGTATGTATGTATGTATGTATGCGGCGCGGATGGGACGCAAGAGGTAGCGCAACAAATAGATAAAACCGACATAATAGGCGGCAGGGACGATGTGTCCTTTTCGCTTTTTGCATGAATTATATTAACCCATTAACCCAATATGATTATGAGAAAGTTCACTTATTTGGCAGCGATTCTGCTATGTGCGGGATTGTTGAGTTCTTGTCAAGACGATCCGGGCGAAGGTAATAAATTGACCTTCAAAGGCGTTGATTTGCGTAACGCCAAAGCGCTTGCTCTGGTTCATGAGACCAAAGGTTCGGCTAACGCGCCGCTCAAAGCGCGTGCGGACGGCGGCGAACAAGATGACCCTACCACCAAATTCCTCTACACCGTGGATGAAAACGGAAACATGAGTGTGGCGTTCTTCTATTTCAACGAAGTGGACTCGACGGTTAATACACAAGCCCTGCGTCTGAGTATTGAGAACATCTTCACAGTTGGTGACGATTACTTGTGGCTCTACGGCTGTCAGTATTATTGCGACAACCTGGATGCACTGCCTCTCGACAAGTGGGGACGCGATTATATACAAGGCGAGATAAACGCCAGCCGTAACCGCCCGGGACATTTCAATTTCCTGCTTCGCAAGACAGACGGTGCGCTGTTCAATATATCGAACATCAATGTGGTGCCTCTGAACTCGGAAGGTAAACTCGCAGTAAATTATTGGCCTATTGAGAATCCGACCAGCAAAGACCTGAAGCAATACGGCTTGGTTGCTCAAGTCGGCAAAGAATTATACTGGGCGATAGGTAATTACCAAGGCGGTTTGTGCAAACTGGTGGACAACGGCTCGACAATGGATTTAGTAGGCTTAGACTACCACGCCAATATTGCGTATGTCGTTGGCGACGGACAAGGACATCTGGGAACGGTGTTGAGTTACAGCAGCAACGTGCCGACAAATCCTGCCTTTATCAACGGCATTTATGCGAATCTGGTACAAGGGCTTCCTAATAATCTATACATGCCAAATCTGCACTATATAGGAGGTAAATACTTTATTTCAGCAGGCATAGATGGAGATAATAGTAGTGGCGGTATTTATGCCGTATCTTTTGATAACGGGACGGCTACTGCTACTCTATGCGTCCAAGGTAAAACGCTGCCCGGATATGGTTACTACCATCCGGTTGTAGTTGAGGGATCTACTTATTCCTGGTTGACTGATGACGGCAATAGTGCAATTATTAAGACCTTTGATGCCAACACCTTGTTGTTCTCAACCGAGAACTTGCCGGAAGGCTTCCCTTCTTGGGAGGGTGACTATGATGACGAAGGAAATGCATATTCTGCGGCTTTCTCGAAGCAGATAGATATGAGTTATGTTGATGTATATAACTTGCCCACTCGTACGAAAACGCGTCATCAGGTTGATCGCAGCGAAGTGCCGCAATATAATGTTATAGAAAGCGCAATCTACGACAGAGGTTCGAAAGCTGTGATCGAAGTAGCCATCATGGCAGACGGTTCTACGGTTACGCTCATCACTCCTATGACCGGCGAAGGTGCGTTCAAGACCGTTGTTATGGGTACCGAAGCCAGCGGCACCGCAGTCGTGGCGACCATCGTTCAACTCAACTGATTACTGACTACTGAAAAATGAATACGATTATGAAACGTAGTTTTTTATACGCCCTTGCGGTCATAGTGGTCGCAATCGGTATGGCCTCCTGTGATGGCATCGGCGGCAAAGCGGACGTGAAGTTCCGTAAGATGAACATAGACGGCGTCAACACTTTGGCCCTTGCTTCGCGTGGACAGAAAGCAGGCAATAACGCGCCGGCACGTTTGCGCGCGGATGGCGGCGACGAACTGGTGGAGGACGGTATCGCTTATTCTGTTTCGGAAGACGGTACGCTTGTAGAGATCACCTACGCTATCGATTGCAGCGGAGGAGGTGACGCAAAGAACCTCATCAAGGCTAATCTGCGCCTCAGTATGCAGTATGTGTATGCCATCGGCGATGACTGGTTGTGGCTGTATGGTTGCAACTATGTATATCCCGATTTGGACGAGCTGCCCGAACCGGCTAAAAGCAAGGTCAAAGAGGCGATTGCCGAACATTCGGACTACCACGACAATTTCCTGGTGCGCCGCAGAGACGGTGCGCTCTTTGAATGGGACGGCAGGGATGGACGACCGTTCTACGGCAATGTGAAGTGGGATGCCGCTCAAACGGATATCTACGGCATTGTGGAATCTATCGGTGGCGAGATTTATGCCAATAGTGACTATCATATGCCGAGAGTCGGCCAGCGTATCGTGTATCGTCTAAAAGATGAAGGCAACCAGTTATCCGTTACCACTATGCACAGCGAGAATCTGTTAACGGAGGTTATCATGCCCGACAAACGCGGAGCGCTCGGCATGCGACTGCTATATTATAACACACAGCATGACATATATGAGGGTAACGGCATTCCGGGCGTTATGTTTGTTCCTTCGGGCAAGATAGTGGCTTTCGATGAGAACTATCGTCTTATCTCCGTCAACGAGACGCTCTATGCGCTCGGACATATAGAAGGACAGCCGGTAGCTTATTCCGTTACGCTCTCCGAATCAGAAGGCAAAGCTGTCTTAGGCGAGAAAGTGGCAGATATTCAAGGGGCTTCGATATATGATCTGGCTAATCTGCCTGACGTAAGTCGTAATAGCAAAGCTACTTGGATGCTCGGCGGTATGAAATATGTCTTTGATTTCAACAACTGGAGCCTTTCTGCGGATCCGCTGCCTGCTTATTATCCGAACGAGGGTTATTATCAAGGTATCGCATACGTGATGGGAAACGACCAGCAAGCGTTCTATATCTGCGACCTGAGCAAGAGCGAGGCAGAGCAAGTGACAATCGACTACAGCGAATTGAATGCCGAATCTTCGATTGTAAAGAGCACTATATCTGCCAATTGGACGTACGTGCCCCGTGCACAGGCTTTCCGCAAATCGGCGATGACCATCGATGGCTACGAGACCACGATAGTCTTACCTGTAACGGGTGAGAACAAAGGCAAAGTGCGCATCTATAAAGCCGGAGACACCACTGCCGGCACCGTCATCTCCGTGATGGTAAGACTCAATTAACGTGAGGGATTCGAGGGCACCGACATTGCCTTTGGCAATCCCACCTCGAAAACCCTAAAGCCTGCCGGTGGCATCCTTGCAAAGCACGACCTCGTACAACTAAACAAAATACAAAGGAAAGGGCTAAAAACCCTTTCTTTTTGTGTACCATAGTTCCCTTTTGAAAATAAATTCTCAACAGGCACTATAGTCCACAAAAAATGAGAGCAAAAACTCTCATTCTCTTTTGTTCAGTTTCCCGAACTCGACGCTTTGCGGAGAGTGAGGGATTCGAACCCCCGGTACGACGTAATGCGTACACCGCATTTCGAGTGCGGCACTTTCGACCACTCAGTCAACTCTCCATCGAAAGCGGGTGCAAAGGTACTGCTTTTTTTTTAATTACGCAAGCCTTTGCGTATTTTTTTTGCTATTTTGCCTTTATTTTATCAAATCCAGAACCGAAGACGCCGCTCACGTCTGCAAAGGAAACTAACGCATCCGGATCTATCTCATGAACCAGATGGAAGACCTGCGAACTCTCGGGCTTACGTACCAGCACCGAGATGACCTTGACCGGATGTTTGGAATACCATCCCGTGCCGTCCAACACCGTCACGCCGCGGTTGACCTTAGTATTGATTGCCGAAGCTATCTCTTCGTATTTAGACGAATAGATGAGGAAATGCACAGAGCGGTGCAAGCGCGACATGATCCAATCAACGGCCATGGTATAAGAGATTGTCATCGCCACACCATAGAGCACACGTTTGATATGCAGATAGGTCGGATTAGCGCCCTCTTCCTGCATAGAAGCCGGTAAAGGCAAGAAGAACGCCGACGCAATAATCAGCACATCACATGCGAGCATGATATTACCCAGCGAAATATTGTGATAGTAGTTCACGATCATCGCTACGATATCCGTACCTCCGGACGAGCCGTTGGCAGCAAGGACACAGCCCAAACTCAAGCCAAACACCACGCCGCCTACTATTGCTCCTACCCACGGGTCCTCGATGATAGGCTCCTGAAGGATAGGAATAAGGCGATACCAGACCGTGATAGCCGCCACTCCCACCATCGTCCTGATGCAGAACCGCCAGCCAACCGTCAAACTCGCAATGAGGAGCAAAGTAGCATTAATCACGAACGAAGTTAACCACACAGGAATTGCTCCTCCATACTCCGCAAACATCTCAGGGAACATTCCGCCGGTGACATAATAGATGACCGAGCAGATACCTGTCAGACCGCCTCCTACGAACGCGTGGGGCAGAAACACCCAGTTAACCATCAGCGCCATCGGAGCGATACCAATGATGATGGAGAGATACTCAAACACCGTGCGGATACGTGACTCACGCGGCGAGAGATGCGGGTTGACAAATCGACTATAGCGGGACATAAATCTATTTGTGATTTATGATTTTAAATATATGATTTAGAATCTTGCTATGAGGTTACGGTCGCCGAAGCCGTTATCAACGCGTCCTACAGGGCACCAGAACTTAGTCTGCGCCACCCACTCCGTCGGGTATGCAGCCTGCCGGCGCGTGTAAGGATGGGTCCATTCGTCTGCCACCACTTCGTATTCCGGGTGCGGAGCGTTGAGCAGGACGTTATCGGTCTTGTCAGCCTTACCGGACTCAACATCCGCAATCTCCTGACGGATCTGCAACAGCACATCGCAGAAACGATCAATCTCCACGAGTGACTCACTCTCTGTCGGCTCGACCATGAGCGTGCCATGAACCGGGAAGGAAAGCGTAGGAGCATGATAGCCGTAATCCATAAGACGCTTGGCGATATCTGCCTCGGTGATGCCGATGGCATGGAACTGGCGGCAGTCGAGAATAAGTTCGTGACCTACTCTACCCGTGGCACCGGTATAAACGATGCCGTATGCATCTTTAAGACGCTTTGCCATATAGTTTGCCGAAAGGATAGCAGCCGCCGTAGCGTGACGCAAGCCTTCTGCACCCATCATTGCGATATAGCCCCAAGAGATAAGCGCGATATTCGCATTACCGTAGAGCGCAGCCGAGACACGGTTCGCATCTTCCGTCGGCAGACAGTCTGCCAACGCTTCGGTACAACATACCGCACCAGCACCTGGACCACCGCCTCCATGAGGCGCAGCGAACGACTTATGCAGATTGAGGTGACATACGTCCGCACCGATGAAAGCCGGATTTGTCCATCCTATCTGTGCGTTCATGTTCGCACCGTCCATATACACATAACCACCGTTGCCATGTACGGCATCGATCATCTCGCGGATGGCTTGCTCGAAGATACCATGCGTGGAGGGATAAGTAATCATACAACCCGCCAGCACGTCCTTGTTCTCCTCGCATTTGAGTTTCCAGTCCGCCAAGTCGGTATTACCCTGTTCGTCGCATTTGACCACGCAAGGCGTGAAGCCGGCCTGCACGCACGAAGCAGGGTTCGTACCGTGTGCCGAAGCCGGGATGAGGAGCACATTGCGCTGGCTTTGTCCCTGACGACGGAGGTACTCACGAATAACCACCAAACCGGTATATTCGCCTGCTGCGCCGGAAGTTGGCTGCAAGGTACATGCGTCAAAACCGGTGATGGCACAAAGTTGTTCCTGGAGTTGCTCCATGATAGTCTGATAGCCTATGACCTGCTCTGCCGGCGCCAAAGGATGAACGCTCATAGCCTTGCCGAACGTGATTGGAATCATCGCGGCAGCCGGGTTGAGTTTCATCGTACACGAGCCAAGCGGAATCATCGAGGTAGCAAGGCTGATATCCTTGCGGTCAAGGCGCTTGAGGTAACGCATGAGTTCGGTCTCCGTATGATAGAGATTGAAGACCGGTGCCTGCAGGTAGTTCACTTCGCGGACACGACTCTCATCAATTGCCCAGAGATTCTCGAAAGCCTCATCGCTATCCTCGAGTTGCGCCATATTATCGGACGCAGCAGCAAAGACGCCAATGAGTTCATTCATATCGTAGAGGTCCACAGTCTCGTCAATGGCCAAGCCAATCCAGCCAGCCTCATCGTAATAGAGGTTAATGCCCACTTCTTCGGCGGCTTCACGCACACGCGCCTGCCAGCCTTCGTCCTCATCGCGCGTGATCTTAAGCGTGTCAAAGAACTCTGCGTTCTCCTGATTGTATCCGTACGCTTGGAGCATCTCACTCAGGTACACGGCTTTGCCGTGAATACCTTCAGCTATCTGGCGAATGCCTTCTGCACCATGATATACGCTGTACATACCAGCCATCATCGCCGAAAGGGCTTCTGCCGTACAGATATTCGAAGTAGCGCGTTCGCGCTTGATATGCTGCTCACGAGTCTGTAGCGCCAAACGATACGCCGGACGCTCGTATTTGTCTTTGGAAAGACCGATAATACGTCCCGGCATCTCACGCTTGAACTCATCTCGCGTAGCCATGTATCCAGCCGTCGGACCACCAAAGCCCATCGGCAGTCCGAAACGCTGCGCGGTTCCGCACATGATATCAGCATCCAGCGGCTTAAGGAGCGCTAAAGCCATTAGGTCTGCAACAACTGTCACCTTAAGACCGGCAGCATGGCAATCATCAATGAAAGTCTCATACTCTTCAATCGCGCCATCGCTATTCGGCCATTGCACCAAAGCGCCGAAATAATCGGCCGTCGGTTCAAAGTCCGCATAACTGCCGACGACGATGTCGATATCCTGACCGGCAGCGCGTGTA